>DAORUY010000022.1:0-23570 GCA_035433445.1 Paracoccaceae bacterium
AGGATGTGGCGCGGCTGCATTCGGGGGATCTGTCGATCTGGTCGGCGATGGGCGAGCAGCTTCGCCGGCTGAGGGCGCTGGGTATTCCCTATGACGTGACGCCGGGCGTGCCGTCATTTGCCGCCGCCGCCGCGATTTTGGGGGCCGAACTGACCTTGCCGGGGGTGGCGCAATCCGTGATCCTGACCCGGACCTCCGGGCGGGCGACCAGCATGCCAGAGGGCGAGACGCTGGAAAACTTTGCCCGGACCGGCGCCGTGCTGGCCATTCATCTGTCGATCCATGTGCTGGATCAGGTGGTGGCGGAGCTTGTGCCGCACTACGGGCAGGATTGCCCCGTCGCGATCATCTGGCGCGCCAGTTGGCCCGATCAGCGAGTGGTGCGCGCGACGCTCGCGACCCTTGAAACCGCGGTGGGCGCCGAGATGGAACGCACGGCGCTGATCTTCGTTGGCCCGTCGATCGGCGCTGAGAACTTCGACGAAAGCAGGCTCTATGCAGGCGATTATGACCGCCGCTACCGGCCGGTCGGCACCGAGCCGCGTTTCCCGGAGACATCATGAGGAGGCCGGGCGTGACTCCGACGCCGGGCCTTCTGATTTCCGCGCCCGCGTCAGGCACAGGAAAGACCACGCTGATGCTGGGGTTGCTTGCGGCGCTCAGGGCGCGCGGGATGGCGGTGCAGCCGTTCAAGAGCGGGCCGGACTACATAGACCCGGCCTTTCATCGGGCGGCGTCAGGGCGGGCGTCGGTCAATCTGGACAGCTGGGCGATGGCCGAGGCGCGGATCGCCGGGCTGGTCGGCGAGGCCGGGGAAGCTGATCTGATCCTGGCGGAAGGCTCTATGGGGCTATTCGACGGCGTTGCGCAGCCGGGCGAGACGGGGACGGGTGCCAGTGCCGACCTTGCCGCTCTGACCGGCTGGCCTGTGGTGCTGGTTCTGGATGTGTCCGGCCAAGCGCAATCGGCGGCGGCTGTGGCGCTGGGGTTTCGCGCGATGCGCCCTGATGTAGCGATTGCCGGGGTTGTCCTGAACCGGGTGGCCAGCCCGCGCCATGAGGCGCTGGTGCGCGTCGGGATGGCTGAGATCGGGCTGCCGGTCTTTGGCGCCCTGCCACGCCGCACCGCGATCGAGATGCCGGAGCGGCATCTGGGTCTGGTGCAGGCGGAGGAAACGCCGGAACTCGATCGGATCATCGACGAGGCGGGGCGTTTCATCGCAGACAGTCTGGATCTGGACGCGCTGGTGGCCGCGGCCCGCCCGACCCGGGTGTCGGCCCGCCCACAGGTTGCGGTGCGCCCGCCCGGCCAGCGGATCGCGCTGGCGCGCGATGCAGCCTTTTCTTTCGTCTATCCGCATCTGCTGGAGGGCTGGCGACGCGCTGGTGCGGAGATCATGCCGTTTTCCCCGCTGGCCGATCAGGCGCCGGACGAGGGCGCAGATTGTTGCTGGCTGCCAGGCGGATACCCCGAGCTGCATGGCGCGACCTTAAGCGCGGCACAGACCTTTCGCGCCGGTATCAGGGCGTTCGCGGAAACCCGGCCCGTGCATGGAGAGTGCGGCGGTTACATGGCGATGGGTTCCGCAATCGTCGACAAGGCGGGCAGAAGTTTCGAGATGGCGGGGCTCTTGGGCCTGGTGACCAGCTTCGAAAAGCGCCGGATGCATCTGGGCTATCGGTTGGCGACGTTGGCCGCTCCGATCCCCGGCCATGGGCAGGGCGCGCGGCTCAGGGGGCACGAATTCCACTATTCGACAATTCTGGAGCAACCCGATATGGGGCTCGCGCAGGTCGTTGATGCCAATGGCGATGCGGTGGCCGAGACCGGCTCGCGCCGGGGTCATGCGACGGGCACCTTCTTTCATCTGATCGCGGAGGCGACATGAGCGGTTTTGTCAGTTTCGTCTCCTCCGGCCCGGGCGACCCGGAGCTTCTGACGCTCAAGGCGGTGGCGCGGTTGCAGGCGGCGGATGCGGTTCTGTTCGACGATCTGTCGGCCGGGCCGATCTTGCAGCATGCGCGCGCAGGCGCCGATCTGGTGGGCGTGGGCAAGCGGGCAGGACGGCCTTCGCCCAAGCAAGATCATGTGAGTCGCCTGCTGGTCGATTACGCCAGGACGGGTGCGAAGGTCGTGCGGTTGAAATCCGGTGATTCTGGCCTGTTCGGACGGCTGGAAGAAGAGATTGTCGCGCTGCGCGAGGCCGGAATCGGTTATGAAATCATTCCCGGCGTCACTTCGGCCATGGCGGCGGCGGCGGCGGCGGGCATTCCCCTGACTCGGCGGCTGACCGCGCGGCGGGTGCAGTTCGTCACGGGCCATGATGTGACCGGTGCCTTGCCGGAGGATCTGAATTTTGCAGCCCTGGCCGACCCGCAGGCAACCACAGTCATCTTCATGGGCAAGCGCACCTTTGGAGAGTTGACCCGGCGGCTGACGGGGGCGGGCATGTCGCCCGACACCCCCGCAATCCTGGCTGAAAGCGTCTCTACCCCCGCCCAGAAACTGGTCCGGGGTACGTTGGCAAGCATGGAACAGCTGATCGCCGAAGAGGCTGCCGATGGTCCCGCGCTGATCCTTCTGGGGCCGCTCTTCGACTGAAGGGGGCACTGCCCCCCTTGGACCCCCGGGGGATATTTGCGCCACAATGAAAGACAGGCAGGTCGCAGTTGGATCAGGTCTGCCGCTTTCGGCCTTGACCGGGGGACGGGGAAAGCGGCACAAGGGTCTGGCACGGTGTCCGACGGCGCAAAGCGTCCGGACTGAAACGGGAATGGGGAAGGGTGAACCAAAGCGGCACCCAAAGCCCCAACCGCCCCCGCGACTGTAAGCGGCGAGCGGCTTTCCGAATGCCACTGGGATCACCCATCCCGGGAAGGCGGAAAGCAGGCTGCGACCCGCGAGTCAGGAGACCGGCCGTGCGTGAAGGTAACGCGATTGCCGTCGGGTGTGACGGCCAAGGAGACTGAAATGAACGCGATGACCAACTCGACCACCAAATCCGCTTCGGGGCTGCTGTCGATCCTTTTCGTGGCGCTTGTCGGCGCAACGGTTCTGTTCGTGGCGGGCCATGCCCAGTCCGCGACGCTGCATGATGCAGCCCATGACGTGCGCCACGCCACCGGCTTTCCCTGCCACTAAGGCCTAAGCCCGTCACATCATGATCCAACGTATGCTCGCCAGCGCGCTGTTCGCTGGCTGTGCGGCAGGGCTGCTTGCGGCCTTGCTGCATTTTGCTTTTGTCCAGAATGTCCTGCTTCTGGCTGAAGAATATGAATCGGGCGCCCTGGTGCATTTCCAGGGCGCCCAGCCGACTGAGGCCGCCCACGATCACGACGCCACTGCCGCGGAACCTGACGCAGCGGAGGACCACACCCATGCCGAAGGCACGCCGGCGCATGAGCATCCTGCCCCAGCGAGTGAGGAATCGCAGGTCAAGCGCAATGCGCTGACCGTGCTCTTCATGCTCTTGGTCTATGTATCCTATGGGCTGATGCTGGTGGCGGGCTTTGCACTGGCCGCAAATTTCGGCATCCAGGTCACCACACGCGACGGTATCTTGTGGGGTATTGCCGGGTTCGTCGCGTTTCAGCTTGCCCCGGCGATGGGGCTTGCGCCCGAACTGCCGGGAACGGTGGCTGCCGACCTTGGCGAACGTCAGGTCTGGTGGTGGACCACGGTGATCGCCACGGGTGCCGGGCTGGCGCTGCTGGCCTATGGCCGGAACTTCCTGACAGCGGCCATTGCCGGGGCACTTCTGGCACTGCCGCATGTGATCGGCGCGCCCGAGATCGACGCCTACTTCGGCGTCGCCCCGCCAGAGGTCGCGGCCATGTTCTCGGCCCGTGTTCTTGGTGCGGCGCTGGCGACTTGGGCGGTGCTTGGCTGGCTGTCGGCGCGGCTTTGGAACGGTCCGGCGCATTGAGTGCCGCATGAAATCCTGAAACGCCCCGCGCATGGACTTGCGCGGGGCGTTTTGCCATGAAGATGGGCGGAGGGCGAGATGATCGAACTGCTTCTTGTGGGTATTGGCACCGGCAATCCCGATCACCTGACGCTTCAGGCGATCAAGGCACTCAATTCCGCCGATCTGGTGATGATCCCGCGCAAGGGCGAAACGAAGGCCGATCTGGCCGAGTTGCGCCGCGCGATCTGTACCGAGGTCGTCACCAACCCCGCGACCCGGATCGTCGGCTTCGATCTGCCGGTCCGCGACGAGCGGACTGCAGACTACCGCCAGCGGGTCGATGAATGGCATGATGCGATTGCGCTGGTCTGGAAAGACACTATTCAGGCGGAAATCGGCCCCAGCGGCCGTGTCGCGCTGTTGGTCTGGGGGGATCCGTCGCTTTACGACAGCACGCTCAGGATTGCCGCGCGGCTGGCGGGTTCTCTCGATCTGAAGGTCAGTGTGATCCCCGGCATCACCGCGCTTCAGGCACTGACGGCCGCCCATGCGATTCCGATCAATGACATCGGTGCGCCCTTCATTGTCACCACCGGACGCAAGCTGCGCGACGAAGGTTGGCCGCCCGGGGTCGATACGGTTGCCGTGATGCTCGATGGCGAATGTTCCTTCCGGGCGCTTGCCCCGGAAGGGCTGCACATCTGGTGGGGTGCCTATGTCGGAATGAAGGAAGAAATCAGCCTGTCAGGGCGACTGGCGGACCTGTCTGACCGGATTGTCGAAACCCGCGCACAGGCGCGCGCGGATCACGGCTGGATTATGGATATCTATATCCTCAGACGCGCCTGATCGTATCGCCGGGCTGAAGCGTCGGCGTCAGCTCGATCCGCTCGCCGCCGATCATCTCCGAATGGCCATGGCCGGCAATGATCTGCGCCGCCTGACGGCCGATTTCGCGGCGGCAGGCATCCATCGTCGCCAGACGGCGCGGCAGACCTTCCAAGAGGTCAACACCATTGAACCCCGCAAGGCCCAGCTTGTTTGGAACGTCGATCCCCTTGTCGAGACAGTAAAGAAGCCCACCCGCCCCGATCATGTCATTGGAATAATAAAGAAAATCGAGGTCTGGCGAACGCTTCAATATCGTATCCGTCATTTCCCGTCCCTTCAGAAGGGCCGATCCGCCGGAATAGAATTCACTGTCCGCCAGCCCGAGCCCGGCCTCGGCCAGCCCGGCCTCGAACCCTTCCAGCCGTTTGCGCGCCCGATGGTCGTCGGGCATCTTCGTGCCCAGAAAGCCGATCTTGCTATAGCCTGCCTTCACGATGGCGCGCGCCATCTCCAGCCCCGCGCGCTTGTGGGAAATCCCCACGACCGAATCCACCGGCTCGCCGTCGACATCCATGATCTCGACAATCCGCATACCTGCATTCTCCAGCATCGCCCGCGCGGTCGGCGAATGTTCCAGACCGGCGACGATCACGCCCGATGGCCGCCAGGAGAGCATCTCATAAAGAACTGCCTCTTCCTTTTCGGCCGAATAGTTGGTGACACCGAAGACGGGTTGAAGTCCGGTATCTTCCAGTTCCTCGGAAATGCCGCTCAGGACCTCGGGGAAGACAAGGTTCGAGAGCGACGGCACGATCACCGCCACCAGATTGACCCGCTGCGAGGCCAGCGCCCCTGCGATCTTGTTGGGCACATAGCCAAGGCGGCGCGCGGCATCCAGCACGCGGTCACGGGTCGCCTCGCTCACGTCGCCACGGTTGCGCAACACCCGACTGACCGTCATCTCCGACACGCCGGAGGCCTCCGACACATCGCGAAGGGTCAGCGCGCGTTTCTGATCGTTGGGCGCCATGTGGGGAAACCTCATGCCATGTGGGTCAGGATCGTGCCTAACTTAAGAAGGTTGTGCCCCCGGACGCAAACCCAATTCGCATTGCAGGGCCGGTTCTGGTGGTTCAAGACCGGATCACATGCTGGGTCTGGGTTCCCAGCCCGTCAATGCCCAGCCGCATCACCTCACCGCCCTTCAGATAGACCGGGGGCTTCTGGCCCATGCCGACGCCCGGGGGCGTTCCCGTCGAAATCACGTCGCCCGGTTGCAGCGACATGAAGCGGCTGACGTAGGAAATCAGGAAGGGCACCTTGTAGACCATCGTCGCGGTGGAGCCATTCTGAAAACGGCGGCCATCAACCTCCAGCCACATTTTCAGATTGGCGACATCGGCCATCTCGTCCGGCGTCACCAGCCAGGGACCGATCGGCCCGAACGTATCGCAGCCCTTGCCCTTGTCCCAGGTGCCCGCGCGTTCGATCTGATATTCCCGCTCGGACACATCATTCGCGACGCAATATCCGGCGACATGGGTCAGCGCATCAGCCTCGGCGATATATTTGCCGCCCTTGCCGATAACGACGGCCAGTTCCACCTCCCAATCGGTCTTCTGCGATCCGCGCGGGATTTCCACCGTATCGTCCGGCCCGACAACGGCCGAAGTCCATTTGTTAAAGATGACAGGCTCCGGCGGCACCTGAAGGCCGCTTTCGGCGGCATGATCGGCATAGTTCAGGCCGATGCAGATGAATTTGCCGATCCGCCCGACACAGGGGCCAAGGCGCAACCCGGCTTGGGGCGTACCCGCGACCAGCGGCAGCGTGGCGGGGTCAAGTGCCGCAAGCCGCCCCAACCCTTCCGGCAGCAGCACGGAACCCGCGATGTCATCAACATGGGCGGACAGATCACGCACCCGGCCCGTATCATCCAGAAGCCCCGGTTTTTCCTGCCCCACCGGGCCATAACGCAGCAGTTTCATCCCACCCTCATCAACAGATTCGTTTGCCCGGCCCCGCGTCCGGTCAGATCATCACGCCGCCATCCACAAGCACGGCCTGCCCGGTCACGAACCGGCTTTCGTCCGACAGAAGATAGGCAACCATCGGCGTAATATCCTCGACGCTTGCCAGCCGTCCCATGGGTTGACGGGCGATGAAATCCTTTTCGGCCTGCACCGGGTCTGCGGCAGCGGCAATACGCCCCCGCAGCGAAGGCGTGTCTACCGTGGCCGGACACAGCGCGTTGCAGCGGATGCCATCCTTCACGAAGTCCGCTGCAATCGCCTTCGTCATCCCGATGACAGCCGCTTTTGTCGCGCCATAAGCTGTGCGATTGACAAACCCCTTCACCGATGATGCCACCGACGCCATGTTCAGGATGGAGGCCGTCCCACCTTCCGTTGCGCGGTCCAACATGCCAGGCAGAAAGGCGCGGGTCATCTGCATCATCGCCGTGACATTCAGGCGAAAGGCGAAGTCCCAGTCGGCATCGGTCACATCCAGAATCGTGCCGTGGTGAACAAAACCCGCACAGTTGAAAAGGCCGTCGATCGGGCCAAGCGCTTCGGCAAGCCTCAGGATTGCGGCACTGTCGGTCACATCCAGCCGCTGAATATCCGCGTCCTCCAGCCCTGCCAGCAAGGGTTCGCTCAGATCCGTCGCGATAACCCGCGCGCCTTCGCGCAGACAGGCCAGCGCTGCGGCCCTGCCGATGCCCTGACCGGCGGCCGTAATCAGAATTTTCTTACCCTTCAGACGCATGACCTCTCCACTTCGGACTCAAACATCCACGTAAACCGGCGATTTGCAAACGCATAGCTGATTTCGCGGCAATTTGGTCCTCCCGGTTAGGCCTGCATGGGGCGGCGCGGGGCGACCTTCGGGCGGGTCAGAATGGGCCAGTAGACCACGGCAAAGCCCGCGAAAGCCGCGACCCATGCCGATCCGGCAAGATGCAGCAACCAGGTTTCGCCCGGTAAGCCCCCGGCGGCGAAACGCGCCACGACCGCGATGATCAACGCGACGTAGATTGCCGCGATCGGGCGGGTGGCCTGCAGGGGCCGCCCCGAATGGCCAAGGCTGGCGCGCGTCATCACCGCCAGCGTCATCAGTCCGACGGCTCCGGCCATCCAGATGT
The DNA here is from genome assembly GCA_035433445.1 of Paracoccaceae bacterium. Classification (GTDB taxonomy): domain Bacteria; phylum Pseudomonadota; class Alphaproteobacteria; order Rhodobacterales; family Rhodobacteraceae; genus TMP-24. The sequence continues at coordinate 7,884 of DAORUY010000022.1, forward strand.
GCTGTGCCGCCGGGCCCATGCCGGGCAGGAGCAGGCCCGCCGCCATCGCAAGGAACCCAAGCGGCACAAAGGCATAGCCCACATGCAGCACCCAGACCAACGCCTCGGAACCCGTCTGGCGGCCTGACCAGCGTGACAGCCGCCAGAATTGCGCAAGACCCGCCACCGCGCAAAGCCCCGCCGTTATGACCTGCGCGGGCCAGATCACCCAGACGCCCAGCGTCACCAAAGTCACCAGCAGCACCAGACCATCCGCCCGGCCAAACGGCACCGGCAGCGCCGGGTTGCGGCGCTGCACCAGCCAGTTGCGGGTAAAGCTGGGCACGATGCGCCCGCCGATCACCGAAATCAGCATGACCGCAACGCCAAGTCCCAGCCGCATCCCGATGCCCGCCGCGGGATAGCCCCCTTGCGCTGCCTCAATGTGAAACAGGGCATTGCCCAGCGCCATGGCCAGAACCAGAAGCAGCACTGCAAGGTTCTTCCAGTTCTTTCCCGCGATGATTTCGCGCGCCAGAACTAGGGCCAGCGCCAGCGGATAGGCCAGGTCAAGCGCCATCACCCATCCCCTGGGAAGAGCGGCCGAAACGCTCACCGCCAGCCGCCCGGCGATCCAAAGCGCCATCAGCCCCGCCAGTGGCCAGCCGACCATCGGCAGCCGTCCGGTCCAGTTCGGCACCGCGGTGAGCAAGAAGCCCCCCAGAACCGCGCCAAGATAGCCGAACAGGAATTCATGGGCGTGCCAGGACACCGGGTCAAAGGCGGTCGGCAGGCCATAGGCGCCGGTCAGCATCAGAAGCCACAGGACCATCGCCAGCGCCGCCCAGATGGCACCGAACAGAAAAAACGGGCGGAAGCCGTAACTCAGGATCGCCGGACCCCGCCAGGCCCGCATCTTTTCGGCGGAGGTGGTCATGGGCGGCCCTTTTCGAAATGTGTGCCGGTTTCGGTGATGATAGCCTGCATGGCGATGTCATGGGGTTGCGGAAAGATGGTGGGGATCCGCGCCGCATCAAGCCCGATGCCGATGGCCAGCGGGCGCGGGCTGGCCGCGGCCAGCGTGCGGTCGAAATAGCCGCCGCCGTAGCCCAGCCGATAGCTCTCCGCATCCCAGCCGACCACGGGCGACAGCGTGATGTCGGGCAGGACCGGCGCGCCCTCGGCGGGCACCGGAATGTTCCAGAACCCGCGCTCCATTCGCGCCTGACGGTTCCAGACCCGGAAGATCAGCGGCGCGGCGCGGGTGGCAACGATCGGCAGCGCCCCCCGCGCGCCTCGCGCCGCCAGACCCTCCAGCCAGAAGCGCAGGTCAAGTTCCGCCTTGATCGGCCACCAGGCCGACACGGTCAGGCCCTGAAGTGTGCCGAAGCGGTCTTCCAGAAACTGGTCAAGATGTCCGGCAATCGCCTGCGCCGCCGCCTGCCGCGCCGCCACCGACAGGGCCGCCCGCGCCTCCAGCAGGCGCGCCCGCTCCACCTTGCGCCACCGTGCCACATCGCTGGCCTGTTGGGGGTCCACGGCCAGCGGATCGAAATAGGTCGGATCGACCTCATGCGCCAGGCAGGGGGGCGAAGCATATTGGCCCGTCTTATCGTCCTTGGTCATCTGGTTCTCCCCTCAATGTCGCAAGGGCCGCAGAAACGCCACTTGCCGCCCCGTCTTGCGTTCGGGATGTGGCTGTCCCGGCCAAACGGAATGGTCGCGATGGTTCCAAGGCTGCCGTTGGTCCACAGCCACAGGCATTCGATGACGGCGGAATAGGTTGTCATTTCAGAACATCCGGCTGGCCCAGACTGTCATTCAGAAACCGCATTATCTGTCTCATCCGGGCGCGCGACAGTCCAGCCGCTTTCACCGCATGCGACAATTGGCCATGTCATGCCGTCAGACGGACCCGGCCACGACAGGCGCGGGGGGTGGCAGTGACCGGCAGCGCCGTAGCGCGCGCCCTTTGTGCTGATACTGGCAGCGAACAGATCGAGCGGTCGTCTGAATACGACCCATTTTGTCGTGAAGAGTACGGCGCTTGGCGGGCGCTGCGTTCAGAAATGCTGCAAAAAGGGGCGTCGGATGCAGCACAAGACGTTTGACTATATCATCGTCGGTGCGGGATCGGCCGGCTGTGTTCTGGCGGAAAGGCTTTCCGCGAACGGGCGCCACTCTGTCCTCGTTCTGGAAGCCGGTGGCACCGACCGGCGCTTTTATGTCCAGTTGCCGCTCGGCTATGGCAAGCTCTTCTACGACCCCGCCGTCAACTGGCTTTACCGGACCGAGCCCGACCCCGGTCTGGCGGGCGCGCGTGACCATTGGCCGAGGGGCAAGATCCTTGGCGGCTCCTCCTCCATCAATGCGATGGTCTGGATCCGCGGCCATTCCAGCGACTACGACGATTGGGAGGCCGCCGGAAATCCGGGCTGGGGCGCCGAACGGGTCCGCCAGGCCTATCGCGCGATCGAGGATAACGAGGCGGGCGCCGATCACTGGCGGGGAGCGGGCGGGCCGCTTTTCATCTCCGCCAACCGGAGTGATCTGCATCCGCTGTGCGAGACTTTCATCGCGTCCGCTGCTGCGACCGGCCTGCCGGTCAATCCCGATTTCAACGGGGCCGAACAGGAAGGCGCGGGCATCTACCAGATGACGATCCGCGGCGCCCGACGCAACTCCACCGCGCGCGCTTTCCTGCGGCCTGCGATGAAGCGACCCAATGTGACGGTCCTGACACAGGCGCAGGTCACGCGGGTTCTGTTTGACGGCACCCGCGCCACCGGCGTCGAATATGAATGCCGCGGCCAGCGCCATCAGGTGCTTGCCGGGCGCGAGGTGATCTTGTCCGGCGGCGCGATCAATTCGCCGCAGCTTCTGATGCTGTCGGGCATCGGCGATGCGGCGGCGCTTCAGGCGCTTGGCATCGCCCCCCGGATCCATAGTCCCAACGTCGGCCAGCATCTGAACGACCATCAGGGCATCAATTACACCTGGCGGATGAAGGTGCCGACCTACAATGACCTGCTCAGGCCCTGGTGGGGCAAGCTCCGGGCGGGGATGCAATATTTCCTGTCCGGCGCTGGCCCGTTGGCCAAGTCGATCAACCATGGCGGCGGGTTCTTCCGCACCTCGCCCGATCTTGCCCGCCCGAACATGCAATTGTATTTTCAGGCCTTTTCAACCCTGATCCCGCGCGAAGGGGAACGCCCGCTCCTCACCCCCGATCCCTTCTCGGGCCTCTCCATCGGCCTGTCGAACTGTCGCCCGACCAGCCGGGGCGCGATCACGCTTAAATCGGCCGACCCGCTGGCCCATCCCCGGATCGCGGCCAATGCCTTCTCGACCGATCACGATGTGGCCGAGATGCTGCTGGCGGTCAAATTCCTTCGCCATATCGCGGCACAAGAACCGATCCGCAGCCTGATCGCCGAAGAACTCCGCCCCGGCCCCCAGGTGCAAAGCGACGAAGCCCTGATCGCCGATTTCCGCGCGCGCTCAGGCACCGTCTATCATCCGTCCTGCACGGCCCGCATGGGGCCAACGGCGGACACATCGGTCGTGGACAGCGATCTTTGCGTGCATGGCGTCAGCGGATTGCGCGTTTGTGATGCTTCGGTCTTTCCAACGCTGATCGGTGGCAATACCAATGCGCCCAGCATTCTTGTCGGCTGGATGGGGGCGGAACGCATCCTTCGTTCTGTCTGACCGCCAGCGGCACAAAGGGTTCGAACATGACATATCTTCTGGGCGTCGATACGGGTGGCACCTATACCGACGCGGTCATTCTTGAGGAGAAGACCGATCAGGTCATCGCCTCCGCCAAATCGCTGACCACCCGGCCCGATCTGGCGCTGGGCGTCGGGCGGGCGATTGATGCGGCCATCCTTGAGGCAGGGATCAAACCCGCCGATATCGCCATGCTCTCGCTCTCGACCACGCTGGTCACCAATGCGCTTGTCGAGGGGCAGGGCGGCCGCGTCGCGCTGATCTTCATCGGTTTTGACGAACCGGAGCTGAGCCGCGCCGGTCTGACCGAGGCGATGAAGGGCGACCCCGCCGTTCTCATCTCCGGCGGGCACAATCACGGCGGGGCCGAGGCCGCGCCGCTCGACAAGGCGACGCTTGAAGCCGAGGTGCGCCGCCTTTCCCCCGAAGTCACCGGCTTTGCCGTGGCCGCATCCTTCGCCACCCGCAACCCCGCCCATGAAAATGCCGCGCGCGATCTGATCCGTGACCTGACCCATAGACCCGTGACCTGTTCGCACGAACTCTCGGCCGGGCTGAACGGCCCACGCCGGGCGCTGACCGCCGTTCTGAACGCGCGGCTGATCGGCATGATCGACCGCCTGATTTCAGCGTGTGAGGCGCATATGGAAAGCCTTGGCATCAAGGCCCCCCTGATGGTGGTGCGCGGCGACGGGGCGCTTGTGTCGGCGACTCTGGCGCGGGAACGGCCGATTGAAACCATTCTGTCCGGCCCGGCGGCCTCCATCGCCGGGGCAAGCTGGCTTACGGGCGAACGGGATGCTCTGGTCAGCGACATCGGCGGCACGACAACGGATGTCTGTTTGCTGAAGGATGGCAAACCCGCGATCGACCCGATGGGCGCGCGCGTGGGCAGCTTCCGCACCATGGTCGAAGCCGTGGCGATGCGCACCACCGGCCTTGGCGGCGACAGCGAAGTGCATCTGATCGACGGTCTGGAAACCGGCCTCAGGCTCGGGCCGCGGCGGCTGATGCCGGTCGCGCTGGCCGCGCGGGATTTCCCGGAACTGGTGCATCAGGCGCTTGATCAGTGGCTGACCTTTGATACGCCCGGCGAACATGACGGGCGCTTTGCCCTGCCGATGTGGCATGGCGGACCACCCCCCGGTCTTTCCCCGCGCGAACAGACGGTCGCCGGCCGGCTTCTCGCCGGGCCGCAGCGCCTGTCGGATGCCGCCCGCACCCGGCTGGAGATTCCGGCGCTGATGAAACTCGTCTCGCGCGGTGCGGTGATGATTTCCGGCGTCACGCCATCGGACGCGAGCCATGTCCTTGGCCGGCTCGACAGTTGGGATGCGGCCGCGGCGGAAAAGGCGGTGACGCTCTTCGCACGTCGGCGCAATGGCCGTGGCGACCGGATCGCGCGGACTGCGCCCGATCTGGCCGCGCGCATCGTGGCCCAGCTTGAACAGCAGACGATGGATTGTCTTCTGGAAGCGGCATTTGACGAAGATGCCTATGACTGGGGTCAGGAAACGTCCGAACGTCTGGCCCGTCATCCGCTGACACAGGCGGGGCTGGCGCAGCATCAGGGTATCGTGCGCACCTCGCTATCGCTCGGGGTTCCCGTGATTGGGCTGGGGGCATCGGCGCCCAACTATTACGCGCCCCTTGGCGCACGGCTGGGCACAAGGATGATCCTTCCTGTCCACGCGGGCGTGGCCAATGCCATCGGCGCGGTGGTGGGTCAGGTGTCGATGAGTGCGACCGGCATTGTCACCGCCCCCGGCCCCGGCATCTTTGCCGCCCATCTCAGCGACGGACCCAAGCGGTTCCCCTCGCAGGAGGCCGCGCTCGAGGCGCTGGAAACCGCCCTCCGCGCCGAGGCGTCAGAGCGGGCAGGTGCCGCAGGGGTCGAGGAAATCCGCCTGACCGCCGAGCGCGACATCACCCAGGTGGAGGTCGAGGGCCAGCCGATGTTCATCGAGGCGCGGCTCAGGATCACCGCCCAGGGTCGCCCCCGTATTGCCGTCGGCTGAGGTCTGGCAAGGCATTTCCCAGCGCCTTTTTGGAATACGTTGGGAATACCTGGTCAGGCCTGCCGCAGCGGCCCGTCTGGCGGGGGCGCCAGCCACCCGCCGGGGCGCAGTTCCACCGCAACGGCGGCGTGTAATTGGTCCATCTCCGCTTGCACGTTATAGCCCTGCACCGACAGGCGCAGATGGCTTTGCCCCCGCCAGATCGGGAAGGGAATCTCAATGCCATACCTGTCCAGAAAGGCATCGCGCAGATTCGCCGTCCCGTCCGGCAGCCGCACCGAAACCATCTGCGGCGCACAGAATTCCGGGCTTGAAAGCGCGGGCAGTCCAATCAGCCCGCGCAGCCTTTCCGCCGTTTCCTGCGCCATGATCCGGCATCGGTCCGCGACCCCTTGCCAGCCCTGAACCCTGGCGAATTCCAGCGCCGCCGGAATGGACAGAAAGGCCGCGTGATCACGCGTCCCCTGAAACTGGAACGCATCTTGAAAGGCGCTGCCGCCAAAGGGGCCGGGGGTTGTGCCCTCCTCGGTCCAGCCATGGCTGATCAGGGCCGGTTCGAGCAGCCCCTGCATCTCAGGCCGGGCGAAAAGGAAGGCAGACCCTTTCGGTGCCATCATCCATTTATGGCAGTTTCCGGCGTAGAAATCCGCGCCTAACGCATTCAGATTCAAGGGAATCTGGCCCGGCGCATGGGCGCCGTCCACCACCGTCCAGATGCCGCGCGCACGTGCGGCGGCGATGGCGCGTTCGATGGGAAAAAGCAGCGCAGTGGGCGAGGTGATGTGGCTCAGAAACAAGACCTTGGTGCGGGGGGTGATCGCCGCCACCAGCGCCTCGGTAAAGGCTTCCACCGATGTCAGGGGCAGAGGCACCGTCACGGTACGGATGACCGCACCTGTCCGCCGTGCGACAAAGGCCCAGGTCTTGTCGAGTGCCGCATATTCGTGATCGGTCGTCAAAATCTCGTCGCCTGGCGCCAGCGGCAGCGACCGCGCGACAATGTTTAGCCCGGCGGTCGCATTCGTGACCGCCACCAGATCGTCCGGGTCCGCGCCCAATGCCCCACCGAGCGCCGCGCCCACATCGGCGAACAGGGTGGCCAGATGGCGCGGGTTCATGAAGGCGACGGGCTGCCGCTCCAGCCGGGCCTGCCAGCCCTGATAGGTCTCGAAAACCGCAAGCGGACAGGCGCCATAAGACCCGTGGTTCAGGAAGCAGACCTGCGGATCGAGCTGAAAGAGCGCCCGCAAATTATCCGCCATGCCTGCCTCCGCCTTCCCTCACCGCCAGTCGAGAACGACCTTGCCCGAAAGCCCGGACTTCATCGCGGCGAACCCGTCCTTGAACTCGTCCACCTTGAAGCGGTGCGTGATGACCTTGCGCACGTCAAGACCGTTTTGCAACATGGCGATCATCTTGTACCAGGTCTCGAAGATCTCGCGGCCATAGACCCCCTTGATGGTGATCGCCTTGAAGACGATCCGGCTCCAGTCCACCGGGCTTTTGCCGGGCGGGATGCCCAGCATGGCGATGCGCCCACCCATCACCATTGCCTCGACCATCTGGTCAAGCGCCGCCTGATTGCCGGACATTTCCATACCGACATCAAAGCCTTGCGCCATTTTCAGCCGGGCCTGCACGTCCTTGAGGTTTTCTTGCGCCACGTTGACCGGCACCACATCGGCGACCTCTGCCGCCAGATCGAGCCGGGCCTGATTGACATCGGTGATCACCACATTGCGCGCACCGACATGCCGGGCGATGGCGCCTGCCATGATGCCGATCGGCCCGGCGCCGGTGATCAGCACATCCTCGCCGATCAGATCGAAGCTCAGCGCGGTGTGAACCGCATTGCCCAGCGGGTCCAGGATCGCACCAATTTCATCGTCGATCTCATCGGGCAGCGGCACCACATTGAAGGCGGGCAGGCGAAGATATTGGGCAAAGGCACCCGGTTCATTCACCCCGATGCCACGGGTTTCGGGGTCAAGATGGAACTTGCCCGACCGCGACTGGCGGCTGTGATGTCCAATCAGATGCCCCTCGCCGGAACAACGCTGACCTATGGTCAGATCGGTCACGTTGCGGCCCAGCTCGACAATCTCGCCCGCGAATTCGTGGCCGGTGATCAGGGGCACCGGCACGGTACGCGCCGCCCATTCATCCCAGTTCCAGATATGAATGTCGGTGCCGCAGATGCCGGTCTTGTTGATGCGGATCAGCACATCGTCAGGGCCGATTTCCGGCACAGGGCGGCGATCCATCCACAGACCCGGCTCCGCCTTCGCCTTCACCAGCGCTTTCATCATATTGGTCATTTCAGGCGTTCCTTTTCGAAGACTAGCCAGATCCAGGTGACACCGGCCGCAATGTTCACTTTTTGACGCGAAGGTGCTGCAACGCGGCGCAGCAGCCTCAGTCTTCCCGCCTTGGCCTGAAGGATTTCCGCATCTGGGTTGAGAATGTGGACTGGTTGCCCTGGGGCCGCTGGCCCATGACGAAGGGAGAGGAACAATCGTCCACCCGGTTGCAGTAACTTGGCCAAACGCGCGAAGGAGGACTTGCGACTTGTTTCTGGGAGATGATGCCAGACAGCATTGACCAATATCAGGTCGAAACTACCGGTAACAGCGGCAAGGCAGGGAAGGCGCGCGTCCACAACAGTAGCGTTTGGCGCGCGCGCGACAATTGCTTCGCGGAACGCGGCGACAGGTTCGACCGCCGTAACAGCGTGTCCCCTGTCAGCTAGCCAACACGTATCGCGTCCGCTGCCCGCGCCGACCTCCAAGATATTCGCTTGCGTCGGCATGAGATCGAATACGGGTGAAAGCACATCCTCTGTTGCAACCTGATCATATCGTGATCGGAGTTCTTCCGCGTGAGCCTCATAAGTTGCAATAACGGTGTCTTCCGGCGCACGCGACATCAGATCGCCCCCACCGCCTTGCCCGCCGCCCGGAAGGCGTCGAGCGCAAAATCAAGATCCTTGCGCGTCAGCCGCGCGTTCATCTGGGTGCGGATGCGGGCCTGGCCCTTCGGCACCACCGGAAAGAAGAAGCCCGCCACATAGACGCCGCGTTCATAAAGTTCTGCTGCCATGCGCTGCGACAGGGCGGCATCGCCCAGCATCACCGGGATGATCGGATGTTCACCAGCCAGAAGGCTAAAGCCGGCATCTTCCAGCCCTGCGCGCCAATAGCGGGCATTGTCGAAAAGTTGCGCACGCAGGTCGTCGGCCGCCTCGACAATATCGAGCGCCACAAGACCCGCCGCCACCACCGCCGGCGGCAATGCGTTGGAGAAAAGATAGGGTCGCGCCCGCTGCCGCAAAAGGTCGATCACCGGCTGAGCGCCCGCGATATAGCCGCCCAGCGCCCCCCCCAGTGCCTTGCCGAGCGTGCCGGTCATGATCTCGACCGACACACCCGCGTGCGCAGGCGTGCCCCTGCCGTGCGGCCCCATGAAGCCGGTTGCATGGCAATCGTCCACCATCACCATCGCGCCATACCGGTCGGCGAGCGCCCGGACCTGGCCCAGCTTCGCCAGATAGCCATCCATGGAAAAAACGCCGTCGGTCGCAATCAGGATGAACCGTGCGCCGCCTGCGCGGGCCTCCTTCAGCCGTTCCTCCAACTCGCCCATGTCCGAATTGGCATAACGGTAGCGCCGCGCCTTGCAGAGCCTTATGCCGTCGATGATCGAAGCATGGTTGAGCGCATCGGAGATGATCGCATCCTCCGGCCCCAGAAGCGGCTCGAACAGGCCGCCGTTCGCGTCGAAACAGGCGGCGAACAGGATCGAATCGTCCTTGCCGAGATATCCGGCGATCCGCTTTTCCAGCGCGCGGTGCAGATCCTGCGTGCCGCAGATGAAGCGGACCGAAGCCATGCCATAGCCATGCGCGTCCATCGCCCCTTTGGCCGCCGCGACCAGCCGGGGATCATCCGCCAGCCCGAGGTAATTGTTGGCGCAGAGGTTCAGCATGTCGCGCCCGGCCACCTTCACATGCGCGCTCTGCGCCGAGGTGATCAGCCGTTCCCGCTTCAAAAGCCCTTCGGCCTCGATCCCGGAAAGGGTGGCGCGCATATGGTCCAGAAAGGCGACGGCGTCCGTCATGGTGTCATTACCTCCATCATTGCGGAAACTTTGCCTGCAAACGGCAGACATGTCAATATGGCGGATCAATATCCGTAAAGGCGGATACCTGCATTTTCTGTCTCTGAATATCCCGGGAGCGCGAGGGCAGCGCCCTCGCCCCGATCTCAGCTGTTCTGGACGATCAAGATGGCGCGCGCGCGGCTTTCGGCAGAAATTTGATGGGGTCTGTCGGCGAAATAGCGGGCTGTGTCGCCGGTCTGCAGACTGCGCTCATCCTCGCCCGACTGCACCAGAACGGTGCCTTCCAGCACCGTCAGATGTTCGCGGCAACCCGGGCTATGGGGGTCGGACGTCAGAACCCCGCCCTCGGCGAACGTGAGATCATAAACCTCATGCTCCCCCGCAGCTTCGGCTGGGCTGAGGATACGGATACGCACACCCTGGCCCCTGCCGTTGATCGTGGGGGCGCTGTCGGCGCGGATCACTTCAATCCCCGGCGCGGTCTTGCCTTCCAGCAGGCCCGCGAAATCGACCTGCAAGGCTTGCGTCAGATTCCACAGTGTCGCGACCGTGGGGCTGCTTTCCCCGCGCTCAATCTGGCTGACCATTGACCGGCTGACCCCGGATAGTTTCGCCACGGCATCGAGGCTGAGTCCCTTCGATTTCCGCGCCGATTTGAGCGAGGCAGCAAGACGGTCGTGGATGTCTGAGCGGTGGTTCATGATGCGCGGGACAGTGCTGCTATTCGACCTCTTGGTCAACCGGGCAGATTGGCCGTGCCGTCAGGATCAGCCGCTTCCTCGGCCAGCCAGGCCCGGAAAGCCTGCAAGGGGGGATACCATTCGCCGACCTTGGGCCAGACGAGGTAATAGCTGCCATCCCCGAGGACCGGATCGCCCCAGGCGGTGACAAGCCGCCCGTCGGCCAGCTCGCTCTTGGCCAGAAACTCCGGCAACAGGGCGACACCCAGCCCGAAGATCGCCGACTGGATCATCGGTCCGAACTGATCGAACAGCATGCCATAGGGCAGCGGCGCGTCGATTCCGTGCTGGCGGAACCATCCGGGCCAGGCCGTCGGCCGGGTTTCAAGCTGCAATAGCGGCAGCCCGAGAAGATCCTCTCCTCGCCGCACCGGGTGACCGGTCAGGAAGTCCGGCGCACAGCAGGCGATAAGGCGTTCGTCGAAGAGCTTCTGGAAGCCCGCGTTGGGCCATGTTTCCGAGCCGAAATGAATGGCCGCGTCAAAACCCTCCTCCTCGAAATCGAAGGGGCGCAGGCGCGTGCCCAGGTTGATGGTAATGCCGGGATGCGCCGCCAGAAAGCGCGGCAGCCGCGGCGCGAGCCAGCGTGTGCCAAGCGTCGGCAGAATCGACAGCGACAAGGTGCCCCCGCCTGTGTTCGATCTGACCCGCATCGAGCCGCGCGAAATCAGGTCCAGCGCCTTGACCACGTCGCGCGCATAGGACAGCGCGGCTTCGGTCGGCACCAGCCGGCGTCCTTCGCGCAAGAAAAGCGCGACGCCAAGCTGCGCCTCCAGATTCTGGATCAGCCGACTGATCGCGCCCTGTGTCAGGTCTAGGTCCCGCGCGGCCGCAAGGGTAGAGCCGGTGCGGCAGACCGACTCGAACGCCTGCAGTAGGCTGATAGAGGGCAAAAACCGGCGCGGGACTGACATGTATGCCCTCCGTGCATATAACATCGCCAGAATAGGGCTATTTTTGCTGCAAACAATGGCCTATCTGCATAAAGAGCCGAATCTCATAGGGTGTTACATGTCTGATCCATTCCGTCGCGCCGCCCGCATCGCCGATGTGGAACTGTCAGAGATCTTGCAGATTTCCGAAGCGGCCGCCGCAATGAAGAAGGCCGGTCGCGACGTAATTTCGCTGGGCACCGGCGAGCCGGACTTTCCCACGCCCGCCCCGGTGATCGACGCCGCCCATCGCGCCGCGCAGGCGGGTGAGACGACCTATACCGCCACCGTCGGCACGGCTGCCCTGCGCCAGGCCATCGCCGCTGACTGCGAACGGGTCAACGGCTACCGGCCCGAAGTGGCCGAGATCATCGTTTGCACCGGTGCCAAGCAGGTCATCTTCAACGCAATGTTCGCGACGCTTGAACCGGGCGACGAAGTCATCATCGGCGCGCCCTACTGGACGTCCTATCCTGACATCATCGGCGTCTGTGGCGGCAAGCCGGTGGTGATTGCCACGACCGCGGAAAACGGTTTCGCGATCAGCGCCGACCAGCTTCGCGCCGCGATCAGCCCCCGCACGCGCTGGCTGCTTTTGAATTCGCCCGGCAATCCGTCGGGCGCCGTCTATTCCGCCGCCCAGCTTCAGGCGCTGGCCGAAGTGCTGCGGGACAATCCCCATGTGGGCATCATCGCTGACGAGATCTACCAGCATATCTGCTATGTGCCCTTCACTTCGTTTCGTGTGGTCGCGCCCGATCTGACCGACCGCACGCTGATCGTGAACGGCGTCTCCAAATCCTATGCGATGACCGGCTGGCGCATCGGCTGGGGCATTGCGCCCAAACGCCTGATCGAGGCGATGATCGCGGTGCAGGGGCAGATCACCTCGGGTGCTTCCTCGGTCAGCCAGGCGGCGGCGCTTGCCGCCCTGACTGGCGACCAACAGATGCTGGCCGAACGGAACGACGATTTTCGCGCCCGCCGCGACATGGTGCAAGATGCGCTGAATGCGACGGGGCTGATCCGCTGCGGTTCGGCCGATGGTGCATTCTACCTGTTCCCCGACTGCACCGCCACGTTCGGCAAGGTCACACCCGCCGGGGTCAGAATCGAACAGGATGCAGACTTCTGCCGGGCGCTTCTGGAAACCGAAGGGGTTGCGTTGGTTCCCGGCCGCGCCTTCGGTGTGCCCGGCCATTTCCGCCTGTCCTACGCCTATTCCCCCGCCTCGCTGAGCGAGGCCTGCAAACGTATCGCCCGCTTCTGTCAATCGCTCGCCTGAGGAGAACACCCATGGCTCTGAAACCCAAAGATGCCCCCGACCTGTCGCGCTTCGACTGGGAAGATGCCTTCCGGCTGAACGACCAGCTGACCGAAGACGAACGCATGATGCGCGACGCTGCCCGCGCCTATGCCAGCGAAAAGCTGCAACCGCGCGTGACAGAAGCTTACCGCGACGAAAAGACCGATCCGGCGATCTTCCGCGAAATGGGCGAGATGGGGCTTCTCGGCGTCACTGTGCCCGAAGAATACGGTGGGCTCGGTGCTTCCTACGTCGCCTACGGGCTGGTTGCGCGCGAGGTGGAGCGGGTCGACAGCGGCTATCGCTCGATGATGTCGGTGCAATCCTCGCTCGTCATGTATCCGATCTATGCCTACGGATCGGAAGAACAGCGCCGGAAATACCTGCCGAAGCTGGCTTCGGGTGAGTTCATCGGCTGTTTCGGCCTGACCGAACCCGATGCGGGCTCCGACCCGGCAGGCATGAAGACCCGCGCCACGAAGACCGCGAACGGCTATGTGCTGAACGGGGCCAAGATGTGGATATCGAACGCGCCGATCGCCGATGTGTTCGTAGTCTGGGCCAAGTCGGATGCCCATGGCGGCAAGATCCGTGGCTTCGTCCTTGAAAAGGGGATGAAGGGCCTGTCGGCGCCGAAGATCGGCGGCAAGCTGTCGCTCCGTGCCTCGATCACTGGCGAGATCGTGATGAAGGACGTGGAAGTCGGCGAAGACGCGCTTTTGCCGAATGTCGAGGGGCTGAAAGGTCCGTTCGGCTGCCTCAACCGCGCGCGCTACGGCATCAGTTGGGGTGTGATGGGCGCGGCCGAGGCCTGCTTCCACGCCGCCCGCCAGTATGGGCTGGACCGCAAGCAGTTCAACAAACCGCTGGCACAGACACAGATTTTCCAGCTGAAACTCGCCAACATGCTGACCGAAATCTCGCTTGGCCTACAGGCGTCCTTGCGCGTCGGCCGGCTGATGGACGAGGCCAACGCCGCGCCCGAGATGATCTCGGTCATCAAGCGCAACAATTGCGGCAAGGCGCTGGAAATCGCCCGCCACGCCCGCGACATGCACGGCGGCAACGGCATTCAGGAAGATTTCCACGTGATGCGCCATATGGTGAACCTCGAAACGGTCAACACCTATGAGGGCACGCATGACGTCCATGCGCTGATCCTTGGCCGTGCCATTACCGGCCTGCAGGCCTTTTTCTGAGCCATTTCATTGTGGCGAAATATCCCCCGCGGAGCGCTCCACAGCGACGACGGGCGCCTCAGGCGGGGGTATTTGGACCACAATGAAGCGCAATGAGTGATTTGACATGGATCGCGCCAACATCGTTCACGACAACTTCCTGCGCCGGGTCGCCGCGCGCGACCTGCCCGCAGGCGCGCCGCCGTCCGGGCCGCTTTCGGGGCCGGAAGCGGTCGCGATTTATCGCGCGGGCTGTCTGACACGGGCGCTCGACCGGCAAAGCCGGGTGATGCAGCGCGCGGGGCAGGGGTTCTACACGATCGGCTCGTCGGGGCACGAGGGGCTTGCCGCCATTGCGGCGGCGCTCAGGCCCACCGACATGGCCTTCCTGCATTACCGAGATGCGGCCTTCCAGATTGCTCGGGCGGGCCAGGTCGAGGATCAGTCGATCACCTGGGACATGCTTCTGTCGTTCGCCTCCTCGTCCGACGATCCGATTTCCGGCGGGCGGCATAAGGTGCTGGGGTCGAAGGCGCTTTATATCCCGCCTCAGACCTCGACGATCGCCAGCCATCTGCCCAAGGCGGTGGGGGCGGCCTATTCGATCGGCGCGGCGCGGCGGCACCAGCCGGAACACCGGGAACTGCCGGACGATGCTATCGTCTATTGCTCCTTCGGGGATGCGTCGGCCAATCACTCGACCTCGCAAGGGGCCTTCAACACAGCGCAATGGACGTCGTACCAGTCGATCCCCTTGCCGCTTCTTTTCGTCTGCGAAGACAACGGCATCGGCATTTCGACCAAGACGCCCACGGGCTGGATCGCCGCCACCTTCCAGAACCGGCCAGGGCTGAAGTATTTCCACTGTAACGGTCTGGATATATTCGAGACATTCCGCGTGGCCGAAGAGGCGGCCCACTATGTCCGCACCCGCAAGAAGCCCGCCTTCCTGCATGTGAAGACCATCCGGCTTTATGGCCATGCGGGCGCCGATGTGCCCACGACCTATCTCTCACGGGAAGAAGTCGAGGCGGAGGAGGCAAACGATCCCCTGCTGCATTCGGTCCGGCTTCTGGATCAGGCGGGGGCGCTGTCGCCGGAACAGGCGCTGGCGATCTACGAGGAGACGAACGCCCGTGTTGTCCGCGTGGCGGGCGAGGCGGTGAAGCGACCGCGACTGAAGACGGCTTCCGACGTCATGGCAAGCCTGATCCCGCCGAAGCGGATCTGCCGCCCTACGAACGGCCCCACTGCCGAGGCACGCGCTGCGGTCTTCGGCAGTGACATGAAGCAGATGGATGAGCCGCAGATCATGTCGCGGATCATCAACTGGGCGCTGACCGACCTGATGCTGGACCATTCCGAAATCGTGATGATGGGCGAGGATGTGGGGCGCAAGGGCGGAGTCTATGGCGTAACGCAGAAGCTCCATGCGCGCTTCGGCCCCGACCGGATGATCGATACGCTGCTCGATGAACAGTCGATCCTGGGTCTGGCCATCGGCATGGCGCAGAACGGTTTCGTGCCGATGCCGGAAATTCAGTTCCTTGCCTATCTGCACAACGCAGAGGACCAACTGCGCGGCGAGGCGGCGACGCTCTCTTTCTTCTCGAACGGCCAATATACCAACCCGATGGTGCTGCGCATCGCGGGGCTTGGCTACCAGAAGGGCTTCGGCGGGCA
>DAORUY010000023.1:0-23296 GCA_035433445.1 Paracoccaceae bacterium
GCTCGCAGCCCTCGCCACCGCCGCCTGGCGGCTACGACGCTGGCTGAAGGCCAACCCCGACGACATCATCCACGCCCACGACAGCGCCCCGGCGCTGGTCGCCAACCTCGCGCGCAAGGGCCTGAACATCCCGCTGATCGTCACCTACCACGGGTCCGAACCCGAACGGATCGCGGGCTTTGGCAAGATCGCGCGCCGCTGCGACCTGACCGTGACCCCCAGCCACCGCAGCGCCGAAGACCTCGCCACAATCGGCGGCGTA
The DNA here is from genome assembly GCA_035433445.1 of Paracoccaceae bacterium. GTDB lineage: Bacteria > Pseudomonadota > Alphaproteobacteria > Rhodobacterales > Rhodobacteraceae > TMP-24. Next base: position 263 of record DAORUY010000023.1, read on the forward strand.
CCCCGGAACCGGCTGCGGGTGATCGGCCTTGGCGTGAACCCGCCGCCGCCCGTGACCGATGCTGAGGTCGCGGCGCTCCGCGCCCGGCTTCTGGGCGATGGCGATCGGGTGATCTTGACCCTTGTGCGCCTTGCCCATCAAAAGGGCGTCGATATCCTGATCGACTGCGTTCAGCGTCTGAAACAGACCCACCCCGGCTGGCGCTTCATCGTCGCAGGCGACGGCCCGGACGAAGACAAGCTCAAGGCGCTGGCCGCGGCAAAGGGCGTGACCGATGTCCTCAGCTTCATCGGCCGCACGTCGGAACCGCACCTGCATCTGCGCGCCGCCGACCTTTTCTTGCTGACCTCACGCTGGGAAGCGCTTCCCTTCACCATTGTCGAAGCCTTTCAGGCCGGCTGCCCCAGCGTCGCCACCGCCTGCTCCGGCGTGGTGGAACTGATCGACGATCAGGTGGGCCGCGTCACCCCCATCGGCGACGTGCCCGCGATTTGCGCGGCAGTCGAGGATATGCTGGCGGACGAACCCCGCCGCCGCGCCATGGCCGCCGCCGCCTTGGCCCGGGCCCGCGAAGACCGCTTCAACCCCGATTGGGTCCATCCACAATTCGGCAAGCTCTATGAGGAACTGGCCGGTATTCGCTAAACCGGACTGGCCCCCTTGCAACGCAGGGCTGCGACGTCACGCGGGGTTGCGCCATCGCGCCGCCCCGTGGGGGCGGGACGGCGCGGCCCGGTCGCTTGGGACGTCTGGGCGGGGCAGGGCTTGGGATCGCAAAGCCGAAATCCGTCAGCTTCCGCGATAGGTGGAATAACCGAAGGGCGACAGCAGAAGCGGCACATGATAGTGCGACCCCGCATCCGACATGCCAAAGCGGATCGGAATTTCGTCCAGAAACCGCGGGCTTTCCGGAGCAGCACCCGACGCATCCAGATAGGCCCCGGCAAAGAACACCAGCTCATAGGTTCCCACAGCGAACTTGCCCTTGGGCAGGATCGGCGCATCGGTCCGGCCATCGGCATTCGTCACCGCCTCGGCAATCTTCTTGTGCGAATTGCCGCTGACCCGGTAAAGCGCAATCTTCATCCCCGCCGCGGGCACGCCCCGCGCGGTATCCAGAACATGCGTGGTCAGATATCCGTCAGCCATGCGCCCCTCCATTCTCTTGGCGCATGATGCACGGGCAGCGCGCAAAAGACGATCATCGGAAAACCCGAAAGCACTTTCAGTATTTTGCGTATAATCCTCCACCCAAACGCGGTCTATCAAAGGACAGCCCGCCGGAAGGAGACCCCATGAACCGTTATCCCCGCGACTTCCGTGGTCATGGCCCCAACCCGCCCGATGCCCAGTGGCCTGGGGGGGCGCGTGTCGCCATCTCGCTGGTGCTGAATTACGAGGAAGGCGGCGAAAACAATCTCCTTCATGGCGACAAACAGTCCGAAGCCTTCCTGTCGGACATCGCTGGTGCCGCCCCTTGGCCGGGGCTGCGCCACTGGAACATGGAATCGATCTACGACTACGGCGCGCGCGCGGGCTTCTGGCGGCTCCACCATCTTTTCACTGGCCTGAATATTCCGGTCACGATCTACGGCGTCACCTCCGCACTTGCCCGCAACCCTGAACAGGTCGCCGCGATGAAGGCGGCCGGATGGGAAATTGCCAGCCACGGCCTGAAATGGGTCGATCACCGCGACATGCCGGAGGAGGAGGAGCGCGCCCAGATCGCCGAAAGCTTCCGCCTGCACGAGGAGGTCGTGGGCGAAGCCCCGCGCGGCTGGTACACCGGGCGCTGTTCGATGAACACCGTGCGCCTGACCGCCGAAACCCGGCGGCTCGCCTGGATTTCCGACACCTACGACGACGACCTGCCCTATTGGCTTGAGGTGGGCGATCACGACCAGCTTGTGATCCCCTACACGCTCGAGGCCAACGACATGCGCTTCGCCACCGCGCCAGGCTATATCGAGGGCGAACAGTTCTTCACCTACCTCAAGGACACGTTCGACACGCTCTATGCCGAAGGCGCGGCGGGACACGCCAAGATGTTCTCGGTCGGCCTGCATTGCCGCCTGATCGGTCGCCCCGGCAAGATCGCCGGTCTGAAGCGTTTTCTTGACTATGCGCGGGGCCACGAAGGCGTCTGGTTCGCCCGCCGGGTCGAAATTGCCGATCACTGGGCCAAAACCCACCCGCACAAGCGCATCGAACGGCCCAGCCGGATGACGAAGACCCGCTTCGTCGAACGGTTCGGCGCGATCTACGAACATTCCCCCTGGATCGCCGAACGCGCCTGGGGCCTGGAACTCGGCCTCGCCCATGACAGCGCCGCCGGACTGGCCAGCGCGCTGGCGCGTGTCTTCCGCTCAGCCAGCGCCGACGAAAGGCTCGGCGTCCTGCGCGCCCACCCCGATCTGGCGGGCAAACTGGTCGCCGCCAAACGTCTCACGGCGGAATCGACCTCCGAACAGGCCTCCGCCGCGCTCGATGCGCTGACCGACGATGAACGCGCCACCTTCGAACGGCTGAACGCCGACTATGTTGCCAAACACGGCTTCCCCTTCATCATTGCCGTGCGTGACAATAGCAAAGCCTCGATCCTCAGGGCGTTTCAGGCCCGCATCGCCAACGAAACCACGACCGAAAACGCCACCGCCTGTGCCCAGGTCGAACGGATCGCCGAACTTCGTCTGAAGGACATCCTGCCATGACCCCCTATTATGCCCCCAAAGGCGGCCTGCCGCCGCAATCCGCGCTGATGACCCAGCGCGCGGTCTTCACCGATGCTTATTGTTTCATCCCCAAAGGCTGCTTTTCCGACATTGTCACCAGCTATCTGCCGGGCTGGACCGGAACGCGGCTCTGGCTGATCGCGCGCCCCATGTCGGGCTTCTCCGAAACCTTCAGCCAATATGTGATGGAAGTTGCCCCCGGCGGCGGATCTGAAACACCCGAACCCGATCCCGGTGTTCAGGGCGTGATCTTCGTCACCGAAGGCGACATCTGGCTGTCGCTCGACGGCGAGGAACATGATCTTGGCCCCGGCGGCTACGCCTATATCCCCGCCGGATGCGCGTGGAAGCTGCATAACGGCAAGGACAGCCCGGCCCGCTTCCACTGGGTGCGCAAACTCTACGAACCCGCGCCGGGCGTGCCTGCGCCCAAGGCCTTTGTCACGTCCGACAAGGCGATCGAACCCATTGCCATGCCCGACACGGGCGGTCGCTGGGCCACCACCCGCTTCGTCGAACCCGATAACCTCAGCCACGACATGCACGTCAACATCGTCACCTTCCAGCCCGGTGGCGTGATCCCGTTCGAGGAAACCCACGTGATGGAACACGGGCTCTATGTCCTCGAAGGCAAGGCGGTCTACAAGCTGAACCAGGACTGGGTGGAGGTCGAGGCCGGCGATTTCATGTGGCTCAGGGCCTATTGCCCGCAGGCCTGTTACGCCGCCGGGCCCGGCCCCTTCCGCTATCTTCTCTACAAGGACGTGAACCGCCACGCGAAACTCAGGGGCGTCGGGGCTTTCGGTCGCTGATCTTCATTCATCTTGGCCAAAATACTCCGGGGGTCCGGGGGCGGCGCCCCCCGGCCTCCGCCCCGAAAGACCCCGGACCGGAGCGCAAATGACCACCATCACCGCCACCCCACTGACCGCCGACGCCTTCGCCCCCTTTGGCGAAGTGCTGGAGGTTTCCGGCCAACCCGACCGGCTGATCAACGCGGGCAAATGCGGCCGCTTCCATGACCGGGCGCGGCTTGATTTCGCCGATGCCCGTGCCGGCATCTCGATCTTCAAATCCGATTGTTTCGCCCTGCCCTTCACCTTTGACCTCGTGGAACGTCACCCCGAAGGCAGTCAGGCCTTCCTGCCGATGACCGCCGACCCTTTTCTTGTCGTCGTCGCCCCCGACGAAAATGGTGCCCCCGGCGCACCTTTGGCCTTCCTGACGTCCGGCGCTCAGGGCATCAACATCCGCCGCAATGTGTGGCATGGCGTTCTCACGCCCCTCAGCGGTCCAGGCCTTTTCGCCGTGGTGGACCGGATCGGCCTCACGAAAAATCTCGAAGAATACCGCTACCTGACCCCTTTCACCGTCAGGGGCTGAACGCTACCCAACCATTTGCATCTGCCGTCACGCGGGGATAAGGCCGAGCGACTGCCTGAAAGGACCGCCTCAAATGACCCTTGCCGATCTGATCGCCCGCTCTGGCGGCGTCTGTGAATTCTGCGGCGCGACCGATGGTCTCGTCCCAGCCGATGTGGCACCGGAGGCCGACGCCATCCTCTTGTGCGCGACATGTGCAGGCGATGATGCGCCCGCCGGTCACTGGCGCTGCCTGGAAGGCGCGGCCTGGTCGGCAGAACCGGCCGTTCAGGTCGCGGTCTGGCGCAAGCTTGCGAGCCTTGGCGAAGCCTGGGCAACAGAGGCCCGCGAAGGGATGCAGCTTTCGCCCGAAGCCGACGCCTGGGCCAACGCCCCCGCCGCCTTGACCCACCGCGACGCGAACGGCGCGGTGCTGGCGCAGGGCGACACGGTCATCTTGATCAAGGACCTGCCGGTCAAGGGTGCGGGCTTCACCGCCAAGCGCGGCACGCCCGTGCGCGGCATCAGCCTCGTGGCCGATAATGAGGCCCATATCGAAGGCCGCGTCGAAGGCCAGCGCATCGTGATCCTGACCGAGTTCGTGAAGAAGAAATAACCTTCACCCCATCAGGCGGGCGACATCCAGCATCCGGTTGGAAAAGCCCCATTCATTGTCATACCAGCCAAAAACCCTGACCAGGCCCCCCGCCGTCACCCGCGTTTCCGGCAGGGCCATCACGATACTTTCGGCACGCGCCCGCAGATCGCTCGACACGAGCGGCCGGTCGGTCCAGCCGATCACGCCGCCCGCGTCCTGCAGAAGCCGGTTCACGGCCTCCAGCCCCGGCCGCGCCTTCAACATCACCGCCAGATCGACGGCCGAGACGGACGCGACCGGCACCCTGACCGCCGCACCTTCGATCCGTCCCGCCAGCCCCGGCAGAACGACCTCCAGCAGGCGCGAGGCTGATGTGGTCGTCGGCACCATCGACAGGGCCGCGGCGCGCGACCGGGCAAAATCGGCGGCCGGTGCATCGACCGTGGGCTGGCTGCCCGTGTAACAATGGATGGTGGTCATCCAGCCGGTCTCGACCCCGAACGCCTGATCAAGGCACCGCACCAGCGGCGCCAGCGCATTCGTGGTGCAAGAGGCATTCGACACCACCCGGTGCGACGCCTTCAGCCCCGCCTCGTTCGCGCCCAGCACGACCGTATAATCCGCCGTCAGCGCCGGGCCGGACACCAGCACCTTGCGCGCGCCCGCCGTCAGCCCGGCCTCCGCCACCGCCCGGTCGCCCGCGCGGCCCGTACATTCCATCACGATGTCGATGTCCGACAGATCGAGTGCACCCAGATCGCGCTCCCCCGTCAGCCGGATCGCGCGGCCGTTGACCGTCAGCACCCCCTCGCCCAGCGCGACCGTGCCCCGGAACGGGCCGAAGGTGCTGTCATATTCGAACAGGTAAGCCGCCATGTCGGGCCGCGCGATATCGTTGATCGCCACGATCTCCAGATCGTCATAGCTGCCCGACAGGGCCGCACGCAGCACCGACCGTCCGATCCGGCCAAAACCGTTCAGGGCAATCCGCAGCGGCATGGCACCTCCGTTCGCTTCCATCCGCGCAGGTGATCACGAAGCATCACGCGGCGCAACGGGGGCTAAACCCTTATATTGTAACCGACACAGCCACGCCCTTTTCCACGGCCAGCCGCACGGCGGCATCCGCGACCGCCAGGTCCTGCAAGCCAACGCCTGTGCCGTCGAAAAGCGTGATCTCGCCCTCCGACTGGCGCCCGGGGGCAAGCCCCGCGATCACCGCACCGATGGGCGTGATGTCGCCTTCCACGATCAGACCGGCCGCGATGGCATGTTGCGCCTCGCCGATCGTTACGGACTGCGCCACCTCGTCTGTGAAGAGCCGCGCGCGCGCCAGAAGGGCGGGCTCCACCTCCTGCTTGCCTTTCGTGTCGGTGCCCATGCAGGCCAGATGGGTCCCTGTCTTCACATGCGCGTCCATAAGCGATGCGGCGGGCGACGAGGTGATGGTGATGATCACATCCGCCTCCGCCCCCAGCCGCTCAAGCGTGACCGCCTCGAACGGCAGGCCAAGTTCAGTGGCAACCGCGCCGAGTTTCGGCAACATCTCGGGATGCAGGTTCCAGGCCACCACCCGCTCGAACCTCCTGACCCGAGCCGCAGCCCGCAACTGGAACCCGGCCTGATGCCCCGCCCCGACGATGCCCAGCACCCGCGCATCCGTCCGCGCCAGCCGGTCAATGGAAATGGCCGAGGCCGCAGCGGTGCGCAGCGCCGTCAGAAGCCCGCCGCCCACCATCGCGGTTGGAATCCCGGTTTCAGGATCGAAAAGGAAAACCGTCGACTGGTGGTTGATGATCCCCTTCGCCGCATTGCCGGGAAAATATCCCCCCGCCTTGACGCCCAGCAGGGTGCCGACCCGGTCCAGACCAGACTTGAACCCATATTGCCGCCCTTCGCCCAGCGCTTCGCGGACGACCGGAAAGTTATAGGCCTCGCCCCGCGCCATCGCGGCGAATGTCGCTTCGACCGCCGCAAAGGCGGCCTCTGGGGTGATCAGACCGGCGATTTCAGCCTCTGACACGATCAGCATCGGGTTCCTTCCTGTCCCGACAGTGTCGGGACGCTTGCCATACGTTTGCCGGACACGCGCGGGACGGCGGCCAGCACGATTTCTCAATAGGCCTTGCCACGGGCGCTGACCGGCCAGACGCTTTCGACCACGCCCCCCCGGACACCCACATACCAGTCATGGACATTGCAGGTCGGGTCGCAATGGCCGGGCACGAGGCGCAGCTTGTCATTGACCCTCAAAACCCCCTGCGGGTCTTCGACCACGCCATGTTCATCCGAGCATTTGACGTATTTCACATCCGTCCGCCCGAACACCACCGGCAGGCCGCTGTCGACCGACTGCGCCTTCAGCCCCGCGTCGACGATGGCCTTGTCGGCCTTCACATGGCTCATCACGCTCGTCAGGATGAAAAGCGCATTTTCCCATTCGCCCTGGTCGATCCGGCGGCCATCTTCGTCGAGGATGCGGCCATAGTCGGCATCCATGAAGGCATAGGACCCGCACTGAAGTTCGTTGTAAACCCCTGATGCGGCTTCGAAATAATAGGATCCCGTGCCTCCGCCCGATACGAGCTCTGGCGCAAGTCCAACGGCCTTCAACGCTGCGACCGCGTCCTTGACCATGACGATTGCTGCATCAAGCTTGGCCTTGCGGTCGGCGTAACTGTCCATGTGCTGCATCGCACCCTGATAGGCCTGAATGCCGGTGAACTTCAGCCCCGGCGCCGCACTGACGGCCTTGGCGATGGCCACCACATCTTCGCTTTTTGTCACCCCGCAGCGCCCCGCGCCGCAATCAATCTCGATGAAGATACCAAGTTCTGTTCCGTGCTTTTGGGCCGCCGCTGACAGGTCGGTGACATTGGCCAGATCGTCCACACAGACGATGATACGCGCGCCCAGCTTCGGCAGCCGTGCCAACCGGTCGATCTTGGCCCGGTCACGGACTTGATTTGAAACGAGAATATCGCGGATGCCGCCCCTGGCGAACACTTCGGCCTCGCTAACTTTCTGGCAGCAGACCCCGACCGCTCCGCCCAGTTTTTCCTGGAGCTTCTGCACATCGACCGATTTGTGCATCTTGCCATGGCTGCGGTGGCGCATGTTGTGCGCCTTCGCATAATTGCCCATTTTCAGGATATTGCGCTCCAGCGCATCGAGATCGAGGATCAGGCAAGGCGTCTGGATATCCGCCTCGGCCATGCCCGGTTTGGCCGGAATATCATAGCCGACCTCAAAACCTTCAAGCTGCGTCTGATCCGGTTTGGCAGGTGCGTTCATGGGCTTTCTCCTCAACTCCAGGGCAGCTTGTCGAGATCGACGTTGCCGCCTGTAATGATCACGCCGACCCGCTTGCCGGCGAAAATTCCTCGGTTCTTCAGGATCGTGGCCAGAGGCACGGCGCTGGACGGTTCCGCCACGATCTTCATCCGCTTCCAGATCAGCTTCATCGCTTCGACGATTTCCGCCTCGGATACTGTCAGGATGTCGGTGACGTGGCTCCGCACGAAATGCCAGGTCAACTCCTTCAGCGGCACTTTCAGCCCGTCAGCCACCGTCTCGGGTGCGTCATCGGCGATGATATGGCCGGCCTTGAAGCTGCGGCAAGCGTCGTCGGCCTGTTCCGGTTCGGCCGCATAAATCCTGATCCCGGGCGCCAGCTTAGACAGGGCCAGACAGGTGCCCGACACCATGCCGCCCCCGCCAATCGGCGCCACCAACGCCTCCAGCCCTTCGACCTGCCCGATCAGCTCCACCGAGCATGTCGCCTGCCCGGCAATCACCCGCGCATCATTATAGGGATGGACGAACTCTGCCCCCGTTTCGGCCACGACCTCGGCAAAGACCGCTTCGCGGCTTGATGTGGAGGGTTCGCATTCCACCACCCGCCCGCCATAGCCCCTGACCGCATCCTTCTTGGCCTGCGGCGCGGTGCGCGGCATGACCACGGTACAGGGAATGCCCCGCCGCCCCGCCGCATAGGACAGGCAAGTGCCATGGTTGCCGCTGGAATGGGTCGCTACCCCATGAGCCGCCTGCGCATCACTCAGCCCGAAGACCGCGTTCGACGCACCCCGCGCCTTGAACGCCCCCGCTTTTTGCAGGTTCTCGCATTTGAAGAACAGTTCGGCGCCGGTCAGTTCGTTCAGAAACCGCGATGTCAGGACCGGCGTCCGGTGAATGTAAGGCCCGATCCGCTGCTGCGCGGCGATCACATCATCAAAGGTGGGAATATACATCTGCCCCTCATGCCGCTTGTCTGGCCTGCGCCGGGGCGCTGGAACGGTAGTAATCCTGCGCCGCCGCAACACCCGACCCAAGGCGCACCTGCCATCCCAGGTCGGCCATGCACATTTCCGCCACGGCGAGGCCCGACAGCATCATCGCATCGGTCAGGCTGCCCAGATGCCCGATACGGAAGACCTTGCCGGCCACTTCGCCCAGCCCCACGCCGAAGGCCATATCGTATTTTTCGGCGGCAAGTTTTGCCAGATCGGTGCCGTTACAGCCTTCGGGCACCACCACCGCCGTCACCGTATCTGAATAAAGATCGGGCGAAATCGCGCAGGGTCGCAGCCCCCATCCCGCGATCGCTCGGCGCACCCCTTCGGCGATGCGGTTATGACGCGCCCAGACACTCTCCAACCCTTCGCGCAAAAGCAGATCGCAGGCGGTCGAAAGACCGTTCAGCAAGCCCACCGCGGGCGTATAGGGATAACCGCCCACCGCGTAGGATTTCCTCATGTCGCGGAAATCGAAGAAGGTGCGCGGCAGGGTCGCGGTTTCCATCGCCGCCTGCGCCTTGGCGCTGAGCCCCAGGATGGCAAGGCCGACGGGAAGCATAAATCCCTTCTGGCTGCCGGTCACGGTAATGTCGACACCCCAGTCGTCCATCCGGTATTCCATTGATCCGACCGAGGACACGCCATCCACAAACAGCATCGCGGGATGTCTGGCCGCGTCCAGCGCGCGCCGGATACCGGCGATGTCAGACCGCACGCCGGTCGCGGTTTCGTTATGGGTGGCAAGGACTGCTTTGATCATATGGTCGCGGTCGGCCTTCAGCGCCGCTTCGATCCGGGCGAGCGGCGCGCCTTCGCCCCAGGGCGTCTCGATCACCTGCACGTTCAGCCTGTGGCGCTGGCACATGTCGATCCAGCGGTGGCTGAACATGCCAAAACGCGCCGCAAGAACCGTGTCGCCGGACGAAAGCGTGTTGGAAATCGCCGCCTCCCAACCGCCTGTGCCGGTGGAGGGGAAGATGAAAACCTCGCCCGTGGTGGTGCCCAGCACCTTTTTCACCCCGGCGATGGCCGGTGCGAAGATCTGGCCGAAAGCCGCCGACCGATGGTCAAGCGTGGCCATGTCGCAAGCCTTGCGAATGACATCGGGTATATTGGTCGGGCCGGGAATGAAGACCGGGTTTTGATTGAACATTGCGCGCTCCCGATTGGACAGGGGAAGACTAGGCCCCACGCTCCTCCATCGCAATTTTTTCGAAAAATGATTTCGTATAGAGAAAAACTGCCTTGTAATTTGAAAACAAAAGCTTTTTGTTTTTCACTAACGGAAATGTTTTTTCAGAGAGCCGAGAATGGAAAAGGCAAAACCCCGTGGACGCCCCAGAAGTTTCCATGACAAGACCGAACAGAACACCGTTCAGTCACTGGACCGCGCGCTGACGATCCTGCGTGCGGTGAGCGAGGCGAACGGCCTGTCGCTGACCGAGCTTGCCACGCGCACCGAACAATCGGTGCCGACCGTTTACCGCGTTCTGACCACGCTCCAGACCCATGGTTTTGTGGAGATCGAGGAGCCGGGCCAACTTTGGCATGTCGGCGGCGGGGCCTTCCGCGTGGGGTCGGGGTTCCTTAGACGCACGAAGATCATCGACCGGGCGCGTCAGCCGATGGACCGGCTGATGCGCATGACCGGGGAAACCGCAAACCTTGGCGTGGAACACCGCGATCAGGTGCTGTTCCTGGCCCAGGTCGAAACCCACGAAGCGATCCGCGCTTTCTTTCCGCCGGGCACACTGGGCGCGATGCATGTCTCGGGCATCGGCAAGGCGCTTCTGGCCTGGCTGCCGCTGACGCGGGTGGCGCGCATTCTTGATGACCGGGGGCTGGCGCGCTTCACCGCCCAATCGCATACCGACCTCGCCTCCCTTTCCGCCGATCTGATCGAAACCCGCGCGCGGGGCTATGCGGTCGATGATCAGGAGCGCGCCGAAGGCATGCGTTGCGTCGCGGCCCCGATCTTCAATGCCTATGGAGAGCCGGTGGCAGGCCTGTCGATCTCTGGCCCGACCTTCCGCATTGACCTGACCGACACGGCGCGTCTTGGCGCGCTGGTGCGTGCCGCCGCCGACGAGGTGACAGAAGCGACCGGCGGGCGGCTTCCCGACGCCAAGGGTTAGGTGGTCATTGCAGCTGCGCCTTGGCGCGCGCCAGAACCTCGCGCATCGCGGCTTCGGCGCGGGCGGCGTCCCGGTCTTCGGCATAGCAGCGCAGTTCCGGGGCATTGCCCGAGGGGCGCAGGTGCAAGATCAGCCCGTCGGCGAACGTCACCCTGAGCCCGTCGGTCAGATCGACCGCCACCTCGGCCCCGAAGTCCCTGAAAAACGCTGCCCTGCGGGTTGGGTCACTGGTCAACGCCCCGACCAACGCCAATGCCCGCTCGGTCGGCACATGTTCCAGCCGGTCGGACGCCGTGCGCCGCGCGGGTAAGGCCGCTAACAGTGCTGCAAGATTACACCCCGCAGCACGTGCGGCCACCAAAGGGGCGATCAGCGGCAAGAAGGCATCGCGCGTCAGAAGGGGCGACAGTTTGCGCCCCGACCGTTCTGCCACAAATCCCAAAAGAAAGCCGCCGTTCGCCTCAAACCCGACCGCCCGGCACCCGTCAGTCCGCGCCCCCTCCAGCCCGGCAATCACATAGGGCGAGCCGATCTTGGTGCGGATCGTGCGGGCAAATGCCCCGCTCGCCTCGATCATCGTGGTGGAGGAGACGGGCGTAACCACACAGTCCGCACCCAGCAGTCGCGCCGTCAGAACCCCCAACACATCTCCCGCAATCACCGCGCCGGTCCGGTCGGTCAAAAGCGGTCGGTCGGCGTCTCCGTCGGTCGACAGGATCGCATCAAGCCGTTCACTGACCGCCCAGCCGCGGAGCAGGGTGCGCGTGTCGCCCCCGACTGCTTCGGTATCGACCGGGATGAATGTCTCTGACCGTCCAAGGCATACCACTTCGGCCCCAAACCGGGACAGCAGATCGGCCAGAAGATCCCGCGCCACGGAACTGTGCTGCCAGACACCCAGCCGCAATCCGTCCAGCGCCCCCGCACCAAAGAAATCAAGATACCGTTCCAGATAGGCCGCTGCGGCATGGGGATCGGCCTTTGCGGGCCCGTCAGTGCCCCCCCCAGCCGAACCCAGATGCGCCAGGATCGTACCTTCGTCGGCCTTCGTTATCTCTCCCTTCCGGGTGTAGAATTTCAGCCCGTTCCGGTCGGCGGGAATATGGCTGCCCGTCACCATGATCGCTGCGGCACCGCGTGCGTCTGCGGCCAGCGCCAGGGCGGGCGTCGGCAACGCCCCACAGTCCACGACCGTCACCCCCAGACCCGTCGCGGCGCGTGCCACCGCCCGCGCCATCCGGGGCGAGGATGGTCGCAAATCCTGCCCGATCATCAGCACCCGCCCCGCATCCGACAGCGACAGGAAGGCGCGCGTATAGTCCGCGCACAGATCGTCCGTCAGCTCGCTCACCAGCCCGCGCAGACCGCTCGTTCCGAATTTGGGTGCCATGGGCTCCGTCCGCTCTGTCCGCGCCGACCCTACCCCCCGATCAGAGCGCCGAAAAGACCCCGATAGCGCCCGGGCGATCCGCAACGCAATGGCGCGCAAAACACAAGATTGGCTGTCGCCCCAGAACAATCGCCGCCCCACCCCCACTGGCGGTTGAGAAATCCCACAACCCTGCCTAGGCTTGCTCCGATCCAGCCGCACCCGAAGGGTGCCCGAACACCTGAGGACGCATGACCGCGCGCCGACTTTTCTTCGCAGCCCTTTTCTTTCTCGCCACCCTCTTCAGCTATGCGGCCGGCATGTGGTCGACCTACAAGAATTGGGCGCCCTGGCAAGTCACCGAAGATGTGCAGAAACTCTGGCGGTCTTGGCGAGCGACCGGGCAATTCCTGCGCGATGGCACCTATACGCTGCGGCAAGACTACGCGACGGACGATATCCACACCGCCCAGCGGCCCGATCTGGCGGCCAAGGGCTCTTGGCTCATCAACCGCTTCGATCCGGCAAACCAACGCTTCGTCACCGAACTGATCGACCAGTCCGGGGCGACGATCCACTCATGGCCCATCGACTATTCGGTGCTGGTGCCGGGTGGCGATCCGACGGAGTTCGTGCATATCGCCACGGCGCTGCCGGATGGCACACTGATGATCGACTTCGACAACGGCACTTCGATGGCGCGGCTCGACGCCTGCGGCAAGCCGATCTGGAACAAGGATGATCAGGTCTATCACCATTCCATCGAAAAAGCTGATGATGGATATTGGACATGGGCCGAACCCTTGTGGGAAGGCGGCCAGAATCAAGCGATGGTGCTTTTTGATCCCGAAACCGGCGAAACGAAGGAAAGTGTTCATCTGATCGACGACGTGATCCTGAAGTCGGCGGAAAATGCGCTGGCCCTGACCATCCCTGAAGGGTTCGCCTTCACCCGCGATGCCAAACCGGGCGAGATCAAGGATATCCTCCACCCCAATGATGTGGAGGCGCTGACCGCCGCCATGGCCTCGGCATTCCCGCAGTTCAAGGTCGGCGATCTGCTGATCAGCCTGCGCAACATCAACCTTCTGGCGGTGATCGACCGGCAGACCCACGCCGTGCTCTGGGCGCAATATGGCCCGTGGAAAGACCAGCATGACGCCGATTTCCAGCCGGATGGCACGATCACCGTCTTTTCCAACAACATTGACCGCAACCGGTCAACCATCATCCAGGTCGATCCGAAAACCGGCAAGGCGCGCGATCTGTTTCACGGGACCGAAGCCAATTTCAACTCCTTCATCATGGGCAAGCATCAGCGCCTTCCGAACGGCAACTGGATGATCACCTCGCCGATCGAAGGTCGCGTGATCGAAGTGACGGCAAATGGGGAAATGGTGCGCGAATGGAACAACGTGATCGACAGCCACTATAATGCGATCATCACCTATTCCGAATTCCTGCCCGAAGGCTATCTGACCACCTTGCCCGCCTGCGCGAAATGACCGATCTGGGTCAGTGGCCCGCCCAAGACGTTGGAAGGAAATGACATGAGCGCGACAATCAGACCCGTGATCCTGTCCGGCGGCACCGGCACGCGGCTTTGGCCGGTGTCACGCGAAGGCATGGCCAAACAGCTTCTGCCGCTGACCGAAGATCTGACAATGCTGGAAAAGACGCTCACGCGGGTCACGGGGGCCAAAGGTTTCGGCCCGGCCATGGTCATCGGCTCGCATGCCGTGCGCTTCATGCTGAAGGAACAGGTCGAAAAGGTCGCCCCCGGCGCGATGCTCGTCCTTGAACCCGCGCGGCGCGACACGATGGCCGCCGTGCTGCTGGCCGCCACCATCGCCGCCGAGGAGGACCCTTCGCAGGTGCTGGCCGTGATGCCGTCCGATCACATGATCACCGGGGATGAGGCTTTCCGCGATGCGGTGCGCACCGCGTCGGCCGCCGTGGCCCAGTCCGGGATCGCCGTTATCGGCGTTACCCCGCGCGAACCGGCGACGGGCTATGGCTACATCCGCCCCGGTGCCGTTGTCGGTCCGGGCGTGCGCCGGGTTGAGCGCTTCGTGGAAAAACCCGATGCCGCCGCCGCCGAACGGCTGATTGCCGAGGGCTGCCTGTGGAATGCCGGGATCTTCTGTTTCCGCGCCGGTTGGCTGACCGAGGCGATGGCCGCGCTCTACCCCGAGGATGTCTCGCGCATGGCCGAAGCCGTGCGCCGGATGCGCCGCGATCTGGGCATGTTCATCCCCGGCGATGCGTTCAGCGAAGTTCGCGCGATTTCCTTCGATCATGCCTTCATGGAAAAGACCGATGCCGCGCAGGTCGCCGAAGCCAGCTTCAGCTGGTCAGACGTGGGCGACTGGAACGCGCTGTGGAAGGCCACCGCGCATGACCAAAGCGGCAATGCCACCAAGGGCGACGTGGTGGCGCTCGACGCGACCGACAATCTGATCCGCGCCGAAAGCCGGACCGTCTGCGCACTGGGGGTCAGCGATCTGGCCATCATCGAAACCGCTGATGCCGTCTTGATCACGCCCCGCGACCGGGCGCAGGACGTGAAGGGGCTGGTCGATGTGCTGAAGGCTTCCGGCCGGCCGGTCGCCACCGAACATCTGCGCAACCACCGGCCCTGGGGCTGGTATCAGACGATGGATCTGGGCGAGCGGTTCCGGGTGAAGCGGATCGTGGTCAAACCTGGCGCAAAACTTTCCCTGCAACGCCATCACCACAGGGCCGAACATTGGGTGGTGGTGCGGGGCACCGCCGAAGTGACACTCGACGGAACGGTCAGCATCCTGCACGAAAACGAAAGCACCTATATCCCGCTCGGCTCCGTCCATCGGCTCGCCAACCCCGGCAAGATCGCGGTCGAGATCATCGAGGTCCAGACCGGCACCTATCTGGAAGAAGACGACATCGAACGGCTCGAAGACGATTTCGGCCGGCACTGACACCCCGTCGCGTCGCATTTTCTGTCGAAAAATATCCCACAAGGGGGTCTGGGGGACGTGAAGTCCCCCAGCGGATCGGCCCGGTGCAGCCGGGACGATCTCAGTCGATCTCGCGCAGCAGCCGGATCGTCGATCCTTCGCCATTGTTATAGGGATGCGGCCCCACCCGCATCGCCGGGCGGTTCTGCCATTCGCTCGCGAAGGTCGCGCCACCCTTGAATACCACCAGCTCGCAATCGCCGCCCCGATAGGCAGACCCATCGGCAATCGACGCCGGATGCGAGGGTGTGAAGCAATCCTCCACCCATTCCCAGCCATTGCCGATCATGTCGTAAAGGCCAAAGCCATTCGGGGGGTGCTGGCCGACCGGCCCTACCCGCCAGCCCTGCCAGACGCCTTCGCAGCCAAAGCACGCCGCCATGCCCGGCTCCATCGCATTACCCCAGGGAAAGCGCGTGATCGTGCCCGCGCGGGCCGCATATTCCCACTCCGCCTCGGACGGCAGGCGATAGCTCTGACCGGTCTTCGTGCTCAGCCACAGGGCGTAGGCATGGGCATCGTTCTGATCGACCAGCGTGGCGGGCCGGGTCAGGAAATCCGCCTCACCGAACGCAATATGCCTTGGTGGACGGCCGGTGATCTTTTCCCAGTCGGGATCATCCTGCGCCGCTTCCCACGCCGCGAAAGTCAGCTCCGTCGCGGCCAATGCGAAGGGGCGGGCGATATGGACCAGACGGCGCGGCCCTTCGCGGTTCAGGAACCTGAACTGGCGGTAAACCGGCGTGCGGCCAAAGAAATGCTGATGACGCCCGGATTCGATCAGCGGCGAGCCGATCAGGAAATAACCCGCAGGGATTTCCACCATCTCCGGGCAATCGGGGCAATCGCGGAAAGTCTTGCCCGGTTGCACCTCAGCGGCCCCCGGTTGGCGCAGCGGCAAGACCTGCGCCGTCAGGAACAGGGCCCAGCTCTTGAGCGCGGGCAAGGGATCGGTCGGTGCAGCGTCTGCCTCGCCATCGGCAACGATCCGGTCCAGGTCATTCAGCGCGGATTGCGCCAGCGCATAAAGCCCCACCGCGATCAGGGCGAGGGCCGCAAGAAACAGGCGAAAAGGATGTTTCATCACTCAGCCTTTCAGTGTCGCGGCAATATCGGCCCCGGCGCGCGCCGACAGGGCCATGATCGTCAGGCCGGGGTTGTGGAACGGATTGGTCGTGAAGCTTGCCGAATCCGTCACCCAGACGTTTTGGCAATCGTGCAGGCGGTTCTTGGCGTCCGTCACATGCCGGGCGGGATCGTCACCCATGCAGGCCCCGCCGGTTTCATGGATCGACGAGCCGGGAATCAGCGCGCCCTCGGGCGTATACACAAGCGGCCCCGCAATCTTGTAGACGAGTTTGGAGATCAGGCTTTCGCGCCCCAGCAGATCGTCGGGCAGGCCGAAGGTCGCGCTCAGGTCCTTCAAAACCCCGTTCATGTCGGCAATCATCGCGCGTTCATTGTCACCATGCGTCAGCGTGACCTTCGCCACCGGCAACCCCCAGGCGTCCCGTTTGGTAGGATCCAGCTCCACCCGGTTATCGGCGCGGGGCAGAACCTCGCCGATGGCCATGAAGAACCAGCCGGGCGACAGACGTCCGACCGACCCCAGAAGCGAATAGCCACGCAAGAACGGCAGGCCATCCGGCCTGGTCCGGTTGCGGAAAGACGGGACATAAATCCCCGACTGCTGGCCAAAGTCATATGGGTCGTGCCCGGCGCCCATCCCTTCGATTTCAGGCAGGGTGCCGGCGCGAAAGACCATCAGGTGATCCGACAGATAACGGCCAAGATTACCCGAGGAATTGCCAAGCCCATGCGGATGGTGCCCCCCGTCCGACATCTGCAAAAGCCGCACGCTTTCGATGGTGGAGGCACAGACAGACACCGCCCGTGCGCCCACTGTCACCCGCTCGCGCGTCACCGCGTCGATATAGGTGACACCAATCGCGCGGCCCGTTTCCGCATCCGTCTCGATCCGCGCGGCAATGGCATTGGGGCGCAGTTCGGCCCGCCCGGTGGCCAGCGCAGCCTTCAGCGTTGGCACCTGCCGCGCTTCCATGTGGTGAATGATCCGGCAGGTGGTCGCGGGGCGGTCGGGCCATTTCTCGGCCATCTCCGCCAAGAGCCGCCGTTCGGCGGCTGTCAGCGGATGGGGGTATGAATAGTGCCCGTCCGGCAGGTTTTCGATGCCCGCCGCTTCGCCGGTCACGCCCAGGAATTCCTCGACCCGGCCATACCAGGGGTCAAGCTCGGCATAGCTGACCGGCCAAGCGTCGCCAAACCCGTCACGCTCTGCCGCCTTCAGGTCATGGTCGGAGATCCGCAGCGCATTGCGCCCCCACAGATGCAGCCGCCCGCCGACCTGTCGCGCCCGATACCAGTTGAAGCGGCTGCCTGCCCCGGTCCGGTAGGGGTTCTGCCGGTCGTTGATGAAGAGATGCGCTGTCTGCGGGGTGAAGGACATGCAGCGCGCCTGCACCGCCTGCCCTTTCAGGATCGACAGGGCGCGTGTCACCACGGACACGCGCGAGCCTTCCTCATGCGCCTGCGGCGGGAAATCCTTCGCAGGATCAAGCTGCCGCCCGGCCTCAAGGATCAGGACCTTGAGCCCCTGTTCCGCGCATTCCTTGGCGACCCAGCCGCCTGCGGCGCCGGACCCGACAATGATCACGTCATAGTGCGGGGCAACGCTCATGGTCGTTTCGTCACATAGCCCCAGACCTCGCCCAGGGTCCAGGCGATCGTCAGGATGATCACGAAGGGCAGCACTTTCAGATAGCGCAAGCCGCGGCCCTTTTTCCACTGCATGATCCCGTGGCGCACCCACAGGCTTGGTGGGATCAGGGGCGACAGGGCGATATACATAAACCGTTGGCGCGGCGTGAAATGTTTGGCCCTGATCCAGCCGAAAAGCCGCCCCCAATGGAACCGTTCCGGCAGAAGGCGCCCCAGCGTCGTGGGCGGACGGACATGATTCACCACCAGTTCGTTCGACAGCAAGAGTTCCTCGCCCAGCGAGATCAGATGCCAGTTCACCACCGGCTCGTGGAAGCGGTCCTTCCACAGATGGCGCGTCGCCTCCAGCGCCTTGCGCGAATAGGTCACGTTCACGTCCGACACCCATTCCGCCGAATGCGTGTCGAACGGACGGCCGTAGCGGCCGAAATCCGTGACCCAGAAGGCCCAGTTCAGATCGCCGACCGGCTCCTTGCAGTCGATCGCCCCGCCGATCACATTGCGCCCGGTTTCGCGATGCAGCCGCATCACCGTGGCCGCCCAGTCGGGCGCGGGATGGCCGCGATCTTCCAGAATGGCGATGATGTCGCCCTTGGCGGCGGCAAGACCCGCGGCGCGGCGACGGTCGAAAAGTTCGTGCTGACCAGCCTCGGTCGTGATCGGATAGATCGGGTTGATCCGGCCCAGGTTCAGGAAGGTCACATGCGGAAATTCGGCCGCATGGTTGGCCGCGTCCGCCACCGTCGCGTCATAGGGCACGATCAGTTCCAGCCGGGGCGGGTTCTCAAAGCGTGTGGTCGCCCGCAGGAAATCCCGCAGGTAAGGCCCGCCGTCAACGATGGTGACAACGATGGAAAGAAGCGGATCGGCGGTCAAAATCTGGTCCCGTCTGAAATCTGTCTGATCAAGGTTCGGGATATACCATCCTTCGCGCCCGCACCAAAGCCTCGGGTGTCAAAGCCGCATCGGACCAAGGTCTTCCAGCAGCACCGGCTGGCCCATGCGGCTGCTTGCGCCGACCGCCGCCGCCACTTCGACCGCCCTGAGCGCGGCGTGGCCGTCGGCGATACGCAGCCCCTCGCGCCCCGCGACCAGCCCCAGAAAATCCTCAAGTTCCGCCGCGAAGGAGGCCAGCGCCGTGGTCTTCCAGCTTCTCAGCTTCTCGCGGATCTGGATCGCTGGATAGCGGTTCGTTGCCCGCCTCACCGTGCCCCCGGGCCGGTCCATTGTCAGCGTCAGGGTCTGCATCGGCGCATAGGCGCCCCGCACCATCCCGTGACTGCCATAGACCTCGACCACGCTCGAATAGCCTTTCCAGTCGGTCCAGGTCGCCTGATAGGTGGCTGCAACGCCGGTGGGGCTTTTGAAGATCGCCATGGCATTGTCTTCCGATCCGGGCACTTTCCAGATCTTTTCGCTGGTCACACCATAGACTTCGGTGATCTCGCCCAGCAAATGTCGCGCCATGTCGGTCATGTGGATCCCCACATCCCAAAGCGCTCCGCCGCCGGAAAATTCTGCTTTATATTCCCAGTCATAGGCGAATTTCGGCAGGCCCTCGTGGCCGCCGTAGATGCGCATGTGATCGACCTCGCCAATCGCGCCGGACCCGATCACATCCTTCACATGGGCAAAGGCCGGATAGTAGCGCATGTTGAACCCGGCCCCCAGATGGCGGCGGGCGGCGCGGGCGGCATCGACAATCCGGCGGCTGCCGTCGACCGTGTGGTGCAGGGGCTTTTCCGACAGGACATGAAAGCCGCGCGCAAAGGCCGCCAGACACAACGGTTCGCGCACATGGGCGGGGGTGGAAATCACAACAGCGTCCATCTGCTGATCGAAGAACTGGCCCGCATCGGTAAAGACCGGCACACCGGGCGCAATGGCGCGGGCCTTGTCCGCGTTCAGGTCCATCACCGCCACCAGCTGCGTCTGCGGATTGTCCAGAACCGTGCGCACCCTCATCTGGCCAATCTTGCCCGCCGCGCCGATAATCCCGATCCGCATCAAACCCTCGCTCCCCGACCAATGTCAGGCAAATGTCGTCAATCCGGCTGAAACCGGTGCTTTGTTCCGGGCGCTACCATAGCAGGGGGATTCGGGCCAGCATGAGGCAAGCAGATGGTTTCGCCGGGAAAAGCATGTCATTAGCCTTTGGGGACGAACAGACGGGGGTGTGACATGGACGCGGGTGAGCTGAAAGGCCGGAAGGTTCTGGTGACGGGCGCGTCCGGCTTCATCGGCCGACGGCTGGTGGCCGGGCTGGTGAAGGCGGAGGCCGAAGTCACGGCGCTTGGCCGCACCCGTCACAGCGCCGCGTCGCTGTCGGGGGCGCCGGTCAGGTTCGTGCAGGGCAGTCTTTCCGACGCTGCCGCCGTCCGCGCGGCCGTTGCGGGGCAGGATGTGATCTTCAACCTGGCTTATGATTTCCGCCAATCCGCCACCGCCAACATCGCCGCCTTCGAAACGCTCCTCTCCGCCGTCGAGGCCGAAGGCCGCGCCCGCATCATCCATACGAGCTCCATCGTCGTTTATGATGACTGGCCGAACGGATCGGTCAGCGAAAGCGCATCGATGGACCGCCCCGGCGGCAGCCCCTATCGGCGCGCCAAGATCGCCATGGAACGGCGGCTGATGGCGGGCAAACGGCCCGCCGCAATCTTGCAGCCGACCATCGTCTGGGGGGCCGGGTCAAGCCTGTGGACCGACGGCTTTGCCGAGGGGCTTTTGGCGGGCGCGGTGGTGGTGCCGGAACCTGAGGGACTCTGTCAGGGCGTCTATGTCGAAGACGTCGTGCAAGCCTGTCTTGCCGCGGCCAGCTTGCCCGATCTTGGACGGGAGCGGCTCATCATCAATGGCCCCGAAGCCTTCCCATGGTCGGCGCTGTTGCAAGGCTATGCGCGCCATCTGGGGCGCGGCGCGGTGCGCTTTGCCCCCGCCCGTGACCTCGCGCCGCCGGTCGCCTATTCGCAGATGACCGCCGTGGAAGAGAGTGATGCACAACCGAGCCTTGCCGCACGCATTTCGGCCATCGGACGCGGGATGCTGGGCCATCAGCGGTTCGAGGCGCTGGTGCGGATGGCAAAACGCCGACTGAAGCACGGCGGAGAGATGCGGCCCGATCCGCATCTTTATGAACTTATGGTCGCCAAGGGCAGTTGCCCGTCCGATGCGGCGCGGGCGCGGCTGGGATATGCCCCCGCCTATGACCTTGAACGCGGCTTGAGCGACCTTGCCCCCTATCTGCAAAGGCTGACGCGCTGAACGCGTCAGCCCGCCGGATGCCGCCGCCGGACCGTCGCGGGCCGACCAATAAGGTTCAGCCGCGCGTCATTGCGCTGGCGCCGCACGATGATCTTGCCGTTTGCCACCACCGCCAGCCGTTCGGCCCTGAGCCGCAGAGCCTCGGTCGGGTTGCCCGCGTCAAGAACCACCAGCGAGGCTTTGTCGCCCACCTTCAGCCCGTAGCCTTCCAGCCCCATGATCCGGGCATTATTCTCCGTCACCATAGTGAAGCAACGCGCCATTTCAGCCGGATGGGTCATCTGCGCGACATGCAGCCCCATGAAGGCCACGTCCAGCATGTCGGCGGTGCCGAGCGAGTACCAGGGATCCATGACGCAATCCTGACCCCAGCCCACGGTAATGCCATGGGCCTGCATTTCCTTCACGCGTGTCAGGCCGCGCCGCTTGGGGTAGGTGTCGTGCCGCCCCTGAAGCGTGATGTTGATCAGCGGGTTCGGAATGGCGGTCATGCCTGATTCCGCGATCAGTGGCAGCAGTTTCGAGACATAATAGTTATCCATCGAATGCATCGATGTCAGGTGACTGCCCGCCGCCCTGACGCCCAGCCCATACCGCGTTACCTCCCGCGCCATTGTCTCTACATGGCGGCTCATCGGGTCGTCGGTTTCGTCGCAATGGACGTCCCACATCAGCCCGCGCTCGGCGGCGATTCGGCCAAGGTCGCGCAGGCTCTCCGCCCCCTCCTCCATCGTGCGTTCGAAATGCGGGATGCCGCCCACCACATCGACCCCCATGTCGAGCGCGCGGATCACATTCGCCCGCCCCGTCGCGGTCCGGTAAAGCCCGTCTTGCGGAAAGGCCACGAGTTGCAAGGTGATATAGGGGGCCACACGGGCCTTCACTTCCAGCATCGCCTCGACCCCCCGAAGATGATCGGGGGTCGTGTCCACATGGGTGCGGATCGCCAGAAGGCCCATCGACGCCGCCCAGTCGCAATAGGTCACGGCGCGGTTCACCATGTCCTCGACGTTGGCCATTTCGCGCAGTTCGCCCCACAGCGCGATCCCTTCCAGAAGCGTGCCAGAAGCATTCACCCGTGGCAGGCCGTAGGACAGCGTCGCATCCATATGAAAATGCGGATCGACGAACGGGGGCGACACCAGATCGCCCGTGGCGTCGATCACATCGCGCGCCTCACCGTCCAGACGGCCCACGGCGGCAATGCGGTCGCCGTTGATCCCAATGTCGGCCTGGGTTCCGTCGGGCAAACTGCCGCCCTTCACGATAAGATCGAACATTCAGCGTTCCCCCTTGTTGTAGGGCACCATCAACGCCGCCGGCACCTCGGCCCGCCGCGACATCAGGATCAGCGCCAGGATCGACAGCACATAGGGCACCATCAGGAAGATCTGATAGGGCAGATGCGCGCCAATCGGTGTCTGTTGGAGCCGGATCTGCAGCGCATCGAACGCCGCGAACAACAACGCACCCAGCGCCGCCTTGCCCGGCCGCCAGGCACCGAAGACCACCAGCGCGATGCAGACCCAGCCGCGCCC
>DAORUY010000024.1:0-21197 GCA_035433445.1 Paracoccaceae bacterium
TGCCGTAGGTCCAGTCTTTCGGATGGCCGCCACGCTCCATCGCCGCGTTTTCGGCCGGCATGCCGAACGCGTCCCAGCCCATCGGATGCAGCACGCTGAAGCCTTGCGCGGCCTTATAACGCGCCACCACATCGCCCATCGTATAGTTGCGCACGTGGCCCATATGTATGCGCCCTGACGGATAGGGGAACATCTCCAACACGTAATATTTGGGCTTTGCCGGGTCGCGCCGCGCCAAAAAGGCCCCGGCTTCGTCCCAGGCCTTTTGCCATTTCACTTCGCTGACGGCGGGCTCATAGCGCGACATGACGGTTCCCTTTGGAAGACTGCCGCGTGGTTATACAGTCTGAAACCCCAAGGTCCAGACCATCACCCGTTCATTGTGGTGCAAATATCCCGGGGGAATCGCCCGCTTGGGCGATGGGGGCAGCGCCCCTTAAAGCTTGCCGTCGCGGATGCGCAGCTGCCGGGCGCGCGTCAGGATCGCGTCTTCGACCGCCCGCACCGTCGCCGCATCGACCGGACCGGACTGCGAGACGAGCGCGACCTTCAGCGACCGCGCATCCAGCGCCGGATCCTGCACATAGACCGTCGCGCGATAGGCGCGGCCGCCACCGGGCGGCGTGCCATATCCCGTGACCAGAACGCCCGAGAAGGGATCAGCCGACTGCACCGGCAGGAAGTTCAGCACCTCAAGCGACGCCTGCCAGAGGTATTTGTTCACCCCGATGGTGATGTTGGTGTCGTCTTGCTTGCCGAAAAGATCCCAGATCGTGCTGCGTTTGCGGACCGGCGTGATCTGTTCCAGCTGGCTGCGCTGCTCCAGCGCGGCGGCGCGGCGTTCCGCCACGTCGGCCCCACCGGCCCCGGTGCGGCGACCGAACAGCCCGGAATCACCGCTGCCGATTCCGCCGCAGGCTGCTAGCGCCGCGACGCAACCCGCCAGAATCACCCGGCGAACGGTCTTCCGCATTGTCTGACGCATCATCTGGCCCACACCACCTGCAACTGCTTTTGTGCTGTCTAGCCGACGCCCCCGACGCGAACAAGGCTTTTCCCTTATAAGGTATCAGGCACGGGCGCAGACTCTGGCGCAGCCGCGCGCCCGCGAGGCACCGGCCCGCAAATTCCACTGTGGCAAGACTGCACCATAATCCCCGATCTTCCGCCAGCCGCCTGTGTTTCCATTGCATTGGGCCCGTCGAGTGGGGAAATAGAGTGCATACCCAATTCGGATTCCCCTGAGTTGGGCCTACCTTTGACACACGAGGGAAAACGAAATGAAAAAGATTCTTCTTGCGACCACCGCTCTCGTCGGCTTCGCCGGCGCTGCGGCCGCTGAAGTCGCACTGTCCGGCTACGCTGAAATTGGTGTTGGCGGTGGCTCGGCTGTCGACACTCAGTTCTGGAACGACATCGACGTGACCTTCACGCTTTCGGGCGAGTCGGACTCGGGCCTGTCGTTCGGCGCGACCATCGACCTCGACGAACTGAACGGCGATGACATTAGTGCTGTCGCTGGCGGCAATGGCTGCTCCGGTACCAGCCACTGCCCGGATGGTGAAAACGACTCGTCCGTCTGGGTTTCGGGTTCGTTTGGCAAAGTCACCTTGGGTGACACCGACGGCGCTCTGGACTGGGCAGTTTCGGAAATCTACCTGGGCACTGCCTTGGCTGATGACCACTCGACCCATGTTGGCTCGTACTGGAACACCGGTCTTGACGGTCTCTATGACGGTCAAGTCATGCGCTACGAGTATTCGTTCGGTGATTTCGGGGCGGCATTCTCGGCTGAACTCGACGACACCGGCACCGGCGATGCCGCTCTCGGCATCGGTGTGAAATGGTCGGGCGACTTCAACGGCACCGCCGTTGACGCTGGCCTCGGCTACCAAACCGCTGACACGTTCGACGTGACCGCTCTCTCGCTGGGTGCTACCATGGCGAACGGCGTCTCGGCGAAACTCGGCTACGCGACCGGCAATCTGTTCCACTCGGCTCTCGACGTTGACTGGGTCGGCCTCGGCGTGGGTTACTCGGCCAATGGCCTGACCGTTCAAGCGAACTGGGGTCAGTATGACGATGGCGTGACCGATGTTTCGGGTTGGGGCCTGGTCGCCAACTATGACCTCGGTGGTGGTGCAGTTGCCATGTTCGGCTACGGCTCGGGCGACCTGTCGTCGTTCAACGGCGGTGGCGACGAAACCTGGTCGGCTGGTCTCGGCCTGTCGTTCTGATCTGATCATCAGACAGACTTTGGAAAGAGCGGGCCTTGGCCCGCTCTTTTCTTTTGGGGCGGTTGGTCAACTCGACATTCCCGGGGGTGCTGGCTAAGGTCGCGCCGATTGCACCTGCCGGAAAGCGCCGATGGCCCCCTTGACCCCAGCCCAGATCAAATCTCACTACGACCAGGCCCTGAAACTGATCGCGGCGCGGCGCTTTGACGATGCGCTGAAGCTTCTTCAGCAGATTGTCGAAACCAACCCCAAAATTGCCGAGGCGCACTATCAGGTGGGACGGCTGGCGATTGAGGGCCATCGTGCGGCACTTGGCTTGCGCCCGCTTCAGGCTGCGGCACGACTGAAGCCCAATGAGAGTGCGATCTGGCGTTCCTGGGCGGAGGCCGTGGCACTTGGTGGTCGCGCGCCGGATGAGGCCGAATTCCTCGCCGCGCTGAAGACGTCGCCCCTGAAGCCCGAAATCAGGATCGAGCTACAGGACCGTTTCGGCGCACAGCGCAATGCATCACGGCGCAGTACTACCGGACAGGAGGGCAAGGAGACTCTCGCCCTTCTATCACTGATGAAAGAGCGGAACTACAAGGAGGCAGAAAACCGCGCCAGGGCGCTGTTGAACCGCCAGCCCAATTCCGCGGTGGCGCTGAATGTGCTGGGGGGCGCACTGGCCATGCAAGGCCAGGTCGAACCGGCCAAGGCAAGCTTTGCCAAGGCCGCGCAGATCGATCCCGGCTATGCCGAAGCCCACGACAATCTTGGCAGGATGCTGCTGGATCAGAACCGGCTTGAAGAGGCATTGGTGCAGTTCCACAAGGCGGTGACGCTGACGCCTTATCTGTTGTCTGCCCTGGTCAACTACGGGGCCTGTCTGGCGCGGCTGGGCCATGCCGCGTCAGCGATTGCGCCGTTGGAGCGCGCCGTCGAACATGCGCCGGACCCGGCGCTTTGCCTTGTCGCACTGGGCAATGCCCATACCCGCGCCAAGAACTACGCAAAGGCTGAAGAGGTGCTGTTGCGTGCTGTCGAAGCCAGCAAGGGCCGGTCAGCCGACGCACTGGCCATGCTGGCGCAGGCCCAGTCGCGCCTGGGCAAGGACGAGGAAGCGCTGGCCAACTACGACCGCGCTCTTGCGCTTGACCCCAATTCGCCCATCGGGACAGGTGGAAAAGCCACGACCTTGCTGACCCTGGGGCGTTTTGATGAGGCCAAGGACCTGTTCTGGCGGGCGTTCGAGCTTGATCCGACCAATGGCGAAAACTATCGTTCCTTCATCGCTGCCCACAAGACCCAGCCGGGCGATCCGATCATTGACCTGATGCTTCAGCGCTATGCGGGGCCGAACCTCAGCGATCTGGACCGGCTGAACCTGGCGTTCGCCATTGCCAAGGCGCTGGAAGACACCAAGGATTTTGGCCGCGTCTTCCAGTATCTCAATCAGGCCAACGCCTATATGCGCAAGGTCTTCCCTTATGATATCGCGCAGCGCGAACGCGAAGTGGGGATGCTGAAGACCGCGTTCGGCGCTTTCGACTGGCACGGCACACAGATTGCGGGAACGACCGACTTCGCGCCGATCTTCATAACCGGCATGCCGCGTTCCGGCACGACGCTGATCGAGCAGATCATCTCGTGTCATTCCCGCGTTCAGGGCGCGGGCGAAGTCGGCAAGGTCACCCAAGATGCGCAGAGCCTTCTGGTCAGGGGCGACCGGGTTCGCCCACTGACGTCAGTAGATCCAGCCGCCATCGCCACGCTGGGTCACGACTATGAAACCTATATGCGCGCCCGTTTTTCCGACAAGCCGCAGGTTTCCGACAAATCCATCCAGACCTACCTCTACATCGGCCTGGTCAAGCTCGCCCTGCCGCAGTCGAAGATCATCGTCGTGCGGCGGGATCCGCGTGACAACCTTCTTTCCATGTACAAAAACAAGTTCCCAGACGGCACGCATCTCGCCTCCTACCATCAGCGCGATCTGGCGATCCTCTATGATACGTTCGTCGACATGGTGGACTTCTGGCGCGGCCTGGTGCCCGACTGGTTCTACGAGGTCGACTATGACAAGCTCGTCTCCGACCCCGAACCCGAAACCCGCAAGTTGATCGCCGCCTGCGGGCTGGAGTGGGAGGACGCCTGTCTTTCCCCACAGGATAACGACCGCAAGGTCGAAACGCTCAGCCTGTTCCAGGTCCGCCAGCCGATCACGAAAAGCTCGGTCAAAGGCTGGAAACGGTTCGAGAAGGATCTCGCCCCAATGCTCGATGAACTGAAGGCACGCGGTCATGTCGCTGACTGACATCCTGTCGCGCGTCCGCGCGGCTGAAAGGGTGGCGGGCCGCGCGGAGGGTTCGGTCCAGCTCATCGCCGTATCCAAGATCCAGCCGCTGGAGCGGGTCGAGGCGGTGCTGGCCGGCGGCCATCGGCTGTTTGGCGAAAACTACGTGCAGGAGGCGCAGGCGAAGTGGCCCGACCTGCGCGCCCGCTTTGGCAAGGTCGCCGTCCACATGATCGGCCCCTTGCAGACCAACAAAGCCAAGGTCGCGGTCGAGCTTTTTGATGCGATCCATACGGTCGACCGCCCCTCGCTCGCCGAAAAGCTGGCGCGTCTGGCCCAAGCGCGGGGGACCTGCCCCGAGCTTTTCGTGCAGGTCAATACTGGCGAGGAACCGCAGAAGGCCGGTATCTTTCCGGCTGAGACCGACGGGTTCATCGCCACCTGTCGCGCCATGGGCCTGCCGCTGGCCGGTCTCATGTGCATCCCACCTGAGGGCGCGGACAGCACCCAGCATTTCCGCCTGCTGTGCCGCATGGCCGAAGCGAACGGCCTGACTGGCCTGTCGATGGGCATGTCCTCCGATTTCGAGGCTGCGATTGCCGAAGGCGCAACCCATATCCGCGTCGGCTCCGCCATCTTTGGCGCACGCACCGGCAACCAGGGCATGTCTGGCCCGGCTTGAAGCCGATCGGGCGCGCCACTGGCCGTGCAACTGCCAACCTCTCTGCGGGTCTCGGGGTTTGGGATCAACCTGCAATGCTCCAATGCCGGTCCCTTGCATTTGGAGAGGTCGCGGCTTATCCAAGCGAAGGTCTGACGACCCAATCGGCTCGGGATGCGTGACTGAAAAGTCATCAGAGCCGCCAAGTCATTGCGGCCCCGTAGCTCAGGGGATAGAGCGGCCGCCTCCTAAGCGGCAGGTCGCAGGTTCGAATCCTGCCGGGGTCGCCATTTTTTGCCTTGATCGGAAAGGAAGCGGGGTCATGCAGAAAATCCAATCACAGGGCCTGCATCACATCACCCTGATGGGGGCCGACAGGCAGACCAGCATAGATTTCTGGGAGGGGTTTCTGGGCATGCCCTTCGTTTTCGATCAGCCTAACCTTGACGATCCGAACGAAGGGCATCTTTACTTCGATCCCGGCGATGGGCGGCTGATCACCATCTTCACCAACGAAGGCCGCAAGCCTGACCCGACACGCAAGAAGCCACGCATCGGTGATGTCCATCACATTGCCTTTTCCGTGTCCCGCGTGAGCTTTGCCCAAGCCGTCGGCCGGTTGGAGGAGCGGGGCATCTGGAACACAGGGGTCCGGGACCGGGGTTTCATGGATTCAATCTATTTCCGCGATCCGATGGGACTGCTGATTGAGCTTGCGACTTACAAATTCGAACCGCCCCTGGGCCATAGCCACACCGCCGTACTGCACAAGGCTCATCTGATCCGGGTCGCGCGCGGCGACTATGCGATTGCCGAGGTTCATCTGGCCGACGCGATCGAAGAGATGGTGGCCGAAAGCCAGCCTTCGCTTTCCAAGGACCGTCAGCCGAAGGACCCTTATGGCCACTGACCGCCCGTCGGCGACCCGCAGGATCGTCGGCCTCGACATCGCGCGTTCGGTCGCGCTTTTGGCCATGGCGAGCTATCATTTCTGCTATGATCTGGAGGCTTTCGGCTATCTGCCGCCAGGAACGATGGTGTCGGGCTGGGGTGCGATTTTCGCCCGCGCCATCGCGGCAAGCTTTCTCTTTCTGGTTGGCATCGGCCTTTATCTTGCCCATGGCCGGGGCATCCGCTGGCGGCCGTTCTGGGGCAGGTTTGCGCAGATCGGGGCGGCGGCGGCGCTGATCACGCTCGCGACATGGTATGTACAAGGCCAGCGCTTCATCTTCTTCGGCATCCTCCATTCCATCGCGCTTTCAAGCCTGATCGGGCTGGCGTTCCTGCGCCTGCCCGCGCTTCTGACCCTGATCATTGCCGCTGGCGTCTGGCTGGCACCCCGCTATCTGGCGCAAGGCGCGTTCGATGTGCCCTGGCTGATCTGGTCGGGGCTGACGACTTTGCCCGTCTATGCCGTCGATTTCGTGCCGACTTTTCCCTGGCTCGGGCCGGTCCTCGCCGGGATCGGCTGTGCAAACCTCGCGGCTCTGGCGGGTCTTTGGGACAGGCCGCGCCCGATGCCCACCTCCCGCCAGCGCTGGTTGAGCCTGCCCGGGCAGCACAGCCTGATTGTCTATCTGATACACCAACCGATTCTGATCGGCATCCTTTGGACGCTTCGCCAGATCGGCTGGTTCTGAGTATCTCAGAACGTCAGCGCCCGGTCGCCCTTGTCGTCCCTGATCCGGTTGGGCAGGCCCATCTTGTTCAGGAGGTTGAGGAAGGGTCTGGGGTCCAGATCTTCCACGTTGGCCATATGGCCGACATCCCAGGTCCCTTCCGCGATCAACAGCGCTGCCACGACCGGCGGCACGCCCGCAGTATAGGAAATGCCCTGCGATCCGGTCTCCTGATAGGCGTCCTTGTGGTCCGCCACGTTATAAATGAAGACCTCGGCAGGTTTGCCGTCTTTCACACCTCTCACGATGTCGCCGATGCAGGTCTTTCCAACATAGTCTGGCGCGAGGGAGGCCGGGTCAGGCAGCACGGCCTTCACCAACTTCAGCGGCACAACCTCCAACCCTTCGGCGGTCTTCACAGGCTTTTCGGACAGAAGCCCCAGGTTCTTCAGCACGGTGAAGACATTGATGTAGTGATCGCCAAAGCCCATCCAGAACCGCACATCGGCCCCCGGATAACGCGCAGACAGGGAATGAACCTCGTCATGGCCGGTCAGATAGGCCTTCTGCGCGCCGACAACCGGCAGATCGAAGGACTGGCCGACCTCGAACATGCTGTTTTCCTGCCACTGGCCCTTTTGCCAGCTGTAGACCCTGCCCGTGAATTCGCGGAAGTTGATCTCAGGGTCGAAGTTTGTCGAAAACCATCGCCCGTGCGATCCGGCGTTGATGTCCACGATGTCGATACTGTCCACGCGGTCCAGATAGTCGTCTGCCGCCAGCCGCGCATAGGCATTGACCACACCCGGATCGAAGCCCACGCCCAGAATGGCCGTGACTCCGGCCTTTGCGCAGGCGTCTCGCCGCTGCCATTCGTAGTTGCCATACCAGGGTGGCGTTTCGCAGACCTTCTTCTGGTCTTCATGGATCGCCGTATCCAGATAGGCGATGCCCGTGTCGATACAGGCCTGAAGCACCGTCATGTTGACGAAGGACGATCCCACATTGATCACAATCTCAGCACCGGTTTCGCGGATCAGCCCGGCCACGGCTGCACTGTCCATCGCATCGACGGCATGCGCCTTGAAAACCCCCGGCACTTTCATTGCGCCTTTGGACTGGACGCTGGCGATAATCGCTTCGCATTTAGCCATGGTGCGGCTGGCGATATGCAGATCGCCCAACACATCATTGTTCTGCGCGGCCTTGTGGGCAACCACTTGCGCGACGCCCCCGGCGCCAATGATCAGCAGGTTCCGTTTCATCGGATATTCTCCTTCAGTCGGGGAGTGAATGGCGTCAGGACAGGCTGTCGGCGTAGTCCTGATAGCTGAAAGCGCGCACAAGGCGGACAGAGCCATCAAGTTCGCGAATGGCAATCGAAGGCATGTTCACGCCATTGAACCAGTTCTTCTTGACCATCGTGTAACCGGCCGCGTCCTGCACGGAAATCCGGTCGCCCACCGACAAGGGCGCGGGAAACTTGAACTCGCCGAAAATATCGCCTGCAAGACAGGATTTTCCGCAGACCATGTATTCATGCGGCCCCGTGTTCGGTTCGATCTTTGCTGGCAGTCGGTAGATCAAAAGATCGAGCATATGCGCCTCGATCGAACTGTCGACGATGGCAAGCTTCTTGCCATTGTCGAGCAGGTCCAGAACCGTCACCTCAAGCGTCGTCGAATTGGTGATCGCAGCCTCGCCCGGCTCCAGATAGACCTGAATGCCGAAGCGCTGCGCGAACGTCTTCAGCCGCGCCGCCAGCCGATCGACCGGGTAGGCCTCGCCGGTGAAATGAATGCCGCCGCCCAAGCTTACCCATTTGACCCGGCCCAGAAGTGCTGCGAATTCGTCCTCGATCCGGCTCAGCTGCCGGTCAAAAAGGTCGAAATCGGCATTTTCGCAATTGTAGTGGATCATGAAGCCAGAAATCCGGTCGATCACCGCCCCGATCTTTTCCGCGTCCCACTCGCCCAGCCGCGAAAAGGGCCGCGCCGGATCGGCCAGGTCGAAGCCGCTGGTTGAAAAGCGCGGGTTGAGCCGCAACCCGCGTTCGATATGGGACGCGCGGTTGCCAAACCGTTCCAGCTGGCCGATCGAGTTGAAGATGATCTTGTCGGCGTAACTCACGGCCTCTTCGATCTCATGGTCTGCCCAGGCCACCGAGTAGGCGTGGGTTTCCTTGCCGAACTTCTCTCGCCCAAGGCGGAGTTCGAAGAGCGAGGAGGAGGTTGTTCCGTCCATATGGTCGCGCATCAGGTCGAACGCTGACCATGTCGCAAAACATTTGAGCGCCAGGAGCGCCTTGGCACCCGATCCGGCGCGAAGACGGTCAATGACCTTCATGTTGCGAAGAAGCTTCGCCTTGTCGATCAGGTAAAAGGGTGTCTGAATCACGGGCGCCCCCACCGGCCAACGGAAGCGCCCCTATAGGGCAGGGGGTACGCCTGATGCAAGGGCCCGCAGGGGCGGAGGGGTACACGGACCAGAATGACGGGGGTTTTCCATTGTGATCAAGATATCCCCGCCGGTGGCATTGAAGTTCCTGCCGGGCCAGTCAGAGCATGCGGATTGCGTCTTTCTTGACCGCCAGGGTATAGCCGCGCCGGGTTATGTTCTTGACCAGCAATTCTGCAACCATCTGATTGCCCAGCGCATCGCGCAGCCGCTTGATGCGCATGGCACCGGCCGCTTCGTCGCAATCGGCCTCCTTCCGGCCCGAGATCACCGCTTCGATCTGCGCACCGGTCAGGATATCGTCATCCATGCGCGCCTCGGCCAGAACCGACAGGGTTTCGATGGCGGCCTCAGTCAGCTTGAATTCCATGTCATTCAGCACCACGGCATTTTCGCTACGGCTGATGATCAGCGAGGCGACCTGGATGCCCTGTTTCTGGATCGCCTCCATCCGCCGGTTCAGCGAGAGGATCATCACCAAAAACACCAGCGCCGCAATCAGAAGCGCGGTGGCAAAGACCAAAAGCACGAAAATGATGGTGCGATAGCTGGTCAATACCTCGGAAAAGGCGGTGCCAGACTGGGCCAGTACCTCCAGAAGCTTGATCTGATCGCCCGTCGTCAGCGCGTCATTTTCAACGAAGATCCGTTCCACCCGCGCGTTGAAGGCATTGGCATCGGGCAGCGACCAGAACAGGAGCGCCGCCGCCACCAGAAGGATCGCCACAATGGCCGCAATACCCCAGACCAGCACACGGTTGCCGGATTTGAGGGCCACCCTTGCGGAAGGATCGCTGTCGGTCACATCCACGCTCCGCGCTGTTCAGTTCGACGGAATGATGGCGGTGATGGCCAGAAGCGTCCAGCCCTGTTCGGCAAGGATCGGTTGCAGCGCCGCAGCCGCCGCACCTTCCGATGCGCAGGCGGCATCAGGCAGGGCCACTTCGCCGGCCTGCAGTTGCAAGGGATTGTCCTGCTTGGCCTTGTAGCGGACGGTGCAATCGGCACGGGCCGCCGAGGTAAGGCCGACCGACAGGATGGCCGCGGTTATGATCGTGGTCCGGTTCATCATGGGCGGAAAATTGCGCGCAGCGCGGCGGCTAATCAATAGCAAAGCTGCATGGGCTGGCACTTTGGCGCCGGTTATCCGATAGCAGGCCGCCGTTATTGCCCTGTCGTCGCCCCAACCCCCAACTTCCAGCTATCGGTGCGGCGGCCGCGGCTGCCCCCTACGGAAAGGTAGCAGACATGAAACGCCAGATGATCGCATTCGCCACAGCCACGGCCCTTGCCCTTTCGGGCTTCTCCGTGCCGGCAGAGGCAAAGAGCAAGAAGAATGACGTGATCAAGCTGCTTTTGGGCGCGGCAGCGGTGGGGCTGATCCTGAACCAGATGAATCAGGGCCAGGCACGGGCGGTCACGCCGCGCCCCGACCCCGACGACTGGAACAATGGCAATCCCTATCCGGCGGTTGCCCGCACGGTTCCGGCCGAATGTGTGATGGATGTGACGGTCAATGGTCGGCTGCGCGAAGTCGTGTCCTCGCGCTGTCTGCGCGAATTCGGCGTGGCGAGCCAGCTTCCGGCAGAATGTGCCTTTGACATCCGCACCACTGCAGGCACGCGCACAGTCTATGGGCCGCAATGCCTGCGCGACTACGGCTATCGGATCGAGCAGGCGCGTTACTGAATAAGGGGGCGAACATCGGGCGGTGACGGCACCCCATGTCCCCTGTGGGTGCCGTAATTAGGGCGGGTGCGAGAGCATCCGCCCTTTTTTCTTGCACAGCCTCGCGATTGCCGCGAAGGGAGGGCATGACCAGCTTGCCCGATCTTTCTTTCGAACTTCTGGCCCACGGTCGCGGATTTCTGCGCGTTGCTGGTGTCGACGAAGCCGGGCGCGGGCCACTTTGCGGGCCCGTGGTGGCCGCAGCGGTAGTGCTGAACCGCGCACATATCCCCAGCGGCATCAATGATTCAAAAAAGCTCAGCGAAAAGCGCCGGTCGCAGCTCTTCGATCAGATCATGGAACTGGCCGCGGTCGGGGTTGGTCATGCGACCCCCGCCGAGATTGACGAGTTGAACATCCTGCGCGCCAGCCATCTGGCCATGGTGCGTGCCATCGCCGCCCTGCCCGTCGCGCCCGACCATGTGCTGATTGATGGCAATATCATCCCGCGGGGGCTGACTGTTTCCGCCGAGGCGCTGATCAAGGGTGACGCACGGTCTTTGTCGATCGGAGCGGCTTCGATCATCGCCAAAGTAACGCGTGACCGGATCATGGTGGATTTGGCGCAACAGCACCCCGGCTATGGCTGGGACAAAAATGCCGGATACCCGACAAAGGACCATCTGGCGGCGCTGCAAAATCTTGGTGTGACCCCTCACCATAGGCGTTCTTTCCGACCCATCCACAACATCTTGTGCAAGCAAAATTTATAAGTGCTTGATTCAAAAAAGAAATTGACGGCGAATCACTCCTGACTCATCTTGGGGCCAACAACCGGCGACAGACCGGAATGAGGCAGAGATGACGACGACGGTAAAGAAGGCGGCAGCCCTGCCGCTGAACCAGATCCTTGCGGGGGATTGCATCGAGGTGATGCTGTCCCTGCCAGAGGCGAGCGTGGATCTGATCTTCGCCGATCCGCCCTATAACCTGCAGCTGCGCGGCGATCTGCACCGGCCCGACAATTCCAAGGTCGATGCCGTAGATGATGCCTGGGACCAGTTCGCGAGTTTTGAGACCTACGACAGGTTCACCCGCGACTGGCTGGCGGCCGCCCGGCGTCTTTTGAAGCCGAACGGGGCGATCTGGGTCATCGGCTCCTACCACAATGTTTTCCGCATGGGGGCCGAGCTTCAGAACCAGGGCTTCTGGATCCTCAATGATGTGGTCTGGCGCAAATCGAACCCGATGCCCAATTTCCGCGGCAAGCGCCTGACCAACGCCCACGAGACGCTGATCTGGGCGTCGAAATCCGAGGGTGGGAAATATACGTTCAACTATGAGGCTTTGAAGGCCCTGAATGACGGCGTGCAGATGCGGTCGGACTGGGTGATCCCGCTATGCACGGGGGGCGAACG
The DNA here is from genome assembly GCA_035433445.1 of Paracoccaceae bacterium. Classification (GTDB taxonomy): domain Bacteria; phylum Pseudomonadota; class Alphaproteobacteria; order Rhodobacterales; family Rhodobacteraceae; genus TMP-24. The sequence continues at coordinate 12,336 of DAORUY010000024.1, forward strand.
GCTGAAGGATGAGGCTGGCGACAAGGCCCATCCGACGCAGAAGCCCGAGGCGCTATTGCACCGTGTCATCGTCGGCACCACGAACCCGGGCGATGTGATTCTGGACCCGTTCTTCGGCACCGGCACAACCGGGGCCGTGGCCAAGATGCTGGGGCGTGAGTTCATCGGCATCGAACGCGAAGCCGCCTATCGCGCGGCTGCCGAAAAGCGCATCGAACGGATCCGCAAATTCGACAAGGAAGCGCTGGAAACCACGGGATCAAAGCGGTCCGAGCCGCGCGTGCCCTTTGGCCAGGTCGTCGAACGCGGGATGCTGAGACCGGGCGAGGAGCTCTTTTCGATCGGGAACCGTTTCAAGGTGAAGGTGCGCGCCGATGGCACATTGATCGGCAATGATGTGAAAGGCTCGATCCATCAGGTCGGCGCCCATCTGGAAGGCGCACCATCGTGCAACGGCTGGACCTACTGGCACTTCAAGCGCGATGGAAAGCTCGTATCAATCGACATCCTGCGTCAGCAGATCCGCGCCGAGATGGAGGCGGATCAGGCCGGTCGCCCCCACTGATTTCTACCCATACGTTACCGCCGGTGCCTGTGGCCTGACCACGGCACATACCTTGCCCCGCCGATCCGTCGGCGGGGCTTTTTTCCGGGTATGCCTATTTCCAAAAAAAGAGACCCCGCTTAGGGGGTCTCTTTTGTTGTCGCGAAAATTCGAAACGTCAGATGAGAAGATCCTCGGGTGACTTTCCGGCTCGCAATGCCGCTTCAACCCAGCGCGGTTTACGCCCGCGCCCGGTCCAGGTTTCGGATTTGTTGGCTGGATTGGCATATTTCGCACGCGCAGGTTTGCGCTTGCGCACGGGTGCTTCTGAAACCAGTTCACTCAGCGAAAAGCCGAATGAACGGGCTTGCTCTTCCAGCGCCGACAACGCTTCTTGTTTCTTGCGCGCCTCATAACCAACGATGGCCTTGTCCAGCCGAGCGCGCAAATCCTTGAGTTCCTTCAAGGACAGCGCATCAATGTTAATTGTCATGACTGCTCCCACAGTTCGATTGCATGCTTATAATCAGCAATTGCGGGGTAAATTCAAGCTGGCACTGCCTGTCTTTTAGAACAGGGAGCGCTAAAATCTATTTCGGGCTGCGTTTGGCAAGAATCCGCTGGAGCGTGCGCCGATGCATGCTTAACCGGCGCGCTGTTTCCGATACGTTACGCTCACACAGTTCATAAACGCGCTGAATATGTTCCCACCGCACCCGGTCGGCTGACATCGGATTTTCCGGCGGCTTGGGGACTTCACCGCGTGATAATAGAGCATTGGTGATGTCATTCGCGTCGGCGGGTTTCGAAAGATAATCTGTCGCCCCGAATTTCACTGCTGCTACGGCAGTTGCGATCGCGCCATAACCGGTCAGCACCACGATCCGGCAATCGGGACGGCGCTGGCGCAAAGCCTCCACCACCTCAAGGCCGTTTCCATCCTCAAGCCGCAGGTCGACGACGGCATAGGCGGGCGGAGCCGTTTCAGCAATGGATCGCCCTTCCGCAACGCTTTCGGCAACCTTGGCCACAAAACCACGCTTTTCCATCGCCCGCGCCAGGCGGGCGACAAAAGGAGCATCATCATCGACCAGAAGCAGGCTTCTGTCTGCCCCAAGTTCGGGGAAATCACTGTCAGACATTTCTCATCCTCGCGCTGGATCGGTTGAATTCAATAAAGAACCACGATGGCGGCAAATGCCATCATTTCTCTTTCTCGGCGGCGTCAATAAAACAGGATGTGCGCTCCGCAATCTGATCCGCTGTCTCTTCGCGGCTGAAAAACTCGACAAAACCCTGCTCGGGCAGCATCAGATAGGTCTGCGTCATGTGGTCGACCAGATAGGTATCATCGGCAGGATCGTCTGGCACTTTAAAGAAGGTCTTATACTGTTGCGCGACCGTCTTCAGTTCCTCAGGACTGCCGGTCAGGCCGACCATGCGCGGATGCAGATAGTCCGTCCATTCCTTCAACACTTCCGGCGTATCACGGCCCGGATCGACAGAGATGAAGACGGGCGTTACCTCGCGACCCTGTTCTTCCAGAATATCGACCGCTTCGGCATTGCGCGCAACATCGGTAGGGCAGATGTCGGGGCAGTAGGTATAACCGAAGTAGACCAGTGAAGGTTTGGCCAGCACATCCCCGTCGGTGACGCGATTGCCATTCTCGTCCGTCAAGGTGAACGGGCCACCGATGGTCGCGGCGCCACCAACGACGCGACTTGCCCGACAGTCTTCGAACGCATCCAGCCCGGATTTGCGCGTCAGGCTGTAGGTTGCCACCAGCCCGATCACAACCGCCGCACCCGCTGCAATGGCCAGCCGCCCCGATGAAAGCCCCATGTCCGCACCTCTCTTTCTGCGGCGGCATTGTTGGCCTATCTTGCACGAAGGTTCAATCAACTCCGCCTCGAATGAGGCATCGCGCCCCAGGAATATGAAAAACAACAGCTCCTTTTCCGACAACCTGCTTTCGCGCGGGGATTGGCTGCGGCTTCGCACACTGGTCGCGCTACGCTGGCTGGCGATTTTCGGGCAGCTTGTGGCCATTGGCGTGGGCTGGCGGTTCTTCGGCATCGCGATTGATCCGGTGCCGATCCTGGCGGTCGTCGCAGTGGCGGTGGCGGCGAACCTGATATCCGGCCTGGTCTTTGCGCAAAACCGCCGCCTGAGCGAGGCAGAGGCGCTGGTCGTTCTAGCGTTCGACAGCTGTCAGCTTGCGGCGCTTCTGTATCTGACGGGCGGACTGAACAATCCGTTCGCGCTCTTGCTGCTTGCGCCTGCGACGGTTTCGGCGACGGCGTTAAGCGATCTGTCCACGGCGACCATAGGTGCGCTGACCCTTGTGCTCGTGACCTTTCTTGCCTGGGTGCATGTGCCATTGCGCTTTGCCAGTGGCACGGTCATCGCCATGCCCGATATTCTGGCTTTCGGATTTTGGCTCGCCATCGTGATCGGGGTGATCTTCCTGGCGCTTTATGCCCGCAGGGTCAGCGCAGAACTGCACGCGATGAACGACGCTCTTCTGGCCACGCAGATGGCGCTGGCCCGCGAACAGAAGCTGACTGATCTGTCGGGCGTTGTCGCCGCTGCCGCGCACGAGCTTGGAACGCCGCTGGCCACGATCAAGCTTGCCAGCAGCGAACTGGCGGACGAGTTGGCAGACCGACCGGACCTTAAGGCCGACGCCGATCTGATCCGGGCGCAGGCGGACCGCTGCCGCGATATTCTTCGGTCGATGGGGCGAGCGGGCAAGGATGACCTGCATATGCGTGCCGCACCCCTTCAAGCGGTGGTGGAGGAGGCGGCCGAGCCCCACAGCCACCGCAAGGTCGCAGTCTATATTGCGCCGATGCACCCCAGCGCGCCGCAACCCCTGATCCTTCGGCGGCCAGAGATCATCCATGGGCTACGCAATCTTATCCAGAATGCCGTCGACTTCGCCCGAACCTCCGTCTGGGTTGATCTGGCATGGCAGGACGACAGCGTGACCCTGACGATCACTGACGACGGGCCGGGATTTCCCCCCCAGTTGATCGGACGGATTGGCGATCCTTTCGTGCGCAGCCGGGCGCGGCCCGAGGGCGCCGACCCCGCGCGCGCGCACTATGATGGCATGGGGATGGGTCTCTTCATCGCCAAGACGCTTCTGGAGAGAACCGGCGCGGACCTTGACTTCAGCAATGCCAGCGACCCGTTCCTGAGCGAAGAAGACCGGCAGGCCCGTTCCGGCGCGCGCGTGCAGGTGCAATGGCCGCTCGACCGTATCGCCGCCGACGCCGCCAGCCTTTCGGGAAGCAACCAGCCCATGCGGCTCTGACCGAATTTTCCCTTGATTTGCCACAAATTTTTAACCGGCCATTAACTCTGTGGCGAAAGACTGGGCCCTGCGGTTTTGCCAAACGGGGACAGCATGCACAGTTCGGCTCTTCTGGCGGCCATCTTCGTGGCCGCTTCGGTGGCTTCGGCCTTTGCCGCCCTTCTGCTGGCGGCAGCGACCAGCTGGTTTTGGCAGGGGCGCAAACCCTCCGCCAGTGCCCTGTCGGGTGTCGCGGAACCAACGGTCTATCTTTTTGAAGGCCCGGACCTTGTGGATGCAACCGGCCCTGCCTTTGCGCTTCTGTCGCGCCTTTCGGGGCCAGAGGGGGAGTGGGACAGGTTACTTTCCTACCTGTGCCCACGCTTGCCCGGCCTTCGCGACCAGTTGGCCTGCCTGATGGATCTGGGGCATTTCACGCTTTCGGCGCCCGACGATTCTGGCTTCAGGCTGCATGCCGAACTTGCGGGTGCCGGTATCCGCCTGACACTGACCGATCTTTCGGCGGAAGGGCAGTATGTGGTGATCGATGGCCTCAGTCATCACGCGGCAGAGCAAGAGATAGCCGCATCGCGCGAAGCGCTCGAACTTCTGCCTGTCGCGGCCTGGCGATGCGGGGCGGATGGTAGCATCACCTGGGCCAATGCGGCCTATATGGCGCTCGCGACCCGGCAAAGCGGGGAGAGCGATCTTGTCTGGCCGCTGCCCGACCTGTTCGGGCTGGAGGCTGACAGGCTGCTGCCCAGGGGCCCAAAACGGCAACGGCTGTTGAACCCCACGGGCGGAAAAGACGAATGGTTCGACTGCCATATCCTGCCCGGCGCCACGAGCAGCATCGGCTTTGCCCTTCCCGCCGACAATGCTGTGCGCGCCGAACGGTCCTTGCGCGATTTCATCCAGACGCTGACGAAGACCTTTGCCCATCTGCCGATCGGGCTGGCGATCTTCGACCGCAACCGCCAGCTTGCACTCTTCAACCCGGCGCTGACCGACCTGACCACTCTTGACGGAGAATTCCTGTCCGGCCGGCCGGCGCTTTTTTCTTTCCTCGACCGGCTGCACGAAGTCCGCATACTGCCGGAGCCGAAAGACTACGCGGGCTGGCGCCAGCAGATGATCGACCTCGAAAAGGCCGCGAGCGCGGGTCAGTATGAAGAAACATGGATCTTACCCACCGGGCAGACCTATCGTGTGACGGGCCGTCCGCATCCGGAAGGCGCCGTTGCCTTTCTGATCGAGGATATCAGCGCCGAAGTGTCGCTGACCCGGCGGTTCCGGGCAGAGATCGAACTGGCGCAATCCGTGGTGGACGCGCTTGAGGAAGCGGTGGCTGTCTTTTCGGAAACGGGCGAACTGGTCATGTCGAACCAGGCTTACGCCACGCTCTGGCAGGTCGATCCACGCCCGACCCTTGGGGCCAGCTCGATCCTGGACGCGATGCGCCACTGGCACGCCCTGTCGCATCCGACGCCCGTCTGGGGCGAACTGCGCGACTTCATTGCCCAACCCGGCGAACGTAGCGCCTGGGAAGGTTCCGCAACCTTGCACGATGGCAGGCATATCGACTGTGAAATCACCCCCATGCCCCGTGCGGCGACGCTCGTGCGGTTCGTGCCGCACCGGCCCGAACGGCTTCAGGTCCGCCATTCGCGCAAAGCCCGCCAGCCGGCCCACACGCAATAGCGCCCGCGCCGTCGCATACCCTTGCCCCACTGGCCTTTTCGCACTATCCCGCAGCCTGTCCCGCTGTTGGAGAGGAATGTCATGGCCGCCGCCGCACCGAATGCCCCGAAGAAAGTCGTGCTTGCCTACTCCGGCGGCCTTGATACGTCGATCATTCTGAAGTGGCTGCAAACCGAATATGGCTGCGAGGTGGTGACCTTCACCGCCGATCTCGGCCAGGGCGAAGAACTGGAGCCCGCGCGGCAAAAGGCGCTTTTGATGGGCATAAAGCCCGACAATATCCATATCGTCGATGTGCGCGAAGAATTCGTGCGCGATTTCGTCTTCCCGATGTTCCGGGCAAACGCCCTTTATGAGGGGCTCTATCTTCTGGGCACATCCATCGCGCGGCCTCTGATCTCCAAACATCTGGTGCGGATTGCCGAAGAATGCGGTGCCGATGCGGTTGCGCACGGCGCCACCGGCAAGGGCAACGACCAGGTGCGGTTTGAGCTGTCGGCCTATGCGCTGAACCCGTCGATCAGGGTCATTGCGCCCTGGCGCGAATGGGATCTGACGAGCCGCACGAAGCTGCTGGAATTTGCCGAAGCCAACCAGATTCCGATCGCCAAGGACAAGCGCGGCGAAGCGCCCTTCAGCGTGGACGCCAACCTTTTGCACACGTCTTCCGAAGGCAAGGTGCTGGAAAACCCTGCCGAAGAAGCGCCCGAGTTTGTCTATCAGCGCGTAACCCCGGTCGAAAAAGCCCCCGATACGCCCGAATATGTCGAGATCACCTTTGAACGCGGCGATGCGGTTGCCATCAACGGCGAACGCCTGTCGCCGGCCACCATCCTGACCCGGCTGAACGCTCTCGGTGGCAAGCATGGCGTGGGTCTGCTCGATCTGGTTGAAAACCGCTTTGTCGGTATGAAAAGCCGCGGGCTTTATGAAACGCCCGGCGGCACCATCCTTCTGGAAGCCCACCGCGGGATCGAACAGATCACGCTCGACGCAGGCGCGGGACATCTGAAGGATTCGATCATGCCGCGGTACGCGGAACTGATCTATAACGGCTTCTGGTTCAGCCCAGAACGCGAGATGCTTCAGGCCCTGATCGACAAGAGCCAGGAACATGTGACCGGCACGGTGCGCGTGAAGCTTTACAAAGGCTCGGCCCGGACCGTCGCCCGGTGGTCCGATCATTCGCTTTACAGCGAAAAGCACGTGACCTTCGAAGAAGACGCCGGCGCTTATGACCAGAAGGACGCCGCCGGCTTCATCCGGCTGAACGCGCTGCGTCTGAAACTGATCGCAACCCGCAATGCGCGCGTAGCGAAGAAGGGCTAAGCTCCGTCACCGATCCGGCGTGCGACGGGTCCTTCATAATGGACCTCGCCGCCGCCGTCAGCCGCTGACCATCGGGCGGCTGGCCCGGCGGACCAGGAAAGCGTCCGCGATATAAAGGGTCATGTTTCTTGGCAAAACAGCGCTGGTTCTGAGGAACCGGCCCTGGTTCTGCCGCACACTTCGGTTCCTGACCTGGGTATCTTGACGGATCCACGGCTCCTGCTTGCCACAGTGCCATCACCTGCCGGTCAAAAGGATAAAGCGCGTCGCCGGGGCGATCCACAAAAGCCAGATGACGTCTGGACTTTGCCCATGCGCGGCGCTGGCAATCGACGCGTCAGTCCGCCGGGTGCAAAGGCATCGCCTGAATGGCGCGGGCCAGTCTGTCGGCAGCAGGGGGCAACACGGCGTCGGCGCGCGTGATCAGGCCAAAGGGTTCGACCTCTATGCTCAGGTCAACGGCCAGCATGGCATAGGGACCATCGGGGATACCGGAAAAGCTGGTCGCAACGGCGCGGGCCAGCGGCGCGATGGCGTTGGACTGTTGCACCAGCGCGAAGGTCAACAAAAAGGAGGCTGTAGACAGCCGCTGCGGCGGCATGCCGATGCCACTTTGGCGCAGGCGTTCGGTCACGGTACGGGTCAGGATCGAATCGGCGGGCGGCATGATCCAGTCGTAGGTCAGCAATTCTTCAATCGTAGGGCTGGGATGCAGCGCCAGCGGATGACCCTTGCGAACGACCAACGCCACCGGCTCGGACGCGATTTCGGTCATGACCACAAAATCGCGTTGCGGTCCTTCGGGAAGGCGCCCGATGGCAAAGTCGATGCGACCCGACAGAAGATGTTCGCAAAGGATGTCCGAAGGGGCCACGATCACCTCGGCGGTGACATTGGGTGTCGTCAGGCGTGCGCTCCGCAGCGCGGGCAGCACCCGGTCGATGGCCGGGCCGGTGACCGAACCGATACGGACGTGACCCGCCCCGCCCGAGGCGACTTCGGCCATATCGCGGGCGGCGTCGCGCAGTTCCATCTGGATGCGGCGCGCGCGCTGGGCAAAGGCCTGTCCCACCGCGGTCAGGCTCATCCCCCGGCCGGTGCGATGGTGGACAGGCTGGCCGACGATACGCTCGATCTCGGCCAGCAGGCGGGATGCGGCTGGCTGCGCGATGCCGATCTGATCCGCCGCTTGTGAGATCTGCCCGGTCTCGGCCAGCGCGGCCAACAGGCGCAGATGTGTAAGCTTCAACCCGCGCTGCATCAGCGAACGATTACCCAGAGTCTGTGGCATAACAAAACCGCCATGCTTGTATAAGGGAAATCCATTTGACGGATATATAACGCCATTGCAACAGTGCCGCCATGGTTTTCAGGGGGCTAACCCTTGCGGCCATCGGGTTATTGCCGCCCATTGAACGGCTAGGGGAGGATAGAGAATGCAAGTTTCAAGAAGGGCGCTTATGGCGCTTGGCGGCGCTGCGGCGGCGTCATCAGTCATGGGTCTGCCTGTCTTCGCGCAGGATAAGGGCACCATCGGCATTGCCATGCCGACGCAATCGTCGGCCCGCTGGATTTCGGACGGCGCGTCGATGGTCGAGCAGTTTACGGCAGCTGGCTACGGCACCGATCTGCAATATGCCGAGGATGACATTCCCAACCAGCTGGCCCAGATCGAGAACATGATCACCAAAGGCGTCAAGGCGCTGGTGATCGCGGCCATTGACGGGACCACGCTGTCCAACGCGCTCGACAATGCGGCGGCGGCGGGGATCAAGGTCATCGCCTATGACCGTCTGATCCGCGAGTCCGGCTCGGTTGACTATTACGCAACGTTCGACAACTTCAAGGTCGGCGTGCAGCAGGCCACCAGCCTCGTCGAAGGGCTGAAAGAGCGCTTTGGCGATGTGAAGCCGTGGAATGTCGAACTGTTCGGCGGCAGCCCGGACGACAACAACGCCTTCTTCTTCTACAACGGCGCGATGTCGGT
>DAORUY010000025.1:0-20694 GCA_035433445.1 Paracoccaceae bacterium
CGTTCGGCCGTTTTCCTTCCACTCACGAAAGCGTGGGACACGGCAGCGTGACAGGAGTTTATCGTCGGCGTGCCGTGCGCTCAAAGAAAAAAAGGGTGCCTGTCTGGTCTGACGGCACCTTATAGTTGCTGCGTTTCAATACGTTGCCATCAGATCATGTCCGGTGGCGTCGCTTCGGCGGAAAGGAGCGCCACAGCCTCCGCCAGTCCGATCGTTTCACTCCGGTTGTCGCCGAGACGGCGGATTGAAACGGTCCGCTCCTCGACTTCCTTCATGCCGATGGCAAGGATCACGGGCACTTTACCGACCGAATGTTCGCGAACCTTGTAATTGATCTTCTCGTTGCGGGTGTCGGCCTCGGCGCGGATGCCCTTGGCTTTCAGCGCCTCGGTCACTTCGAGCACATATTCATCCGCATCCGACACGATGGACGCGACCACGACCTGCCGTGGCGCCAGCCAGAAGGGAAGCTTGCCCGCGTAGTTTTCGATGAGGATCCCAATGAACCGCTCGAACGAGCCAAGGATCGCGCGGTGCAGCATGTAGGGCCGGTGCTTGGCGCCGTCCTCGCCCACATATTCCGCGCCCAGCCGGTCGGGCAGATTGGGATCGACCTGGAACGTGCCGCACTGCCATTCGCGCCCGATCGCGTCGGTGAGCTTGAAGTCGAGCTTCGGTCCATAAAAAGCGCCGTCGCCGGGGTTGATTTCATAGGGCAGGTCGAGCTTTTCGATGGCGCCCGTCAGCGCGCCTTCGACCTTGTCCCAAGTCTCATCCGAGCCGATGCGCACATCGGGGCGGGTCGAAAGCTTGATGTCGAAGTGGTCGAACCCGAGATCGCGGTAGACCGACGACAAGAGTGCGATGAACTTTGCGCATTCGCTTTCGATCTGGTCTTCGGTGCAGAAGATATGGGCGTCATCTTGTGTGAAGCCGCGCACCCGCATCAGCCCGTGCATGGAGCCGGACGACTCATAGCGGTGGCAGGAGCCGAATTCGGCAAGCCTGAGCGGCAGGTCGCGGTAGGATTTCAGACCTTGATTATAGACCTGCACATGGCAGGGGCAATTCATCGGCTTCAGCGCGTTGATCCGCTTTTCCTTGGCTCCTTCCTCGTCGACTTCCACGATGAACATGTTCTCGCGGTAAGCCTCCCAATGGCCCGACCGCTCCCAAAGCACCCGGTCCACGACCTGCGGAGTCTTGATTTCCTTGTAGTCAGCGCGGCGCAGGCGGCGGCCCATGTAATCCATCAGCGTGCGATAGATCGTCCAGCCGTTCGGGTGCCAGAAGACCATACCCGGCGCTTCTTCCTGAAGGTGGAACAGCTCCATCTCGCGGCCAAGCTTGCGGTGGTCGCGTTTGGCGGCCTCCTCTAGCATCGTGAGGTAGGCTTTCAGATCGTCACGGTTCTTGAAGGCCACGCCGTAGATGCGCTGCAACTGCTTGTTGCGGTGATCGCCGCGCCAGTAGGCGCCTGCGACCGACATCAGCTTGAAGGCGTCCGCCGGAAGCTGGCCGGTATGTTGCAGGTGCGGGCCACGGCAAAGGTCTTGCCAATGGCCGTGCCAGTACATCCGCAAGGGCTCGTCGCCGGGGATCGCCTCGATCAACTCGACCTTGAACGGCTCGTTCTTGGCCACATAATGGGCAATGGCGCGTGATCTTTCCCAGACCTCGGTCTTGACCGGGTCGCGTGCATTGATGATCGCCTTCATCTCGCGTTCGATCGCGCCAAGGTCTTCGGGGCTGAAGGGTTCGTCACGGTCGAAATCGTAGTACCAGCCATTCTCGATCACCGGGCCGATGGTGACTTTCACGTCCGGCCAGAGTTTCTGGACAGCGCGGGCCATCACATGGGCGAAGTCATGGCGGATGAGTTCAAGCGCCTGGGCGTCGTCCTTCATCGTGTGGATGGCGATTTTCGCGTCCGTATGGATCGGCCATTGCAGGTCGAAGTGTTTACCGTCGATGCTGGCCGAAATCGCGGCCTTGCCAAGCGATGGCGCGATGGCGGCGGCCACTTCGGCAGGGGTCACACCCGCCGCGAAGCTGCGCTTGTTGCCATCGGGAAATGTCAGGGAAATTTGGCGTGAGTCTGATGGCATCGGCCATTCTCCTCGTCGGTTTGGCGCCTACGGGTGCGCCCGGTTGCGGGTTATGTGCCGCTTCTATCCGGGTTTACGCTGGCCAAGTCAACCGCAAGGGCGGGCGAAATCAGTCCAGATGGTCGATGTCGGCGGCATTGACGATGACAGCCAGCGACCAGAACTCGGTGAGTTCCTGTTCGAAAGCCTGAACCTCTGCCTCCGGCCCCTCGGGCAGACGTTCGACCCGAAAGCCGTATTGTTCAAACCCCGACAGGGGCAGGGAGGACAGGATGATGGGCGTCACGTCACGTTCCACCGCCGCCGCCGCCAGTCGGGCGGCGGCATGGGCGGTGTCTTTCAAAGGGCGTGTGATCCGCACCCCGATCGTGCCGCCGGGGTTGAGGCGCGCCCAGATCGGACCGGCGGGCGACGTTATGGATGCCACAGCCCACGAACCGCCCCGTCGTGCCGCCGGCACAGGATGAAGGTCGTCCAGATCGGTAGGATGATCGGGGGTGATCCGGGCCAGAAGCTGGAGCCAATCCGTTTGGGTCATCATGCTTTCCCCTCTGCCTCGATCAGTGCCGCCGCTGCTGCCGTGCCGCGTTGGGGCAGGTCATATCCCGCCAGCCTGTCGCGGATCGACGCTGCCTTTCCGTCATCGAGAAAGGCCCGAACCTCCCGCGACAGGCGCAGAAGCTCTTCCGGCTCGACCGCCCCGGCCAGATCGCGGCGCGCGGCGGCCTGCGCGCGGCGGCGCTGGTCATCCATGAAGGGCGACATCTGCGGGATGAAGAGGGCAGGCACGCCATGGTAGAGGAATTCGTGGAACGAATTATAGCCCGCCGCCGATACCGCCATGTCGGCCGCCTGCGCCAGATGAAGCGCACGCCGGGTCTGCACCACGCGCGTATTGCGCCAGCCATATAGGCCGGGCGGTATGGTTGCGCCGGGCCAAGTGACAATCAGATGCAGGCAGTCGGGACGGCGTTCGAACAACCCGCAAAGCGCCTGTGTCTGGGCGCTGCGGTCGGCCGCTTGCCCGGCGCCCAGCATTGTGACGACCAGTTCGTGAAACCCGCGTCCGAATCGATGGGCCAGATCAGTACGCACTTTCAGCTTTTCGTCGGTCGACAGGGGCGCGTCTTGCACCACCGGGCCGACTGCGCGCACCGGACTGCCGTAAATCACCGGCTCGTTCAATTCGTCAAAGGCCTCCTGCGGCTGGATGATCCGCCGGAAGAGCGCCTCGCGCCCACGATGCTGGCGGCGGAGATGTTCAAGCTGACTGGCCTGCCACAGGCCCCGGCGGATCCAGACCGCCCGCAGGCCTTTTTCGGCGATGATGCGGCTGATGGATTCAAACAGGAAACCACCATCGAAGACCAAAAGGTCATTCGGGGTCATATTCAGGGTCAGGCGGCGATAATTGAGGATGTCATTGGCATAGGGATCGGCATGGTCGGGGCTCTTTTGCACCAGCGGCAGGCAGTCGAAGCCATGGTCCTGCACCAGCGGCACACAGCTTGGAAACGCCGCGAATGTCACGGGGCCTTGCGTCATCGCCCCGGCGATCAAGACGGCGCGCTGCGCATGGCCGAGCCCGACGCCGTTGGTCGGCAGAAACACGGTGCGGCGCGTCGGGACGTCTGCCGGTTGCCGCGCCGCAGCAGGCGCATCGGCAATTCCGGCGGCCAGAAGGAAGCGGTGCAGGGCGTGACGCTCAAGCCAGGGATTGGTCGTGATGAACCGTGAAATGTCGTCCAGATTCGGCAGTACCGTCCGTTCCAGATAGGGCCAAAGCGCGCCAGGTTCGTCCGGCCCGCTCAGGACCGGCGCGCCGGTGGCGCAGAGGCTTCGGGCCTCGGTGCAGTCCAGAACCGGTTTGCCCTGCGCGATGGCCGAGATGATCAGGCCCGCCAGCCGTTCATCGCCAGCAGGCGCGTCGAAGAAAGCCACCACATCTGCCAGTTTGGCGATGCCTTCGGGTGAAATCTCACCGGGGTCGGTCGCGGAAAGCTGGCCTGCCGTCGCCTCCTTCAGCCGGTCGCGCTCTCCGGTTTCGGGCAACACGATCAGGCGCAGATCGGGTTGCAACCGCAACACCGAGAGCGCGTGAATCATACCTGATTCAGACAACCGTTCGGCGCTGGCGTGAACCACCAGCGTGGTTGCAGCTGCGGTGCGTGGCGCGGGAAGAACCGGCGGGCAAAGTGCAGGCGTTGCGCATCCGGCCAACACTGGCGGGCCACAAAGATCGTCGAGGTCAATCACCACCGGTTCGGTCCCTGTGGCGTATGCTATCTTTGTCTTAACGGCAATTCGGCTGCCTGGTTCCGCAAAGCGCCCGACAGCCACGACTGACGCATGCAGCTTTGCCCGGGTCAGCCCGCGCAGTCGGTCGACGGTATCGGGCACAATCCGTTCGGCCCCCAGCACAAGGATGTGTGAGACGGGCGGGCCGGCGAGTGGATCGGCGGCGAAAACCGCCGTCTCATACTTCTGGCCGCGCGTCAGATCGGCGGGGACAAGGGCCGCATCCAGCCGGACGACCTGACCGGCCGCCGACATCTGCCGGGCGAGGTTCAGGCAAGCGTCCAGAAGCGCCGGGCTTTGGTCGGCCGGTGTCAGACAGATCATGCGGCGTGCTCCTGCCGGGGGCGTTGGAAATCGGTGAACCAGCGGGCAAATTCCGCCCCAGAAAAGGACGTCAGCCGTTCCTGTCCGCGCCGGACCTGCTGCGCATAAAGGTCAGGCTGCGCCACAAGATGCGCGATGATCGCATCGACTTCGGACGGGGTGCAGGCGATGACGCCCGCGCCGAAGGGTTGTGCCGTCGCGGGGTCGGTCAGAACCACCTTTCCCGCACCCACCGCTTCGGCCAGCACCCGCCCGAAGCTTTCCCGCCAGGTTGGCGCGGTGAAATAGACCATGAAGTCGATCCGGTCGAAAAAATCGGCCACCGGCAAGGTGCCGAACCGATGAAGCTGCCAGTGCGGTTGCGCGAAACCGCCATCCATCAGGCGGTCCGCACCAAGAATGACATTGGCGCTGGCGTGCGGCGGGAAACACAGATCCAGATCGTCCAGCGACGGAAACTTCTCCGGCCCTGGACGCGACAAGCGGCCGCGCCGGTCACGAGGGGCCCGTGCTTGCGCCATAGGGTCGGGGGGTGCGAATTCGCAGATGTTGAACCAGTCCCAGGGCAGGAGTTTCCAGCCATCCGGGTTGCCGGTGATGGACAGCCAGCGTTCGACCCCGGCGCGGTTATAGGGCGATACAGGTGCCAGCCAGCGGCGCGTTGAAAGCGACGCCCGCGCGATCAGGTCAAGACAATGCGCAACGTCGAAGCCAGGCACATCGCCCGGCCTGAGAAAATTTTCATGTGTTATCACCACCAGATCGCGACAGATCATCCGGGTCGCGATCTGCTGTTCGAGCCGCAGGAAGGACGGATTATGGAGTAAGATCATATCCGCGCCGATCACCGGACTGTCCCACGACAGGCGCAGCCCCAGATCGTCAAGACGGTCGGCCAGCACCGGCGCCGCGGTCTGACCCTTGAACATGCCGCCCGACAGTCCGTGAACGCTGGTCCGGGCCAGGCGGGTGGTCACAGCCAATTCAGCGGCGACCGCCGCCGACGTGCCGCCGGGAAAGCGCGGATCAAGCACATAGGCCAGAGTGGGTCTTGTCATGCGCCAGAACCGCCGTGCGTCGGGGAAAGCTGCACTTCAGTAGATCGGCACGGGTTCGCCCGTCGCCTGACCTCTGACAACCTTCACAACGCGCGGTGAGGCAAAACAATCGAGCCTTCCAATCTGATAGCATGCGCTGAAGCCCCGCAGTTCGCGCGCAAGCGGGTCGTCTCCGGTCGCCAGGCGCGGATTGGCGGCGAGCAGGCGGCCAAGGCCAGCCGTGTCCTTGGCCAGGACCAGCTGTTCGATAAGCTGCAATTCCTCAAGCGAAAAGTCCGCGTAGGTCGGCGCTGCCGCAGCGGACAGCATGAGGGCTGTGATGATGGCGGTCAGTTTTGAGTTGGGCATTGTGATTGAGTCCGTTGGCAAAAATTTAAACTGGTAAGAGACAGGTCTGTCAGGGTGTTTTGCTGCTTTGCAGCATCAGTAGAATGCGCGCTTTGAGCTTTGCGGCTTCGGCGGCCTCTGCGGCCCGCGTATCGGGCTTCGCCGCAGCTTTGGCCGGTTTCTTGGCTGCTGGCTTCGGTTTGGCGGCGGCTTGGACGGGTGCGGGCTTGGCGGTCGCTACGGGTTGAGCGGTGGTCTGCGCCAGCGCGGAGGCCGCAGGGGCGACCCAGATTTCGATCAGCCCGTCCGGCGCGTTTGACGCGCTTTGGGAAAAGTCGCGCGCTTCGGTTCCAAGCTGCGCGGCGATGGCCATCGCGGCCTCGGCATCGGCCCCATGATAATAGCGCACATGGGTTTGCCGGATCGTGTAGGACACTTGCCCGATGTCGGGCGACGGGAAGCCGGCCTTCGTCAACGTACCCGCGAGTTCCGTGAGGTCAGAAGCATCGGTGGCCGCCGGGCTGAGGATCTTGACCGACAGGCCGGGATATAGGGGTGCGGGGCTGGCCACCGGTGGAGTGCGTGCTTCCTGCCCGTAGGCCGGAGCGGGCTCGGGGGCGCGCGCGATGCCCACGGCGGCAGGGGTACGGATCGCGCCAATGGGCCCGCCGCCTTGCGGCACAACCGGTAGCGCGGGTTCCGGCGAGACGGCCGCCAGATTGCCCGTTTCCGGCCACCAGACGGTCGGCGCACCAGCGACAAGCGCCATGGTCTGTGTCGGCGTCACTTCGGGTGCGAGGGTGGCGGGGGTGTCCGCCAAAGGCATCTTTGGTTGCCCCTCGGCAGATGTGGGGGTTATCACGGGAACATCTGCCTGACCTGCCCCGGCCAGAAGGGTTTCCGGCACATAGGGGCCAGCCGGAACCGCCGCGTCGATCACGGGTGACACGGGGGCCGCCGCCGCCGAAGTCTGCGACGGGGCTGGCGAAGGCTGAATTGCGAAATACGCCACGGCCAGGCCAATCCCAAGCCCGAGCGAAAAGCCGATTGCTGTGCGCAGAAGCCCGGACTTCGGCGGGGCCCGTCCCGCCTGCGCTTGTGGGCTGCCTTCTTGGCTGACGTGCGTGCCAATCGGGCGCTCCGGGAAAGGCTGGGCTGCATTTGCGACGCTTGCAGGCGCCGATCCCGCCGGGAAGAACAGGGTGGGGGCCGCCCGTTCCATGCGGCGCGCTGCAGGTTCGCTGCCATCCCGCTGGCGCGCGGGTAGCGGCTTTTCCCAAGGCTTGCTCAGGGTTGCGGCCGATAGCTCGTCCGGCGCCTTGGATTGCAGCGCACGCTCACGCGCAGCGCGCGCCTGGTCAAGGCGCTGCTGGAATGTCTGTGACCGCAGCAAAGCCTCTGCGGTCGCAATATCCTCGTCAAGAGACGAGGCCGCGACTTCAGCCGCACCCTTCGTCATTTCAGCCCCCATGAGAGAGCATGCCCTGCCATCGCACTGGCAAACCGGGCGGGCGCGGTTGGCAGGTGGGCCGCGCTTTACTCTCCTTGCGACAATCCTATCACCGAAGATGCGGCTTTCAAACCCCGTCTGGAATGGCTGCTGGTCGTCGGCGGGCCAAGGATGATAAAAACGGTTGTCATCAGGCCTTGGCCTGTTGCATAGTCATTCAACAAGGAGCGATGAATGATCTCCTCTGCCCAAACATCAACAGGTCGCGCGCAGGCTGGATGTTCTTCGTCCGGTGGGTGCTGACATGACGGGATCGGCCCCCCGGTATCGGCGCTATACCAGTGAAGTGCGCGCAAAGATGTTGGTCGAGGCGGGCCTGACCTGCTTGGCGCAAGGTGGTATCCGTGCCTTCACTGTCGACAATATCTGCAAGGTTTCCGGCGCCTCGCGCGGTCTGATCACCCATCATTTCGGATCGAAAGATCAGCTTCTGGCCGAGGTCTATGCAGCTGCCTACCAACCGCTTCTTGCGGTTATCGGTCCGGGCGATGGCGCGCCCTTGCCGCTGCCGCAGCTTCTCGATCACCTTTTTTCGCCCGCGAACTACAGCCGCGAAAGCCTTAATGTCTGGCTGGCCATCTGGGGAGAGGTGGCGACCAACCCCGCGCTTCAGGCGGAACACCGCGCGCTCTACAGTCGGTACCGCGCAACGGTTTCGGCCGCGATTGCAGCCCAGGCGCGCGCAGAAAGCCGGATCGTGGCGGCGGACGAGCTGGCAATATCGGTCATCGCCCTGGTCGACGGGTTGTGGCTTGAACTTTGTATCAGCCCCGAAACGCTCAGTCCGGACCGCGCGCGCCAGGCCTGCGCCAGATTGCTGGAACCTTTTGTCGGCCCATTGCCTGCCGCCCAGGGCCACGAGGGATGAGGCGCGAAACCCGCCCCCTTCGCGGTGACAGCCCCGGTGCAGGCCGTAGCCTGACCGCCTATCACTATGAAGGTCGGAGGGGCGGACCACGGGTCTATCTTCAGGCCGGGCTTCATGCCGATGAAATGCCCGGCGTGCTGATCCTTCAGCACCTGCTCGATCTCCTTGATCGGGCCGAGGCAGCAGGCCAGATCGCGGGCGACATCTGCGTTGTGCCGATGGCCAATCCGATCGGGCTTGCGCAATGGCAGAACGGGCGACCACAGGGCCGGTTCGACGCGGATACAGCGAAGAATTTCAACCGGTTCTATCCTGAACTTGACAGGCTGGTTGGGGATGATCTGGAAGCGAACCTCACGCCATCGGCCGATGAGAACCGCGCCATCATCCGCGCCGCCTTCCGCGCAGCACTGGACCGCGCCGAAGGCAAGACCGATGGCGAGGATCTGCGTCTTCAGCTTCTGCGCTGGTCTTGCGATGCTGACTATGTGCTCGACCTGCATTGCGATCATCATGCGGTCTTGCATCTTTATGCCTCCACCGTCCGGCCTGATGACACCTCGCGCCTTTGTCGGTCGGTCGGGGCGAAGCTGGCGCTGGTGCAGGCGGTGTCGGGCGGAAATGCTTTTGACGAGGCCCATACCGTGCCCTGGCTCAGGCTGGCCGAACGGTTCGCAGGCCGCTACCCGATCCCGATGGCCTGCTTTTCCAGCACGCTCGAATACCGCGGGCAGTTCGATGTCAGCGATGATCTGGCGGCGGCGGATGCCCGCAATCTTATGACCTTTCTTGCCGCGATCGGCACGCTGGCGGCTGACGCAGCCCCCCGTCCCGCTTTCGCGGATGCCCCGCATCTGCCTTTGGGCGGCGCGGCAGAAGTCTTTGCCCCGCTGGGCGGTGTCCTGTCCTGGACCCGCGCGCCGGGGGATCAGGTGACCGTGGGCGAGGTGATCGCCCATGTGACCGATCCCGTCACACGCGACCGCGTGCCGGTGATCAGCCCGGTGGGCGGAATGCTCTTCCGGCAGGAACTCTGGCGCGCTGTCCTCAGGGGGCAGGGGCTGGGCCATGTCGCGGGCACGGAGATCGTGCGCGAAGGAGAATTGCTTTCGGATTGAACTGAACAAGGCTGGGGAGGACAGAAGATGCATAAATTCATGTCGACCGCGCTGGGCGGTCTGGTGCTTGCGGCGGCGCTGTCACTGACAATGCCGGCATGGGCGGACGATACCCTGGACCGGGGCGTCGGTTCCGAATGGTCGTCCCTTGATCCGCATGTGAACTTCGATGCGGCCGCAGGCTGGATCCAGTCGGACGCCTACGAAGGGCTGGTCAATTACGACAGCAAGGGCCAGATCATTCCCGGCGCCGCGGAAAGCTGGGAAACCAGCCCCGATGGGCTGACCTACACCTTCCATCTGCGCGAGGGGCTGAAATGGTCAAACGGCGACCCGCTGGTGGCGCAAGATTTCGTGAACGGGATCATCCGGACGCTGAACCCTGAAACAGCCTCGGAAAAAGGCTATTACTTCTACTCCACCACGCAGGTGAAAGGTGCCGAAGCTTTTGGCACGGGGGAAAGCAAGGATCCCGCAAGCGTCGGGGTCAGTGCGCCCGATGACAAGACTGTGGTGGTTCAGCTTGTAACCCCAGCCCCCTTCCTGCTTGATCTGATGGGGTCCTTCCAGGTGACGCCGCTGCACGGCCCGAGTTTCGCGGCCAACGGGCCGGGCGTGTTCCTCGACCCGGCCAAGGTCGTGTCGAACGGGGCCTATGTGATCAAGGAAGTCGTGCCCCAAAGCCATGTCCTGCTGGAGCGGAACCCCAATTATTGGGACGCGGCCAATGTCACGATCCCTTTCGTCAAATATCATGTGACCGAAGATGTCTCGACCGAACTCAAGCGCTATCAGGCGGGCGAGATCGACGTCACTTACGACATTCCCCTCAACCAGCTTGAACAGCTCAAGACCGATCTGCCGGGCGAGGTGTTGACCTTCGCTTCGACCTATCTGATCTACTATAGCTTCAACCTGTCCAAGCCGCCGCTCGACAATCCCGATGTGCGCCGCGCGCTCAGCCTCGCGCTCGATCGGGAGGTTCTGGAAGGCAAGATCGTCAAGGGCGAAGCGGTGCCGAGTTTCAGCTATGCGGGCGGGTTTGATCCGGCCTATGCCGGGCCAAGTATTGCGGAGGCCACCATGAGTCAGGCCGAACGCGAAGCCCTTGCGCAGGAACTGATGGCAAAGGCGGGTTATGGCCCCGACAACCCCCTGAAACTGTCCATCGCGACGACCGTGGCCGAGATTAACACCCGCCGCGCGCAGGGTGCGGCGCTCATGTGGAAAAAGGTTTTGGGCGCCGACGTCGTGGTGAATGCACAGGAACGGAAGGCTTGGCTTGATCTCTTCTACACCGACGACTGGGATATCTTTGCCGACAACCTCGTGGGCGACTTCGCTGGGCCGGAGACGTTCCTGTCCTATATGCGGCCCTCGGCGGAGGCAGGGTATGACTGGGTGAAGCCGGAGTACGATGCAGCTATGGACGAGGCCGCGGCCATTCCCGACAAGGTCGCGCGCTACGAGGCGCTGGCGAAGGCGGAGAAGATCTTGCTGGATGATTACATCTTCGCGCCGATGGCAATCGAACCTTACCGGCATCTGGTGAAGCCCAACGTCAAGGGTTTCGACCCGTCGGTCGCGGGCTATCACAACTCACAATTCATCACGCTGGAGTAAGGGCAAGCCGGGCGCGTCCTGTCGCGCCCGGCCCCGCTTTCGAATGTTGCGGTTCATCGGAAAAAGACTGTGGGAAGGCGGGCTGACCCTTGCGGCTCTGATCACGCTGACCTTTTTCGTGATGCGCCTCGCGCCGGGCGGCCCCTTTTCCAGAAACCGCAAGATCTCGCCCGAGGTGCTGGAAAACATCAAGGCCGCCTTTCATCTGGACGAACCTGTCTGGCAGCAGTTCGCGCGGTATGTCTGGGGACTTGTGCATCTGGACCTTGGCCCTTCCACCCGGTTTCGCGACTATTCGGTCGGCGATATCATCGCGTCAGGCCTGCCCTATTCGCTGACAATCGGTTTTTGGGCAATCATCGTGGCCTCCCTCGTAGGGGTCAGCCTCGGCATTGCGGGCGCGCTCAGGCGCAACAGCGCGACCGACTATCTGGCGGGGATCGTGGGGGTGGTGGGCATTGCCATCCCAATCTTCGTGATCGGTCCCCTGATGCAGGTCATCTTCGCGCTGAAGCTCGGCTGGCTTCCGGTCGGCGGATCGGAACAGGGCTGGCGTGCGCTGATCTTGCCGGTTCTGGTGCTGGCGCTGCCGAACATCGCCTATATCTCGCGGCTGACGCGCACCTCGATGATCGAGGTGATGCGCGAAAACTATGTCCGCACCGCACGCGCCAAGGGCATAGGACCGCGCCGCACTTTGGCCCGCCATACGCTGACCGGGGCACTTTTGCCGGTCATCGCCTATCTTGGCCCCGCGACGGCGGCGATCATCACCGGTTCGATCCTGATCGAGACTGTCTTTGCCGTGCCGGGTATTGGGCGGCATTTCGTCGATGCCGCGCTGAACCGCGACTATCCTTTGGTGATGGGGATCACCATCGTCTACGGCGGGCTGCTGATCTTGTTCAATATCCTGACCGACCTTGTGCGCGGCTGGATCGACCCACGGGTGCGCCATGCCGACTGATGCCGCCGCACCCCGGCCTCTGTCGACCTTCCGGCTGCAATTGCGCCGCTTCGCCGCCAACCGGCTGGCCATGCTGTCGGTCTGGATACTGGCCGCCATCATCCTGATCTGTTTTGTCGGCCCCTACGCATTTCCCTTCACTGGGGAGGACGCGGATTTCGACTATATCTCCGCCCCCATCGATCTTTCCTCGCCGCACCTTTTCGGCACCGACGATTTTGGTCGCGATCTTCTGGTGCGCGTGCTGGAGGGGGGGCGTGTGTCACTGACCGTGGGCTTTCTGGGCGCGGCGGTCGCGGGCGGGATCGGTGTGCTTTACGGGGCGGTCGCGGGATACGCGGGCGGGCGCGCGGACCGGCTGATGATGCGGCTGGTCGAGGTGCTTTACGGTTTTCCCTATGTGATCCTCGTCATCCTTCTCAGCCTTCTGTTCGGGGGCGGCAATGCTGCACTTTTCGCGGCTATCGTCTTTACCCTGTGGCTGACGCCCGCCGTGATCGTGCGGGCACAGGCGCAGTCACTGGCGCGCCGCGAATTTGTCGAAGCCGCGCGGGCAGGGGGCATGAAGCCCGCCCAGATCGTCGTCGAACATATTGTGCCGAACTGCATATCGGTGGTGATCGTCTATGGCAGCCTTCTGGTGCCCGAGGTGATCTTGTCGGAAAGTTTCCTGTCCTTCCTCGGGATCGGCATCAAGGAACCGCAGGCCAGCTGGGGGAATCTCATTCAGGCGGGCACGGCGGCGATGGACACCGATCTGCGGCTGCTGCTTCTTCCCGGATCATTGCTGGCCATCGTCTTGTTCTGCCTGAACTTCATCGCCGATGGGCTAAGGGACGCGTTTGATCCAAATGACCGCTGAACCGCTTCTCTCCGTCCAGGACCTTTCGGTCGATTTCCGCCTGCCGGGGGGCGTGATGCGCGCGGTCGACCGGGTGTCGTTCGATGTCGCCCCGGGCGAGGTTCTGGGGATTGTCGGCGAAAGCGGGTCGGGCAAGAGCCAGATCCTGTTCACGCTGATGGGGCTTTTGGCGCGCAACGGGCAAGCCAGCGGTCGCGCTGTCTTTCAGGGAAGCGATCTTCTGGCGCTTTCGCCACAGGCGCTGGACCGGGTGCGTGGCGTCACGCTGTCGATGATCTTTCAAGATCCGATGACCTCGCTCAATCCCTATATGCGGGTGGGCGACCAATTGGCCGAAGGGCTTAGGGTTCACAAGGGGCTGACCAAAACGGCGGCCTGGGCGGCGGCGGTCGACATGCTGGACCGGGTGCGCATTCCCGATGCGGCCAATCGGGCACGGCGCTATCCGCATGAGTTTTCGGGCGGGATGCGGCAAAGGGTGATGATCGCTATGGCGCTTCTGGCGCGGCCCGCGCTTTTGCTGGCGGATGAGCCTACGACCGCGCTCGATGTGACCATTCAGGCGCAGGTGCTGGACCTGATGGCGGAACTCGGGCGCGAAACCGGCACCGCGATCATCCTTGTCACCCATGATCTTGGCGTGGTGGCGCGGCTTTGTGACCGGGTGCTGGTCCTCTATGGTGGCCGCGTGATGGAGGAAGCGGGCGCGGAGACGCTGTTTGCCGGTCCCGCGCACCCCTATGCCAAGGGGCTTCTGGCCGCGACCCCGCGCCTGACAGACGCGCTGACCGCCCGGCTGGGCACGATCCCCGGCACGCCGCGTTCCGGGGGCGCGATGCGCGATGCCTGTCCTTTCGCGGCGCGCTGCACGATCAAGGAACCCGTCTGCGATCAACGCCAGCCGCCGCTGATTTCCGTTGGCCCGGCCCATCGTGCCGCCTGTCACCTGATCGGAGGGGCGGCATGAGCCTGCTGGAGGCCCGTCATCTCGATGTCGGCTACCGCGTCGCGGGGGCGGGGCTTTTCAGCCCGACAAGGGTTTTGCCAATCGTGCACGACGTGTCGTTTCGACTGGAAGCGGGGCGGACGCTGGGCATCGTCGGCGAATCCGGTTGTGGCAAGTCCACGCTGGGGCGCGCGCTGATCCGGTTGATCGAACCGGTGGGTGGTCAGGTTCTGTGGGACGGGCAGGATATGGCCAGCATGTCGGCAGAAGACCTGCGCCGCCGCCGGTCGGAATTCCAGATCATCTTTCAAGATCCGGTCGCAGCCCTTGATCCGCGCATGACGCTTGGCCGCATCGTCTCGCGCCCGCTGGCCACGTTTGAGCCGGGCCTCAGCCGCGCTGGCCTGCGCGCCCGCGCCATCGAGGTGCTGGAACTGGTCGGTCTGTCGGCCGATTTCGCCGACCGTTACCCGCATGAACTGTCGGGCGGTCAGGCGCAGCGCGTCGGCATCGCCCGTGCGCTGATCGCCAAGCCAAAACTGATTGTCTGTGACGAGCCGGTTTCGGCGCTTGACGTCTCCATCCAGGCGCAGGTGGTCAATCTCTTGATGGATCTTCAGGACCGGCTGGGATTGGCGCTGATCTTCATTTCCCACAATCTGGCGGTGGTGCGCCATATCAGCCATGAGGTGATGGTGATGTGCCTGGGACGGGTGGTGGAGCAGGCCCCGCGCGATGCCTTCTACGCCCGCCCGCTGCATCCCTATGCGCAGGCACTGATGCAGGCGGTGCCCGAACCCGACCCGGTGCGCGAAAAGGGCAGGGTGGGCCAGTCCCTGCCGGGGGATCTGCCCAATGCCGCGGCCCCGCCGCCCGGCTGCGTCTTTGCCAGCCGCTGCCCGCGCGTAGCGCCGCGCTGTCTGACCGAGCGGCCGGAACTTCGCACTTTTGGCGCGCGCGTTGCGGCCTGCCATTTTATCGAGAGATGACATGAAAGACCTAGCCCGCGCCCACCTTGCCCGCGCCTGGGCGGCATTGCCGCAGATCACCAATGTCCGTGCCTCGGGCGACGGGCGCTGGGCCTTCTGGTGCTGGGCCGGGCAAAGCGAAACCGAAGAGGTCTGGTGCGCGCCGACTGACGGTTCCGCCCCTCCGGAACGGCTGACCCAGGGCAGTGATCATTATCTGATCCGCGATGTGTCCGAAGATGGTATGCGGCTGATCCTTGCCCAGTCGCACCATGCGAGCGAGCGGGACCACCTCTTGTTGCTTGATCGCACCAATGGCAACCGCCTGACCCAACTGACCCCGCCGCAGGACACGCATTATGTCTATGGCGGGGTCTTGTCGCGCGACCAACGCATGCTGTGGTTCGTCGCGAACTACGATTATGACCGGGCCGAGGTGACGCAGGGTGGCTGGCTCTGGCGGCAGGATATGGAAACCGGGCGACGCACTTGCCTCCACCGCTGCGACCGGCCTTTCACCCATGGGGTGACGCTTTCGCCCGATGGCAGGCGGCTCTTGTGGCCGCGCACCCTGCGCGCGCCCGGCGGCGTGCAGCTTTGGGTGCTGAATGCAGATGGCAGTGATCTGCGAGAGGTTATCGCCTTTGGCGACAAGACCCCCGCCGTGGGCGATTGGCTCGATGAGGATCGGATTGCCTTTGTCGCTGATGACGGAACCCGCGACAGGGCCGGGGTTCTGACGCTGTCCACCGGCGCAATCGACTGGATCGCGGGGGAGCCGGACCTTTTCCCGCATGATGTGGTCACGAACGGCGCGGGCGCGCTTGCGCTGATCACCCATCGTCAGTCCCGTACTGAGGCATTGATCCGGGCGAAGGGCGCGCTTCGGGCCCTGCCGAACCTGTCCGGCCGTCGCAGCCTGTTGCCGCTGGCAGGCTTGCCGGACGGCGGTTGGCTGGCGGAAGCTTATGACGCGGACGCGCCGCATGATCTCGTCCGCGTTCAAACCGATGGCACCTGCCTGCCCTTGGCCGTGGCCGCCCCCGACCCGCATCGCCACTACGCCCGCCCCCGCGATTTCAACTGGACCGCGCCGGACGGCGAACCCGTGCAGGGTTGGCTCTATCTGCCCGAGGGCCGCCCCAAGGGGCTGATCGCCTATATCCACGGCGGCCCGACCTGGCACAGCGAAGACTGGGTGAACCCCAAGGTGGGCTTCTGGGTCCAGTCCGGCTTCGCGGTGCTGGACCCGAACTATCGCGGCTCCACCGGCTTTGGCCGCCGCTGGCGCGAGAAGGTGAAGGAAGACGGCTGGGGCGGGCGCGAGCAGCTCGATATCCGCGCCGGGATCGAGGCCGCGCTGGCATCCGGCATCCCCGGCCCGGTCGCGGTCGCCGGCAATTCCTATGGCGGTTTTTCAAGCTGGTGGCAGATCGCCCGCTCGCCCGACCTCGTGACCGCCGCCCTGCCGATGTGCGGCATGTGGAAGCTCGACATCGACTATGAAGCGACCGGCATGCCCTGGGGTCAGTCCTACAGCGAGGAGATGATGGGCGGCGGGCCAGACGACTTCCCAGAGAAATATCGGAATGCCAGCCCCGGAAACTTTGTCGAACAGATCCGCGGGCATGTGATGGTCATTCATGGGCTGGCCGATACGAACGTCGGGCCGGAAAACACCCATGCGGCCGTCCGCGACCTGACAGCGGCGGGCATCCCGCACCGGGTGATGTTGTTTGCCGACGAAGGGCACGGCATCTTCCGGCGCGGCAATGTCGAAACCTATCTCGACGCCAGCGTGACCTTCCTGACCGAAGCTTTCGCGAAAGGACCATGGCGATGAGCCTGAAGGATTTTTTCGTTGCAGGCCCTTTCGATGACGGCGACCCGGTCACGGGCCATTATTACGAAATGGCCTCGCCCGACCCCGCGCGGGCGCAGGTCTGGGGCTATACCGATCAGCTGAGCTACCGTCCCGGCGACCGGCTGGCGCTTCATGCCATGTCCTCGGTCCCGACAGCGCGACTGACCATTGCCCGTGACGGGCTGGTGCCCGAACAATTGCTCGATACCGAGATCGCGCTGACGTTCGAACCGACGCCCGCCGATTGTTCGGTGAAAGGATGCGGCTGGTCCGAGCGTCATGCGCTGATCATCCCCGAAAGCTGGCAAAGCGGCGTCTATGTCGTGACGCTGACGGTGCCCGGCCACCAGTCGCAGCATATGTTCGTCCTGCGCGCGGCGCGGCCCGCCGCGAAAATCTGCATGATCCTGGCGACGGGCACCTGGTGCGCCTACAACGATTGGGGCGGGTCAAACCATTATCAGGGGCTGACGGGGCCGAGGGGGGACGATTTCGCGGCCCATGTCTCGCTCCTCCGGCCTTGGGCGACGGGGTTTGTGCGCTGGCCAGAGGATGCGCCGCGCATCCCCCATGCGTCGCCCCTGCTGACCAAGCCGCGTTATCCCCATATGGATTATGCCCGCGCCAAGGGGATTTCGAAGAAATATGCCTCCTCCGGCTGGGCGGCATTCGAGCGGCCCTTCGCGCTCTGGTGCGAGGGGCAGGGCATCGCGATCGATTGTGCCACTCAGCATGATCTGCACCGCGATCCCGCCCTGCTTGATCCCTATGACCGGGCGCTGATCGTCGGGCATGACGAATACTGGACATGGGAGATGCGCGACCATCTGGAAGGCTGGGTGGACCGGGGCGGGCAGCTGGCGCGGTTCGGGGGCAACTTCTTCTGGCAGACGCGCCTCTCCCCCGATCTGCTGACACAGACCTGCTACAAGACAAGGGCCGAGGCGGAAGACCCCGTCTGGATGTCGGACCCTTCGCGCCTCACCTCCTATTGGGATCATCCCAAGGTCGGTCGCCCCGCCGTGGCAACCATGGGCCTGACCGGCGCGATGGGCGTCTATGCGGGCTGGAGCCGTTGCGCCGCCCATGGATCGGGGGGATTTGCGATCTACCGGCCCGATCATTGGGCGATGAAAGATACCGGGCTTGGCTACGGCGATGTGCTGGGGGCGGCGGCCAAGATCTTCGGCTATGAGGTCGACGGGATCGACTATGGGATGACCCACGGCCTGCCGTTTGCCGCCGAAGGCACCGGGCTTCAGGGTGATCTGACGATCGTCGGCCTGTCGCCCGCCACCACCCTTTCACACTCGACCGGTCCGCATGACCGTGATCCGTTCATCGGTCATCTCGATGCCGAGGAGGTGGCGCAGTTCGTCTATGGCGCGGTCACGCCGGAGACGTTCGGGCGCGCCAGCCGGGGCAATGGCTGCATGGCGGACTACCGGCGGGGCAAGGGGGCGGTGTTCAATGCTGGGTCCTGCGAATGGGTGGCGGGGCTGATCGCCCGCGACCGGCCTGTCGAACAGGTCACGCGCACCGTTCTGACCGGCCTTTGGGGATAGGGCGCGTCAGGGGCGGTGATGCGCCCGGTTCAGCGCCAGTGCCCAGAAGGCCGCCAGCAGCATCAGGGCCGCCCCGGCGACGAAGGCCGCACCCGTGCTGAACGCGCTGGCCAGCGCCGCGCCGGGAAACGGCGCGATCAGTATGGCCAGCGAATTCGCGGCCTCGCCCAGTGCGGTGATCCGGCCGATCCGCTCCGGCGCGACTTCGTTTTGCAAGATCACGCGGGTGGGCACGATCAGAAGCGACGTGGCAAAGCCGATCACGGCGAAAAGGGCGCAGACCAACGGTAAGGACAGTCGCCGGTCGAGAAGTTCGGCAAACCCCAGCCCGCCGATCAGCAAGCCCGAAAGCACCGACCCGCCCGCGATCCACAGGAACGGCCTGCGGGGCGATTTACCTGTGCCCGCCCATAGGGCACCTGCCACGCCGCCCGCGCCAACCGCCGCGATGGCCAGCCCCAGCCCGGACTGCGACAGGCCCAGATCGCGGATCAGGGGGGCGATCAGCGTGTCATAGAAGAACATGGCGAAGTAGCCCGCCGCCATCAGCCCGAGTGTGCCAAGCACCAGTGGGTTGCCGCGCACTTCGGCCAAACCATCGCGAATATGGGCGAAGAGACCGCCTTCGCTTTGGCCGCTGCGGGGCGCTGGCGGCAGGCGGGGCAGGCCCAGAACCAGCGCCGCTGCGGCGAAGGACATCGCAGCGTTGGCCAGAAAGACGCCACCCGGTGACCAGACGATCAGCGCCAGACCACCGAGCGACGGCGCAACGATCTTCGAGGCCTGGTTGATCGCATGGCTGAGCCCGTTTGCCGCCATGCGCTGATCAGAGGGCGCCAGCGCCTGAAGGGCGGCCTGCTTGGCCGGGCCGAAAAAGCAATCGACGGCGCCGCGCAGCGCGATCAGCGCCAGAAGGGTGGGCCAGCCGGGGGCGAAGGCCAAGGCAAGGGTCGCAAGACCCCGGCCCAGGTTTGACAGGATGAGGATGCGCCGCACATCCATACGGTCGACCAGTGCGCCTGCGGCAGGGCCGACGATCAGATAGGGTAGGGCAAAAGCCACAGCGAGAAAGGCGAAGATC
This sequence comes from Paracoccaceae bacterium, assembly GCA_035433445.1. Taxonomy (GTDB): domain Bacteria; phylum Pseudomonadota; class Alphaproteobacteria; order Rhodobacterales; family Rhodobacteraceae; genus TMP-24. Next base: position 19,488 of record DAORUY010000025.1, read on the forward strand.
AGGGGGGCGACATGCCAATGGTAGGCCAGAAGCGCAATGATCGCGACCGCATCCATCCAGTCGGCGAAATCGGCGGGGGCCTGTGCCAGCAGAAGCCGCCGCAGCGGCGGGTTGGACAAGGTAAGACGCATCTGCTTCATGCCCCGACCTTAGCGGGCCATGCGCCGCAGGCAATGCCCGTCAACCCGCGACCGGCGTCCAGATTACATCGTCGATACGTGGCGCGCCGGTGGCAAGCATCACCAGCCGATCAAAACCCAGGGCAATGCCCGAGGCTGGTGGCATCAGGGCCAGCGCCTGAAGAAACTCTTCGTCCAGCGGATAACGTTCACCGTAAACCCGCTGTTTTTCATCCATCTCCAGCCCGAAACGTCGGCGCTGTTCGTCCGGGTTCGTCAGTTCGCCAAAGCCATTGGCCAGTTCCACCCCGCAGGCGTAAAGCTCGAACCGTTCCGCCACGCGCGGGTCATCGGCGGCAGGGCGGGCAAGCGCCGCTTCGGCCGCCGGGTAACGGTCAAGGAAAGTCATCCGCCCGTGACCGAGGTTTGGTTCCACCCGGTCCACCAAAATGCGCGACAGCATGTCCGACCAGGTGTCATCCGGTGCGGTCCTGACCCCGGCCCGTTCGGCGGCCCGCGCCAGCGCCGCCGCATCGGTCGCGCCATCGGCCCGGACGGTCGCCAGAAGGTCGATCCCGGCGAACCGCTCGAAAGCTTCGGCCACGCTCAGCCGCTCGGGCGGCGCGAATGGGTCGCAGCTGCGGTCGCGGTAGTGCAGGGCCGCGACGCCAGCGGCCTCGGCGGCAAGCTTCAGGAAGGCCGCGCAATCCTCCATCAAGACCCCATAGTCCTCGCCCGCCCGATACCATTCGAGCATGGTGAATTCCGGGCTATGGAGCGGCCCCCGTTCCCGGTTGCGCCAGACATGGGCGAAGGCAGCGATCCGTTTTTCACCGGCCGCCAGCAGCTTTTTCATCGCGAACTCGGGCGAGGTGTGCAGATACATCGCCCGCGCCTGCCCGTCGTTGCCGATGGCCGTGGTCTGAAATCCGTGCAGGTGCGCCTCGTTTCCCGGGCTGATCTGAAGCGCCACCGGATCAACCTCGATGAAATCGCGCTCGGAGAGCCAGCCGCGGATCGCCGCCTGGATGCCGTTGCGGGTGAGAAGAAGCGCGCGACGGTCGGCATGAACATGAGGCTGCCACCAG
>DAORUY010000026.1:0-20168 GCA_035433445.1 Paracoccaceae bacterium
CATGCGGTTGTCCAGGCTGCCGCCGTATTCATCGGTACGAATGTTCGATTTTGGGGATATGAACGATGAAATAAGGTACCCATGCGCCGCATGAAGTTCGATCATGTCAAATCCGGCACGTTCGGCCATCCGGGTCGCCGCGACGAAATCGGCGGTGACCCGGTCCATGTCCGCCCGATCCATGGCCTTGGGTGTTTGATTGGCAGGCGACCAGGCCAGGGCAGAGGCGTTCATCACCGGCCAGTTTCCTGCCGACAAGGGCGCATCACCCTCCTCCCAGCCAAGCTGTGTTGAACCCTTCCGCCCGGAATGACCGATCTGGCAGCAGATCTTCGCCCGCGTCTCGGCATGGGTGAAATCCACGATCCGTTTCCACGCAGTCTCGTGCGCGGGATCGTAAAGGCCGGGGCAGCCGGGTGTGATCCGCCCTTCGGGGCTGACGCAAGTCATTTCCGTATAGACCAACCCCGCGCCGCCCTTCGCGCGTTCGGCGTAATGGACAAAATGCCAGTCGGTCGGGCAGCCATTCACCGCCTTGTACTGCGCCATCGGCGAGACGACGATGCGGTTGTGCAATTCCATGTTCCCCAGCCGGAAGGGCGCAAACATCGGTGCCCGACCCGGCGCCCCGCCCGCAGCCCGGGCAAAATCATCCTCCGCGGCGCGCAGCCATGCGGGATCACGCAGCCGCAGGTTTTCGTGGCTGATCCGCTGGCTGCGGGTCAAAAGCGAATAGGCAAATTGCAGGGGCGGCATGTCCAGATACCGCTCCACCTCCTCGAACCATTCCAGCGAATTGCGCGCCGCCGATTGCAGACGCAAGACCTCGATCCGGCGTTCGGCCTGATAGCGTTCGAACGCCTGCGGCAGCGTCGGCTCGGAATGCAGATATTCGGCCAGCGCGATGGCACTGTCGAAGGCAAGACGACTGCCGGAGCCGATGGAAAAATGCCCCGTGGCCGCCGCATCGCCCATCAGGACCACATTTTCATGATACCATTTCCCGCAGATCACCCGGGGAAACTGCATCCAGACCGCCGAGCCGCGCAGATGCGTCGCGTTCGACATCAGATCATGGCCACCCAGATGCGCGGCGAAGATCTTGCGGCAGGTCTCAACAGTCTCTTCCTTCGACATATGCTCGAACCCCCAGCGGTCCCAGGTGTCGGGCAGGCATTCGACGATGAAAGTCGCTGTGTTGGCATCAAACTGGTAGACATGGGCCCAGACCCAGCCATGTTCGGTCTTCTCGAAGATGAAGGTGAACGCGTCGTCAAAGCGCTGATGCGTGCCCAGCCAGACGAATTTGCATTTGCGCGTGTCGATATCGGGCTGAAACTCCGCTTCATATTCCTTACGGACCAGCGAATTGATCCCGTCGGCTGCGACCACCAGATCATATTCCTTGCGATAGTCTTCGGCGGATTTGAACACGGTCTCAAAGCGCATATCGACGCCCAACTCCCGCGCCCGCGCCTGCAACAAGATCAGCATTTGCTTGCGGCCAATCCCGGCAAACCCGTGCCCGCCCGACACGGTGCGATGGCCAGCGTGAACCACGGCTATATCGTCCCAATAGGCAAAATGGCTGCGGATCGCGTCGGTCGAAACCGGATCGTTCTTCTGCATCCGGCTCAGCGCGTCATCGGACAGAACCACACCCCAGCCGAACGTGTCATTCGCCTTGTTCCGTTCCAGCACCGTCACCCGGTGCGACGGATCGCGCAATTTCATCGAGATCGCAAAGTAAAGACCCGCCGGTCCGCCACCCAGACAGAGTATGTTCATGAATCCCTCCCGCAAGCAGCGCTTCCATCAAACCGTGCCATCTATCGGAAACTATTTCAAGCTTGAAATTTATGAGCACAAAATTTACCCTGCGGGTAGCGGAGGGGTGCGATGACAAAGATTGGCATAGTGGGACTAGGCGCCATGGGGCTTGGCATTGCCCAGGTTTTCGCGCAGGCCGGATGCGAAGTCATCGGGACCGACCAGAATGCCGACGCGCGGGCGACGGCGCGCGAGCGGATGCGCGCGGCTCTTGAGAGCCGGATCAAGGCGGGAAAGCTGGCGCCCGGTGATCTGGATGAAACCATAGCCCGCCTGACCATCACCGACGATCTGCGCGGATTCGCGGGGGCCGACATGATCATCGAGGCGATCATCGAAGATCTCGCGGTCAAACAGGCGCTGCTGCGCGATCTGGCGCAGATTGCTCGCCCTGATACGGTTCTAGCAACAAACACTTCCGCCCTGTCGGTCGGGGCGATCGCGCAGGGCCTCAGGGGGACAGAGCGGGTTCTGGGTCTACATTTCTTCAACCCAGCCCCAGCGATGCGATTGGTCGAACTGGTCGCGCATGCGGGCACTGGCCGGGCCGCACTTTCGACAGCCCGCACGTTGAGCGAACTGGCGGGCAAGACCGTGATCCAATGCGCCGACCGCCCCGGCTTCATCGTCAACCGCTGCGCCCGCCCCTTTTATGGCGAGGCGCTGGCCCTGCTTGAGGAAGGGCGGACGGCTTCGGACATCGACGCAGCGATGCTGGCGGCGGGCTACCGGATGGGGCCTTTCACTCTGATCGACCTGATCGGCGCCGATATCAACCTTGCCGCGACCGAGGGGCTGGCAGGCGGCATGGGGCACCATCCGCGCTATCATGTCTTTCAGGCCCTGCGCGATCAGGTCGCGCGCGGCGATCTGGGCCGTAAGACGGGGCGCGGGTTCCTGTTCCCTACTGCGCCCGGCCCCGTGCCCGACGATGCGGACCTGATCCAGCTCAGAATCGAATCAACTTTGGCCAATGAAGCGGCAAGCCTTCTGGCGGAAGGCGCGGTAACGGCAGACGATATCGACACGGCGCTGCGGCTTGGCCTGAACTTCCCGCGCGGCCCCTTCGAAAGTGCGCGCGCGCTTGGTCCGTCGCGGGTGCGGAAGGAGCTTGCACGACTGCAAAGCGCCGCTGCCGCGTCCCTGAATACCCGGTATGACATCGCGGCACCGTTGCGGGACCTGTAAGCCGGCCCCTCACACTTACGCGAGGGCAGTTGAACAGCGCCGCAACTGGGAGTAACGTGAGAATGAACGTTCATTTTCGCGACGGACATGCCAGATACCAGCCACTTTCATGACGACCGCACTTCGGGGATTCTCGAAGCGGCGAAACGCGCCTTCGCGGAAAAAGGCTTCGACGGTGCATCCATGCAGGATCTGGCGCGCGCGGCGGGTATGAGCGCTGGCAATTTCTACCGCTACTTTCCGTCAAAGGACGCAATCGTTGCGGCGATGATCGGACGCGATCTGGCAAGCGTAAAAGAGGACTTTGCCGCAATTCTTTCTTCTGCCGATCCGGCATCGGCGCTTTTCCGTGCGTTTGAGGTGCGCCTCGACAATCAGGATTGCACCGATGGCCCGCTTTGGGCCGAAATAGATGCGGCCGCCCGGAGAAAACCTGACATCAACCGCCTCGTCTGCGCGATGGAGGATGAGGTCTGCGACTATCTGTCGTTGGCCATGGCCCATATCAGCGGGAAAAATCTGACGAATCCGCAGGCGGCCTATTCAGGGCTATCCAGCTTTCTGGTGCTGATGTTCAAAATGGCAAGTCAGAAACTTCACACCAGCGCCAACCCCACGTGCCGTGATACGCACTCCCAGGTGCGCAAGCTCGTTCTTGCAACTATAAGACATACCATTGCCGATCTGACCGCCGACCGGTCAAAACAAGATGAGTTGAAATGATGACATTCAAACGTATGGCCCTCGTTGCATCGGCTATCGCTGTCCTTCTGCTCGCCGGTTGGTTCTGGCTGGGCGGAACTTCACAAGAGGAATCCCAGGCTGCCGCGTCATCCTCGGCAGAGGCAGAAAATACGCCACCCGCACCGACGCGCCCCGCCATTTCGGTCGTAAGTGTCGAAAAGGCGGTGCTGCGCGACAGGGTTCGCGCCTCCGGCCTGGTGGGGGCGGTCGAGCGTGTGCTGATCCAGCCGCAAGTCGAGGGACAGGCGATTGACGACATACTGGCCGAAGTCGGCGATCATGTCGCAGCGGGTCAGGTTCTGGCGCGTTTGTCGGACACGGCCCTCAAGCTTCAGAAAAGCCAGTTGACCGCCTCGCGCGCCAGCGCGCTCGCGCTCATTGCGCAGGCCGATGCACAGCTGATCGAAGCGCGGGCTGCCGCCGACGAGGCCCAACGCAACCTCAACCGCGCGGAACAGTTGCGCAAGCAAGGCAATGCGTCGCAAGCCGCCACCGATCAGGCAGCGACATCCGCCACCTCGGCCAATGCACGGGTGATGGTGGCGACACAGGGCGCCGAAGCGGCAAAGGCCCAGCTTGAGCTGGTCGATGCACAGATCGAGAATGTGGAACTGCAACTCAGCCGCACCGAAATCCGCGCGCCCTTCGCGGGCGAGGTGGTGGAAAAGAACGTGACTGTCGGCGGTATCGGCAGCGCATCGGGTCAGCCGATGTTCGTTCTGGTCCGCGATGGACTCTTGGAACTGAGCGCCGATCTGGCCGAACAGGATCTTCCGCGCGTTCTGACGGGGCTGCGTGCCACGCTGCGTGCGGCCGGGGTCAGTGAACCCCTGACCGGAACCGTGCGGCTGGTCGAACCGGCGATCGACACGGCGACCCGGCTTGGCCGGGCCCGCGTGACGATTGATCAGGCCGATCAGGTACGCACTGGCATGTTTCTTGAGGCTGAGATCGAAGTGTCGGAACGCGAAGTTCTGGCCGTGCCGATTACTGCGCTTGGCACTGACGATCTGGGAACCTTCATCATGGTCATAGACGATGAAGGTGTCGTTCACCGCACGCCCGTCGTCAGCGGCATTCGCGACGGCGGTCAGGTGGAACTGCAAACCGGCGCGGAAGCTGGCATGAAGGTCGTGGCCAAGGCCGCCTCCTTCGTACGTGACGGCGATCTGGTGAACCCAGTGCCGCTTGGCGCCGCGCCCGTGACAAACTGAGGCCATCATGAATTTTTCAGCCTGGTCGATCCGAAATCCAATTGCACCGCTTCTGGCGTTCGTGATTCTGGTGATCGTGGGGTGGCAGTCATTCAACAGTCTGCCGATCACCCGCTTTCCCAGTATCGACGTGCCGTTGATTGCGGTCTCCATCTCGCAACCGGGTGCCGCCCCGGCTGAGCTGGAAACTCAGGTCACGCGCAAAGTCGAAGATGCGCTTGCCGGGATCACCGGCGCCAAAAGTATCATATCGACCGTGAACGACGGCCTTTCGACGACGGCGGTCGAATTCCGCATGGATGTGCCGACACAAACCGCGCTGAACGACACCAAGGATGCGATTGACCGGGTGCGCGGTAACCTGCCGTCCGAAATTGAGGCCCCGGTGGTCACCAAGATCGATGTCGAGGGGCAAGCGATCCTGACCTATGCCGTTTCCTCGCCGGGCAAGACGGTCGAGGAACTGTCGTGGTTCGTCGACGATACGGTGATGCGGGCCTTGCGGTCGCGCCCCGGCATCGGGCGGATCGACCGTTATGGTGGCGCCGATCGCGAAATCCGCATCGAACTGGACCCGCTGAAACTCGACAGCTATGGAATCACCGCATCGAGCGTGAATGCGCAACTGCGTGCCACGAATGCCGATATAGGTTCGGGCCGGTCCACGCTGGGCGATGGCGAACAGGCGATCCGCACGCTGGGCGATGCGTCTTCGGCCGAAAACCTGGCGGAAACGACTATTGCCCTGCCGTCCGGCCGCTACGTTCGGCTCGGCAATCTGGGCGAGATCACTGACACTTATGAAGAACTGCGGTCGTTTTCGCGGTTGAACGGCAATCAGGTCGTGACCTTCGCAATCTTCCGCGCCAAGGGCGCGAGCGAAGTGTCCGTCGAAAAGACCGTCAGCGAAACGCTCGACAAACTTCAGAAGGATTATCCCGATGTGCTTCTAAGCAAGGTCGATGATACGGTCTTCTACACCTACGGCAACTACGAAGCCGCCCTTCACACGCTGATCGAAGGCGCGCTTCTGGCGGTCATCGTGGTCTTCCTGTTCCTCAAAAACTGGCGGGCAACCTTGATTTCGGCCGTGGCATTGCCGCTGTCGGCCATCCCGACCTTCTGGGTGATGGACCTTCTGGGCTTCTCGCTGAACCTTGTCAGCTTCCTCGCCATGACGCTGGCGACGGGCATCTTGGTCGATGACGCGATCGTGGAGATCGAGAATATCGCCCGCCATATCCGCATGGGCAAGACCCCCTACCGTGCCGCGATCGAGGCCGCCGACGAAATTGGCCTGGCGGTGATTGCCACCACCATGACCATCGTCGCGGTCTTTGTGCCGGTGTCGTTCATGCCCGGCATTCCGGGGCAATATTTCCGCCAGTTCGGCCTGACGGTCGCGATCGCGGTTCTGTTCTCGCTTCTGGTCGCGCGCCTGATCACGCCCTTGATGGCGGCCTATCTGATGCGCTCCAAGGACGCCAATCTGGAACATGGCGGCGAAGATGGGCCGGTGATGCGTGGCTATCTGTGGCTGGTGCATCATACGTTGAACAGCTGGCAGTTGGGCAAGACGCGCTTCAACATCGGCAACTACTACTTCACCCTGACGGCGGCGCTGGTCATTCTGGCCATCTCGGTCTTCTTCATGGCCCGCATTCCCGGCAGCTTCATGCCGCCGGAAGACGTGTCGCGCTTTGCCATATCGGTCGAACTGCCGACTGGCTCCTCCTTGGCCGATACCGACAAGACCACCACAGCCATGCACGATCTGATCACAGATGTCGAAGGCGTCGGATCGGTCTTCGTCCTTGGCGGATCGTCACCCAAGGGCGATCTCGATGTGCGCCGGGCGTCGATTTCCGTCAATCTGGAAAAACTCGACCACTCGCTGATCAACCGTGTCGCCTATCTGCTGAACCGGGTGCCGGCCCTGAATTGGGTCGTTCCCGATCTGGAAGGCCATGGCCGCACCCGCCCGCAAAACGAGATCGAGGCAGAGGTGTTCGAACGGCTCGCCACGGTCCCCGATGTTCGGGTCTTCAAGCTGAACGACCGGGGCGAACGGGACATTTCCTTCTCGATCAAATCGTCCAGCGGCGAAGATCTGAACCTTGCGGTGCGCAAGCTTGAAGAAGCCCTCAGGGGCGATCCTTTGCTGGCCAATGTCTCGGCCGAAGGTGCCCTGCCCCGGCCCGAAGTGCAGATTACCCCGCGATTGGAAGAAGCCGCCCGTCTTGGCGTGACCACCGCCCAGATCGCCGAAACCCTGCGCGTGGCCACCATCGGCGACATCGACGCGGCCCTTGCTAAAGTGTCGGTGGGCGATCGGCTGATCCCGGTCAGGGTGCAACTGAAGGGCGACGTGCAAAGCGACATCAACCGCATTGCCGCCCTGCGGATCAACACCGCGACGGGCGCCAGTGTCCCCCTGTCGGCGGTCGCGGATGTGCGCATCGGCGAAGGCCCCGGCACCATCGACCGGCTTGACCGCCAGCGGCGCGCGACCGTCGGAGCCAACCTGCCGGTGGGTGTCGCGCTCGACACGGCCACGGCGCGCTTCCGGGAAATCACCGAAAGTGTCGAGCTTCCGCCTTCGGTCCAGATCAGCGAATCCGGCGATGCGGAGATTCAGCAGGAGCTGAACCAAAGCTTCCTAAACGCGATGATCATGGGCCTGATGCTGGTGCTGACCGTGCTGATCTTGCTGTTCAAGAGCGTCATCCAGCCCTTCACCATTCTCTTTTCGCTGCCATTGGCCATCGGCGGCGTAGCGGCTGCGCTGATCGTGACCGGCAATGCCATCTCCATGCCGGTGCTGATCGGTCTTCTGATGCTGATGGGGATCGTGACCAAAAACGCGATCCTGCTGGTCGATTTTGCCATCGAAATGCGCAAGCAGGGCATGGACCGGCTCGAGGCGCTGATCGAGGCGGGCCACAAGCGCGCACGCCCGATCGTGATGACCTCCATCGCCATGTCGGCGGGGATGCTGCCGTCGGCGCTGGGAGTCGGCGAAGGCGGAGCCTTCCGCGCGCCGATGGCCATCGCAGTGATCGGCGGGATCATCGTTTCGACCATCCTGTCGCTGGTCGTGGTGCCATCCTTCTTCCTGATCATGGACGACCTGCAATATTGGCTGGGCCGGATTTTTTCGCGCATGGTCGGCCGGAAGGAGGAGGAACCAGAAACTCCCGATCCGTTCGCCCTCGCGGATGCGGTTGAAAAAGGCCGGGACGATATCGCAACCCTTAATAACCGTCTGGAGGAGCTGGAGGCGCGAATCGCCCAGGCGCGCGCCACCCGGATGCGGGTCGCCGAATAGGTGGCCGCGTGGTCGGCGCGCTAAGGTTTTGGCAAGGGCTTTGTGCCTAGTCTGACCCCATCTGATTTGGGGGAAAGACGATGCCAGTCGGTAAAGTCGGGTTTGTCAGCAACGGCCCTGCCGCGCGCCGCGATCCTTTGGATCATTGGTTGGAACAGGAAGGCAGCGCCGATCTGCCATCGGCTTTTGCGGACGAGGAGCGGGCGCGCGCCGCACTGCCGTCAGGCTGGTGGATTGTGCCGACGGTCCTGCTGGCGCTGCCTTTGTGGGCCATGCTGATCTGGGCAGCCTTCGGCGGTTAGGGCCGCCCGCTGCCCAAGCCATCCTGACCAATCGCCAGCATAAGTCCCCGCCGCACCTCGTCCTCGCACCGATGCGCCAGTTCCTTTCGGGTCGGAAATTCATCGACGCTGACGGGGGGATGAAAGATCACCTCGATCCGCCCCTGCCGCCGCGCTGCCAGGGTTTGCAGCAGATGCGGCGCCAGCGCCATCGCCCCCCACCACCCGTAGAACCGTTCATCGGCACCCTCGGGGGCATGGTAAATCACGCTGACGGGCTGGATCTGCATCACATGTTCCAGCCCATGCGTATAAAAGGCCTCGAACAGGGTCGACTTGAACGGCACCACCCGACGCCCATCGGTCGAGGTGCCTTCGGGAAAGAACATGAGCTTGTGCCCGGCCCGGATCCTGGCTTCAAACTCCGCCTGGTGAACGCGGGCGCGGCGCCGGTCACGTTCGATGAACACAGTCCCCGTTGCACGGGCGAGCCAGCCGATGAAGGGCCAGCGCGCCACCTCAGCCTTGGAGACGAAATAGACACTCTGACACGCGTTCAGCGCATAGATATCAAGCCAAGAGGAATGGTTGGCCACAACCGCGCCCAGATGCTCCATCGGGATGCCCGTGACCCTGTACCCGATCCCGATGATTCGCAGCGCCGTCCGACAGACGAAGCGGGTGATAAAGGGGGTGTATGGCCGGTTCTGCCCGGACAACGGCCGTTCGACCAGCCGCGCGAACAGAAGGATCAGCAGGCAGGTGAAAGTCAGTGTGAACAGCACCAGACCGCGCAGCAAGGCGCGCATCCAGCCGCCCGCCGTGATCCGCACCGGATCCGGCTCGATCTCGGGATGCCAGCCGTTCATCCCCGCTGCTCGTGCTTGCGGGTATAAAATTCCCGGTGCCGCGCGCTCATCGCGCCGGTGTCCATCAACAGGCACACATCGGTCGTGTTGAAGGCATGGTCGATGAAGGCCCCTTCGCCCACAAAGCCGCCAAGCCGCAGATAGGCCTTGATCAGCGCCGGCATCTCGACCATCGCCAGACGCCGGTCGAGTGCGTCGCGCGGCATCAGGTCCATGGTCTGAAACTGGCGCGACCGCACGCGCAACTCCGGCGGCGCCAGGTGATTGGCATGCAGCCACGTCAGGGGCCGTTGCAGCGCTGCGACATCCGTCCCGTGGAAGGACGCGACGCCAAACAGGATTTCCACCCCGTGATTCAGCACGTAATCAGCCAGCCCATTCCACAGAAGGAACATGCCCGTACCGCCGCGCTGGCTGACATCCACGCAAGACCGACCCAGTTCCAGAAGCCTGCGCCCCGACCGGCGAAGCGGCGTCAGGTCATATTCGCTGTCGCAATAGAACTGCCCAAACGCCTCCGCCCGGTCCGAACGAAGCAGCCGGTAAGCCCCCACGACATGGTCAAGCGATCCCGTGTCCCGCGTCGTATCGACCAGAATCAGGTGATCGTTGGCGGCGTCGAATTCATCTTGCTCCAGCCGCGCGGCGTGATCGACCAGCGGACCGTCCCCGCCCAGTTCCTCCACAAACACCCGGTAGCGTAGGCGTTGGGCGGCCAGAAGATCGGCCTCGGTCTCGGCAAGTCTGACCAGAAACTGTGAAGGTTCCACATTCATCGGCGAAGAATAGCCCCGGCGCTGTCTGGCTGCACCGGGCGTTGTAAGGGCCGGAGCAAATTTTGGCAACTATCAGGAAACCTATCCGCGTCGGCATTGTACCCGACTATGCGCCGGGCACAGCACATCTAAAGGCGACTCAGAGGTAGTTGACACACGTTAAAGGTGCATTAACCTTTCCTTGTCACTTCATGACCGACCCTGCACTGCCGATCAGCCGCAACACCACATTGGATCCGTCTATGACAACCTTGCCGCGATGTTCAAAGTTCACCGTGACTTTCAGGCCGATGCGGCTTTGCACCTGACCCCTTCCCCAGTCAGGCTCTGCGGGATGTTCGACGATCATCCCCGGTTCCAGAAATTCGTTCATCCCTGCCCTTCCCGCCGAGGCCCCATGACAATCGACACCCCGACTGACGATATGGCGGACGATCTGACCGCCCTGCTCGGATCGCGCATCTGCCACGATCTTATCAGCCCAATCGGGGCCATCGCAAATGGTGTCGAACTGCTCGGCATGTCGGTGCAGGGCGGCAGTGCGGAAATGGCGCTGATTTCCGAAAGTGTCGCCGCCGCCAACGCCCGCATCCGCTTCTTTCGCGTGGCCTTCGGACTTGCCAGCGCCGGTCAGATGATTGGCATGGCCGAACTTCTGTCGATCACCGACGATCTCTCGCGCGGCTCGCGCACCCGCATCTGCTGGAGCAGCGGCGCCAGCCTGCCGCGCGACAGCGCGAAGGCCATCTTCCTCGCGCTTTTGTGTCTGGAAACAGCAATGCCCTGGGGCGGCGATGTCACTATCACCGCCGAACAGGGCAGCTGGTCCGTAACCGGCAAGGCGCCCCGCCTGAAAAGCGATACGGCGCTCTGGCGGGCATTGGCGGATGGCGTCACGCCCGACACGCTGTCGGCCGCCCAAATCCAGTTCGGCCTTCTCAATGCTTTCGCCCGCAATCAGAAGCGCCGCATCGCCGTCCAGCAGGCCGAAGACCGGATCACCATCAGCTTCTGATCGTGCCGTCGCCCGTGACCAGATATTTGAAGCTGGTCAACTGTTCGGCACCCACCGGCCCGCGCGCATGTAGCTTGCCGGTCGCAATGCCGATCTCCGCCCCCATGCCGAACTCGCCCCCGTCGGCAAACTGGGTGGAGGCATTGCGCATCAAGATCGCGCTGTCGAGCCGTTCGAAGAATCGCTCCGCAGTCGCGTCATTTTCCGTCAGGATTGCCTCGGTATGCTGCGAGCCGTAGTGGCGGATATGGGCGATGGCCTCGTCCACCCCATCGACCAGCTTGGCGGCGATGATCTTGTCCAGGAACTCCCGCCCGAAATCATCGGCCGCCGCCCGAACTGTGCCCGGCACCTTCAGCAACTCGCCTTCGGTGCGCACCTCGACCCCGGCTTTGAGCAGATCCTCGATCAACACCGCCCCGTGCTGGGTATAAAAGCGCCAGTCGATCAGCAGGCATTCCGCCGCCCCGCATATGCCGGTTCGGCGGGTCTTGGCGTTCAACACCACACGGCGGGCCTTTTCCAGATCGGCGTCCTTGTCGGCATAGATATGGCAAATGCCCTCCAGATGGGCGAAGACCGGCACGCGTGCTTCGGCCTGCACCAATCCTACCAGACCCTTACCGCCGCGCGGCACGATCACATCGATATGATGGACCATCCTCAGCATCTCGCTCACCGCCGCGCGGTCGCGCGTGGGTACAAGCTGGATCGCGTCGGGCGACAGGCCTGCGGCTTTCAGCCCGTCCACCATGCACTCATGGATCGCGACGGAGGACTGGAAGCTTTCCGATCCCCCCCGCAAGATCACCGCATTGCCCGCCTTCAGGCATAAGGCCCCCGCATCCGCCGTCACATTGGGCCGACTTTCAAAGATGACGCCCACCACCCCAAGGGGAGTGCGCACCCGCCGGATGTTCAGCCCGGACGGCATGTTCCATTCGGCGATCACCTGCCCGACGGGGTCCTTTTGCTCTGCCACCGCCCTCAGCCCGTCGACGATGCCGCGCAAGCGCCCGTCATCCAGCTTCAGCCGGTCCATCATCGACGCACTCAGGCCCTTGGTCTCGGCCGCCGTCACATCCTCGCAATTGGCATCGAAAATCGCCTGCCGACGATCCCAGACCAGATTGGCCGCCGAAATCAGCGCTGCATATTTCCGCTCCTGCGAAACATAGGCCAGCTCCTGGGCCGCCGCTTTGGCCCGGGCGCCGATATCGGCCATTAGTCCGGCTATGTTCGCCTCGCCACGGTCAGCATTCATTTTCTGTCCCCAAGTATCCCGGGCTCCGGGGCGCCGAGCCCCGGGGACACCCGCCATCAGCCGTCCATTACCATGTCGTCGCGATGCACCAGCGCCGCGCGGCCTGCATAGCCCAGGATCGCCTCGATCTCTGCCGACTTGTGCCCGGCAATCGCCTTCGCCTCCGCCGCCGTATAGCGGATCAGACCCTTGCCAAGCGCCTCGCCCTCTGGTCCGAGGATCGCCACCGGCTCTCCTCTCCCGAAGCTCCCTGTAACCTGACGCACACCTGCGGGAAGCAGTGATCTCCCCTCCTGCAACGCCTTTACCGCGCCCGCGTCCAGCCGCACTTCGCCCTTGGGCTTCATCGCCGCAATCCAGCGCTTGCGCGCCGCCTGCGGATCGGCGTCGGGCAGGAACCACGTCCGGTGCGCGCCCTCCGCCAGCGCCGACAGTGGCCGGAGCACCGAACCTTCCATGATCGCCATCGCGCAACCGCCCGCAACGGCGGTCTTGGCGGCCATCAGCTTGGTCTTCATGCCACCCTTCGACAGGCCCGAGATCGGATCGCCCGCCATCGCCTCGATCTGGGGGGTGATCTTTTCGACCAGATCGAACCGCACCGCAGACGGGTCTTCCTTGGGATTGGCCGAATAGAAGCCATCGACATCCGACAAAAGCACCAGCTGGTCGGCCCCCACTGTCACCGCAATCTGCGCAGCCAGCCGGTCATTGTCACCAAAACGGATTTCATCGGTCGCGACTGTATCATTTTCATTGACGATCGGGACCACGCCCGCGGCCAGAAGTGTTTCCATCGTCGCCCGGCTGTTGAGGTAACGCCGCCGGTCCGCCGTATCTTCCAATGTCACCAGAACCTGACCCGTGGTGATCCCGTGTGGCGCGAGGACTTCCTCATAGGCGCGCGCCAGACGGATCTGGCCCACCGCCGCCGCCGCCTGCGCCTGTTCCAGCGCCAGCTCGCCCGCGGGCCAGCCCAGAACCCCGCGCCCCAGCGCAATCGACCCCGACGACACAAGGATCACATCGGTGCCCCGCGCTTTCGCCGCAGCCACATCTTCTGCCAATGCCAGAAGCCAGTCGCGCTTCAGCCCCTTTTGCCGGTCGACCAACAGGGCCGAGCCGATCTTGACGACCAGCCGCCGGGCCTTGCGGATATCGGGTGTGCCGCTCAGGGTTGCCACGACCCGTCCTCCGCCGCGTCTTGCACCTTTTCGCCGGAAATCCGCGCGTAAAGGGCGCGCAACACGTCGGGGATGCCCTGTCTGGACACGCCGGACATCAGGAACACCGGCCCGCCCACCGCCTTCTCCAAAGCCCGCCGCCGGGTGCCAAGTGTCTTGGCGTCGAGCGCGTCGATCTTGTTCAGCGCGGTGATGCGCGGCTTGGCGGCAAGGTCGGGCGAATAGGCCTCGAGCTCCGCCAGGATGGTGCGATAGTCCTTGGTGATGGTCGAAGAGGTGCCGTCGACCAGATGCAGAAGGACCGAACAGCGTTCCACATGCCCCAGGAAAAGATCGCCTAAGCCCCGCCCCTCGCTCGCCCCTTCGATCAAGCCCGGAATATCGGCCATCACGAATTCCTTGCCGTCGATACCGACAACACCGAGGTTGGGATAAAGCGTGGTGAAAGGATAATCCGCGATCTTAGGGCGCGCGTTCGATGTCGCAGCCAGGAACGTCGACTTGCCCGCATTTGGCAGACCCAGAAGCCCCGCATCGGCAATAAGCTTCAGCCTGAGCCAGATGGTGCGCTCTATCCCCTCCTGCCCGGAATTGGCCCGCGCCGGCGCCCGGTTGGTCGAGGTCTTGAAATGCAGATTTCCCCAGCCGCCGTTGCCGCCCTTGGCAAGGCAAACTCGCTGGCCGACCTCTGTCAGGTCAGCGATCACAGTTTCCTCGTCCTCGTCGATCAGTTCGGTGCCGACCGGCACTTTCAGGACGATGTCTTGACCATCCGCCCCTGTCATCTGCCGCCCCATGCCCGGCCGGCCGCTGGTGGCGAAGAAATGCTGCTGGTAGCGGAAGTCGATAAGCGTGTTCAGCCCTTCGACCGCCTCGGCCCAGACCGATCCGCCCTTGCCGCCATCGCCGCCATCCGGCCCGCCGAATTCCACGAACTTCTCGCGCCGGAAACTCACGCAGCCCGCGCCACCACCGCCCGAGCGGATGTAGACTTTGCACAGATCGAGGAATTTCATGGGTGGCGCTTTCAGAATGGGTCTGGCTGGCGATAGAACCTTGCGGCCCTTAGTTCAAGCCCGCCGGTGTTGACCATCGTCGCGCCGAGCGCGCCGACCGACCGGGGAGGCGCTGCCTCCCCGGACCCCTCCGGGATATTTGGACCAGAATGAAGGAGATGCAGATCCACGGACTGCTTCATCGTGGTCAAATATCCCGGGTGGGTTCGGGAAGGGCAGAGCCCTCCCGGCCTTCAGCCGCAGGCACCGCTTTTCAGCTCATCCGCCGTACATAGGTCCATGTCGCGACCTTGGCGTTTCGCGCGACAGACCAGGCCTCGGCATCGCCCAGATAGTCGAAACCGGCGTTGACCAAGACCCGCGCCGATCCGGGATTATCCTGGAAAACTTCCGCAAAGAGCGCGCGCGAGGCATGAGGGTTCGCCGCGACGATGGCTTGTACAGCTTCCGAGGCGAAGCCCGTGTTCCACAGGCCGGGCGCCACCCAAAAGCCGACCTCCGACTGGTCGCGGTCCATCCGCATCAGGCTGATCAGACCCAGAACTTCGGCTTGCCCGTGGGCAGCGCCGTCCATCACCCAGACATCTTCCTCACGCCTGTCCGACAGGGCGCGCGCGACAAATGCTTCCGCCGCGCCGGGCGGCAGGGGATGAGGGATCGACCGCGTGCCCTCGGCCAGCCGCTTGTCGGACGTGTAGAGCGCGATAAGACCCGCGTCGGACGGTTTGATCGGGCGCAACTGGAAACGACCGGCCTCAAGTAAGGGTTGCAGCAAAATCAGTTCAGGTCTCACGTCTTCACTCCTCCGAAAACCGTGATCCTGTCGGGTTGAAATCCGCCCGACAGAAGAAAGGTGGGTCGCGCGCGGTGCGGGCGCAAGGGCATCGTGCAGCTTAAGGTCACTTTTCATCAGGAGCATGACAGAACCCGCCCCCGACACTTCCGGCCCACCCCCGTCCATTCCGGGACGGGGCGCAAGGCTGCCCGAAAAAGATCACTAAAGTCTTGCGCTTGGCTTGCAAGGCGGTCAGTTCTGCGCAGGAGTCTTTGGGCGAAGGCCCGCCAGAAACCGGGCCGCGGCGGGCAGAACCCCGCCCAGTCCCGTTTGCGCCCGCTTCCGAAGACAATCGGCATGGATTTTCGGGTTCGTTGCGAAAGGGCGCCAAATGCCACCACGCCATCCGCGCCGAGTCGGGCGCGGGCAAATGTGGTGAAGAAGGTCTGGACGGTAAACAGCATCTCGGTGGTTCCTTTCGCATCTTCTGCGCCGGACCCCACCCACCTGAAACGGAAAGGGGGACCGGCTTTGCTGCCGATCCCCCTTTGAACGTGATGTTCTTTTCGGTTTTCGGCTTACTCGGCCGCCTCCGCCTTGGGGAGAACCGAGATGAACGTGCGGCCCTTGAGGCCTTTCTTGAAGGTGACGTGGCCTTCGGTCACGGCAAAGATCGTGTGGTCACGGCCCATATCGACGCCCTGACCGGGGTGCCAGGTGGTGCCGCGCTGACGCACGATGATATTGCCGGGAATGGCCTTTTCGCCGCCATAGAGTTTCACGCCCAGACGACGGCCAGCGGAGTCGCGACCGTTACGGGAAGAACCGCCTGCTTTTTTGTGTGCCATTGGTCTTGCTCCTCTTACGCGTCAGCTTTTTTCGTCGCGCGCTTGGCCTTGGGGGCTTCAGCAGCAGCGGCGGGGGCATTGTTGTGCGCGGCGCGGCGGGCGATGGCGGTGCCCGTTGCCACAGCCACATCCGACTTGTCCGCGCCCGAGGCGAGGATATCGGTCACACGCACCAGCGTCAGTTTCTGACGATGGCCACGGGTGCGCTGCGACGAATGTTTCCGGCGGCGCTTGTGGAAGGTGATGACCTTGTCGGCCTTGATATTGTCGATGACTTCGGCCTGAACCGCCGCACCCTTGACAAGGGGGGCTCCCAGAACCGGCTTCTCACCACCGATCATCAGAATGTCATTGAACTGGATCTTGTCACCAGCTTCTGCGGCAATCAGTTCCACGCGCAGCACATCGCCCGCCTGAACCTTGTATTGCTTGCCGCCCGTCTTGAGGACCGCGAACATGGGTCTTTCCTTCATTCGTTTCCGCGCCCTGTGGCCCCGGCTTCCCGGCGTTCGGTGGCTTTCGCCGCCTCGGACAGCGCGCCCCTCATGGGGGCGTCATTGCAAAAAAGAAGCCCCTGCGAGTCGGATGACAAGCCGGGACCGTGGGCTTATCGGGCAGAGACCGGGCAAAGTCAAGCGCCGCCGTCCTGCGATCAGCCCAGCTGCGAGAGCGCGGGGAAAGTCTCAAGCAGCCACAAGGAAAAGCGCGAGAAAGCCCCGGTCATCAGCGCAACACCGACCAGCAAGAGGATTGCGCCCATCGCCCTTTCTATGGTCGCCATATGCCGCTTCATCCGGGCCATGATCACCAGGGAGCGGGTAATGAATACAGCAACCAGAAGAAAAGGAATACCAAGCCCCGCCGCATAAAGGCCCAGAAGAACCGTGCCGCGCGCCATGGAGCCTTCCATCGCGGCGATCGATAGGATTGCGCCGAGTTGGGGGCCGATGCATGGCGTCCAGCCAAATGCGAAAGCCAAGCCAAGCAGATAGGCACCGAAAGCTGAGCCGTCTTGGCGATCGACTGCGAGCCGCGCCTCTCGGTCGAGGATCGGAATGCGCAGGATATTTAGAAAATGCAGCCCAAAAACCACGACGATCGCACCAAAGACCATGCTGATCCAGCCGAGCCATGGCAAGAAGAGGCGCCCGAAAGCCGAGGCCGCAAACCCGACGAACAGGAAGACTGTCGACAGGCCCAGCACGAAGAAAAGCGCCGGCACCACGACCGAACGCCTCTGGCCAGCGACGCCGGTCAGATCACCCATGCTTACCCCGCCCATGTAAGCTAGGTAGGGCGGGACCAGCGGCAGGACACATGGGCTGAGAAACGACAATACCCCCGCCAGGAGCGCGAGGAGCGCCGCGGGAGCGAAACCGGCATCGAGTATCAGATCAGCGAACATGGGGCCGACCTCTAACTTGTCCGGCCCCTGTCGTCACGGGAAGATTGCACAGGGTTGTTCACAAACCCGTGGACAAGCCTCCTCTGCCCGCCTAATCGGCGCGAATGATCCTTGATGCAGACATCGACGCCATCGGGCTACTGTGCCCCCTACCGGTCCTGAAAGCCCAAAAACGGCTTCGGGACATGGCTCAGGGTTCGGTCTTGCGCCTTCAGGCAAGCGATCCGGCGTCCTGGGTGGATGTGCCGCATTTCTGCGCGACCGGCGGGCATGAACTTCTGTCGGCTAGCGACGAGGGCGGGATCAAGACCTATCTGATCCGCAAAGGATAAGGCCGCCGGGTTTCCCCGACGGCCTTGTCTTTATCGTCCGAGCGACCACCAGCCCTTGCGCTTGGGCTTGTCGGAGGCCGGTTCTTCCTCAACCACCACGCTGTCCTGTCCCGGATCGGGTTGCAGGCTGGCGCTTGCGGACGGGATGGCCGGTTCCGGCGCAGGTTGGTGGGCGACCGGCGCGGGGCTTTCGGCCACAGTGGCTTCAACCGGCGCCGCGTCAGCAACCGCAGGCTTCTTGGCGCGGCTGCGGGCCGGTTTGGCTTTCGGCGCTGGTTCCGCTTCTGCGGCAGGCGCTTCGGCTTCCTCGACCGGCGCGGCCTTCTTGGCGCGCGATGGGCGCTTGGCCTTCGGCTTCTCGACAGGGGCCTCAGCCACAGTCTCGGCGACCACTTCCGCGGCGGGTTCGACCGCCTCGGCCGCGATGGCGGCCTCAGCCACGACCACCGGGGCCTCACT
This sequence comes from Paracoccaceae bacterium, assembly GCA_035433445.1. Taxonomy (GTDB): domain Bacteria; phylum Pseudomonadota; class Alphaproteobacteria; order Rhodobacterales; family Rhodobacteraceae; genus TMP-24. Next base: position 18,529 of record DAORUY010000026.1, read on the forward strand.
CACAGGATCGGCGGCAGCGATTTCCGCCCCCTTGCGTCCCCGTCCGCCCCGGCTGCGGGTGCGCTTCTTCGCGCCTTCCGGCTTGGCGGGCGTCGCATCGGTTGTGGCATCACTTTCCGCAACTGCTTCGTCGTCGGACCCATCCTCGTCACCGGCTTCATCGCCAGCAGACTGCGTCCCTTCGCCTTCGCGCGGGCCACCCTTGCGACGACGACGACGACGACGCTTCTTCTTGCGACCGGGATCGCCTTCATCGTCACCCTCGGGGCGCGGCGCCCGTTCGGCGGTGCCCTTCACCTCGGGCACATCCTCCTCGTCGGCTTCCTCTTCCTCGACGATCAGGTCATCCTCTTCGGCATCTTCCATGATCGTCGTGTTCACCGACACAACGGCCGAGGTCACTTCGGGCACGAAGCGCGTGGCCGTCTTGAACTTATCCAGGCTGAAATCGGGGCTGACCAGCGTCGGATCGGCTTCGATCCTGACCGACAGGCCATAGCGTGCCTCGATCCCGGCGACATGTTCGCGCTTCTGGTTCATCAGGAAGTTCACGACCGCGACCGGCGCTTTCAACAGCACTTCGCGCGACCGCTTGCGCGTGCCCTCTTCCTCGATCTGGCGCAGGATCGACAGCGCGAGGCTGTCATCCGACCGGATGATCCCGGTGCCGTGGCAATGGGCGCAGGGCTGGGTCGTGGATTCGAGCATACCTGGGCGCAGGCGTTGACGGCTCATCTCCAGAAGACCGAAGCCCGAGATGCGGCCCACCTGAATGCGCGCACGGTCGGTCTTCAGCTTTTCCTTCAGACGCTTTTCGACCGACGCATTGTTGCGCCGCTCTTCCATGTCGATGAAGTCAATGACGATCAGGCCCGCAAGGTCGCGCAGGCGCAACTGACGCGCCACTTCCTCGGCGGCTTCAAGGTTGGTCCTGAGTGCGGTTTCCTCGATCGAGCCTTCCTTGGTGGCACGACCGGAGTTCACGTCGATCGCGACCAGCGCCTCGGTCACGCCGATGACGATATAGCCACCAGATTTCAGCTGCACCGTCGGGTTGAACATGCCCCCGAGATAGCTTTCGACCTGATAACGCGCGAACAAGGGCAGCGTTTCATTGTAAAGCTTCACGTTCTTGGCGTGGGACGGCATGATCATCTTCATGAAGTCCTTGGCGGCGCGATAGCCCTTCTCGCCCTCGACCAGAACTTCCTCGATGTCCTTGTTGTAAAGATCGCGGATCGACCGCTTGATCAGATCGCCCTCTTCGTAGATCGGGGCGGGCGCGATCGACTTCAGCGTCAGGTCGCGGACCTGTTCCCACAGACGCATCAGATATTCGTAGTCGCGCTTGATCTCGGCCTTGGTGCGCTGCGATCCGGCGGTACGGATGATAAGGCCGGCGCCTTCCGGCACCTCCATTTCGCCCGCGATTTCCTTCAGCTTCTTGCGGTCAGCCACATTTGTGATCTTGCGGGAAATGCCGCCACCGCGCGCGGTGTTGGGCATCAGCACGCAGTAACGACCGGCAAGCGACAGATAGGTCGTCAGCGCCGCACCCTTATTGCCACGCTCTTCCTTCACCACCTGCACCAGCATGATCTGGCGGACCTTGATCACTTCCTGGATCTTGTAGCGGCGCG
>DAORUY010000027.1:0-20023 GCA_035433445.1 Paracoccaceae bacterium
TAGAAAATCGGCTTCTGCACGGTGACACCTATGTGAGAGAGGCGACTATCGTGGGTGTCCTTGAAGATTTGCAGAATGCTAATTTGCATCGACATACGAAGGCGTCGGATTTTGCGGTCTTCCTCGGACCAGAAGCTTCTTACTGGTGGGTCAAGCTGGAGCGGTTTTGGAGCCATGGAGAGCTGTTGATCGACGACAGAGGATAGCCAAGAGCTCAGCTGCCCCTCCCCTTGACCCACGCCCCCCATCCCCCTATACGCCCTCTGTCCGGGGCTTTTGCGAGTCGTCTGGACCCATGGCTTTTTGCCGACGCATCCGCCTTCTTCGGCGGGAACCGGGCGGAAAGAGTGGCACAATCGAATGACCCTACCTCTGGCGGGCGCTGTGGCGGACCCGGACGAAGACCGAGAGCTCTGGGATCGTGGCAGACCTTCGCGGAACAACCGCGAGCAAGATGAGGACAAGCGATGGATATTATCGCCCAACTGGAGGCTGAGCAGATTGCCAGCCTCGGGAAGAAGATCCCGGATTTCAAATCGGGTGACACGCTGCGCGTCGGTTACAAAGTGACCGAAGGCACCCGCACCCGTGTGCAGAACTACGAAGGCGTCTGCATCTCCCGCAAGGGCGGCGCGACGATTTCGGCGTCGTTCACCGTGCGCAAGATTTCCTTCGGTGAAGGCGTGGAACGCGTGTTCCCGCTCTATTCGACCAACATCGAAGCGATCGAAGTGGTCCGTCGTGGCCGCGTGCGTCGCGCGAAGCTTTACTATCTGCGCGACCGTCGCGGCAAATCGGCCCGTATCGCGGAAGATACAACCTATAAAGCCAAAGCTGAGTAAGGAGCGGACCCATGAAACAAGGCGTTCACCCCGACTACCACTTCATCACCGTCAAGATGACCGACGGTTCGACCTACCAGACCCGTTCGACCTGGGGCAAGGAAGGCGACACGCTCGCTCTCGACATCGACCCGACGGTGCACCCGGCCTGGACCGGTGGTTCGGCCAAGCTGCTGGACACCGGCGGTCGCGTTTCGAAGTTCAAGAACAAATACGCTGGCTTGGGCTTCTGATCATCTTGCGCTTTGCAGAAGAGCGCATACAACATATAGTAGGGGCGCGCTGGAAACAGCGCGCCTTTTCAGTCTCTGGAATACGAAGGACGCAACCGTGGCGCACATCATCGTCGTAGGAAACGAAAAGGGCGGGTCGGGCAAATCGACCACCTGCATGCATGTGGCCACAGCCCTTTGCCGGATGGGGCACAAGGTTGGCGCGCTGGATCTGGACCTGCGCCAGCGCAGTTTCGGGCGCTATATCGAGAATCGCCTGGCCTATCTGAAGCGCGAGGGGCTGAGCCTGCCGACGCCGGATTACCGCGATCTGCCCGAAGTGGACGAAAAGGCGCTGGAGCCTGGCGAGAACGCCTTTGACCGGCGGCTATCGGCGGCGGTAGCGGGGCTGGAAAAGGACGCAGATTTCATCATCATCGACTGCCCCGGCAGCCATACGCGGCTGAGCCAGGTGGCGCATTCGCTGGCCGATACGCTGATCACGCCTCTGAACGACAGTTTCATCGACTTCGACCTATTGGCGCGGATCGACCCGGAAACCAGCCGCGTCACCGGCCCGTCGATCTATTCGGAAATGGTCTGGAGCGCGCGGCAACTGCGTGCGCGCGCCGGCCTGAAGCCGATCGACTGGATCGTGCTGCGCAATCGTCTTGGCGCCCAGCAGATGCACAACAAGAAAAAGGTGGGCGATGCGCTGGAACAACTCTCCAAGCGCATTGGCTTTCGCGTGGCGCCGGGCTTTTCCGAACGGGTGATCTTTCGCGAACTGTTCCCGCGCGGACTTACGCTCTTGGACCTGCGGGATGTGGGCGTCGAAAGCCTGAACATCTCCAACGTCGCCGCCCGGCAGGAAGTGCGCGATCTGATGAAGGCGCTGGATCTGCCCGGCGTGGCCGTCAACTTCTGACGTGTCAGGCCGACGCGCCGCGCCGGAACAGGATCGGGTGATGCGCCTGGACCGCTCGGGCTGTGCGGCGAACCGGCCGGTCGCTGGTCAGCGATTTCAGCCTGGTTTCAAAAGCATCGGGAACATCGGACTTTTTACGGGATACACGCGCGATCAGTGTGGCCAGGATTTTCATCGTCCGCTCCTCGGTCGTGTCGGTCATTGGTTAATTCGTAAATCCGAAGCTTGTCGCAAAAATGGCAGCACCCCGGCGTTTTCCCGGATCAGTTGTATGAAATTGTGGCGCGGCGCGGCCGACTGACAGCCGGTCGGAATGGTGACTCGTCACGTTTACGCTAAGGAAGCGCCGGCAAGCTGCGTCATTTTGTCGGCGAATTGCAGCGTACCGCCCTCCATATTGGCGCGCTTTGCACTTGTGCAACGCGCCGACAAGGCTACTCTCGTGCCACTTTCGCGGCTGCGCCGTGCGCCCGTGAGCCCCAAAATATTTCAGGGAGGTCCGTTATGAAAAAACGGCTGCTGCTATCCACAATCCTCAGCGTTGCAATTGCGGTTCCGTCACTTGCGGCGAATGTGCCAGAGGGCACGAAACTGTCCGACAACCAGAATTACACCTTCTGGATGCTCGACTCGATCAAGTCGCTTGATCCGCAGATCATTTCGTCGGTCGAGGACAGCGATGTCGCCCGTGCCCTGTTCGAAGGGCTCTACAACGAAGATCAGAACGGCAACCTGGTGCCCGGCGTCGCGCTCAGCCACGATCTGTCCGAAGATCAGATGACCTACACCTTCCACCTGCGCCCCGAGGCCAAGTGGTCGAACGGCGATCCGGTGACGGCGAATGATTTCGTCTACGCCTGGAAGCGTCTGGCCGATCCGGCGACCGCATCGGAATATGCCTGGTATATCGAGCTGATGCAGATCGTGAATGCGACGGAAATCATCGCGGGCGAGAAACCTGTCGATGAACTGGGCATCAAGGCGGTCGATGACCATACGTTCGAGGTCAAGCTGTTGGCCCCGCTGCCCTATTTCCCGAAGATGACGACGCACACGTCGGTCTTCCCGACCCCGCAGAAGACGATCGAGGCGTTTGGCGATAAATGGACCGATCCGGCCAATATCGTCTCGAACGGCGCCTTCACCCTGACCGAACACATCCCCGGCGAAAAAGTCGTGGCAACCCGGAACCCGGGGTACTGGGATGATGCGCATACGGTCTTGCAGACCGCAACCGGCCTGACGATCAACGACAATTCGATCGCCCTGACCCGTTATCAGGCGGGCGAACTGGACCGTGTTCAGATCCCCGCCGGCCAGTATCCGCAACTGTCCACCGAATTCCCGGCAGAAGCAAAATCGACGCCCTACGCATGTTCCTACATCTACATGCTCAACCTGGACGAGGCCAAAGGCCCGGCGGCGCTCAAGGATGTACGGGTGCGCAAAGCGCTGTCCTATGCCGTGGACCGCGATATCATCGTCGACAAGGTTCTTCAGGGTGGCCAGAAGCCGGCTTACAACTGGACCCATTGGGCGATCAACGGCTTCGCCATGCCGACGATCGACTATTCGGGCTGGACTCAGGAAGAACGTCTGGCCAAGGCCAAGGAACTTCTGACCGAAGCCGGTTTTGGCCCGGACAATCCGTTGAAGCTGTCGCTGAATTATAACACTGACGAAGGCCACAAGAAGATCGCCGTCGCCGTTCAGCAGTTCTGGAAAGGCATCGGTGTCGACCTGACGCTCAACAACATGGAGTGGAAAGTTCACACCGACAAGATGCAGGCTCAGGACTTCGAAGTCGCGCGCTACGCCTGGTGCGGCGACTATAACGAGGCTTCGACCTTCCTTGACCTCTTCACTTCCTACTCCGGCCACAACAACGGCAAGTTCTTCAGCGAGAAGTATGACGAGCTGATGAAGGGCTCGAAGACCGCCGCCGACCCGAACGTGATGTATACCGAGGCAGAGCAGATCCTGGCGGACGAAATGCCGGTGATCCCGATCTACCACTATGCCAAGGTCGACATGATCAAGCCCGACATCAAAGGGCTTCCTGAAAAGAACGTGATGCAGACCTGGTACGCGAAAGACGTCTACCGCGTCGCCGAGTAACGGCATCCGGGCGCGGGCCAACGGCCCGCGCCCCCTTTTCGGGATACCGCAATGTTTTCCTACATCGCCAAACGTCTTGCCGTCGCTGTGCCGACGCTCTTGCTGCTTATCATCCTGTCATTCCTGCTGATGCACGCCGCCCCCGGCGGTCCGTTCACCCAAGAAAAGCAGCTTCCGGCCGCAGTTCTGGCCAATCTGAACGCCAAATACGGGCTCGATCAGCCACTCTGGCGGCAGATGATCAGTTATGTCTGGGGTATCGTCGCTCATTTCGATTTCGGCCCGTCCTTCATCTACAAGGACAGGACCGTGAACGAGATCATCGCGCAGGGTTTCCCGGTGACCTTGCAATATGGGATGGTGTCTTTCGTCGTGGCGACCCTGGTGGGTGTCACGCTGGGCGTTCTGGCGGCAATCTTTCACAACACCTGGCTTGATTATCTGGCCGTGGGCATTTCCATCGGCGCGCAGGTGCTGCCGAACTTCGTGATGGCACCGATCCTGGTTCTGGTCTTCACGCTGTGGCTTGGTTGGCTGCCTGGCGGCGGCTGGGAAGGCGGGGCCGCGAAATATATGGTGATGCCTGTCATAGCGCTTTCGACCAGCTTCATGGCCTCCATCGCGCGCATCACCCGGTCCTCGATGCTTGAAGTTCTGACATCGAACCACATCCGCACCGCACGCGCAAAGGGGCTGCCGGAAAGCAAGGTCATCGTGCGCCATGCGCTTCGCCCGGCGCTGTTGCCGGTCATCTCTTATCTTGGCCCAGCATTCGTGGCGATGATCACCGGATCGGTCGTTGTGGACATGTATTTTTCCACCGGCGGCATCGGCAAGAGTTTCGTCGATGCGGCGCTGAACCGCGACTATGCCGTCATGATGGGCGTCACCATTCTGGTGGGGACGCTTACTATCCTTTTCAACCTGTTGGTCGATATCCTCTATGCCTGGATCGACCCGAAAATCCGGTATTGATCCATGGTCAGCGCATCCCTGAAAGCCAAGGCACTGGGCGAGGCGATGGTAGAGGTTAAGGGCCGTTCGCCCTGGGCCGATGCACGCAAGCGGTTCTTGCGCAACAAGGCCGCCGTCGCCGGGCTGATCCTGCTGGTCCTGATTGCGGCCTTCGCCTTCGTCGGCGAAAGTATCGCCCCCTGGAGCAACGAGGAGCTAGATTTCGACGTGATGGGGGTAGTGGCCGAAAAGGGCAGGCCGTCCCTTGCCAACGGTCACTATTTCGGCACGGACGAGCTGGGTCGCGATCTGTTCGCCCGCATCGCGCAAGGAACACGCATCTCGCTGATGGTGGGCATCGTGGGGGCGGCAATTTCGGTGGTCGTCGGCACGCTTTATGGCGCTATTTCCGGGTATGTCGGGGGCCGGACCGACCAGATCATGATGCGCATCGTCGACATCTTGCTGGCGATCCCGTTCATGTTCGTCATCATCTTGCTGCTCGTCATGTTCGGCCGCTCGATCATCATGCTGTTCGCCGGTATCGGGCTACTCAGTTGGCTGAACATGGCCCGCATCGTGCGGGGACAAACGCTCAGCCTGAAGCACAAGGAATATATTGAAGCGGCGCAGGCCACGGGCGTGCCGGGCTGGAAGATCATCTTGCGCCATATCGTGCCGAACCTTCTGGGCATCGTCGCCGTCTATGCCACACTTCTGGTGCCGGAAATGATCCTGACGGAAAGCTTCATTTCCTTCCTTGGCTTGGGCGTTCAGGAACCGCTGACCAGCCTTGGCGCCCTGATTTCCGAAGGAACAGGCGGGATGATGCAAGGCATGACCTGGCAGCTTTTCTGCCCGCTGGTTTTCTTCATCATCACGCTTTACGCCTTCTTCTTTGTCGGCGACGGGCTGCGCGATGCGCTCGATCCGAAGGACCGTTGAAATGGCACTATTGGAAGTCAACGACCTGAAGGTCAGTTTCGACACCAACGACGGCGTGGTGAATGCCGTGAACGGCATTACGCTGTCGCTTGAACGCGGGCATACGCTGGGCATCGTCGGCGAAAGCGGATCAGGCAAAAGCCAGCTCGCCTTTGCGCTGATGGGGCTTTTGGCCAAGAACGGCCATGCGACCGGCTCCGTGCATTTCGACGGGCGGGAAATCCTCAATGCCCCGCCGCGCGTGATCAACCCGATCCGCGCGGATCGCATTGCCATGGTGTTTCAAGATCCGATGACATCGCTGAACCCCTACATGCGGGTCAGCGATCAGATGGCCGAAGTGCTGGTCCATCACAAGGGCCTGTCGAAAGCAGCCGCCGTGGCGCAAAGCGTGGAGATGCTTGATGCCGTCAAGATCCCCGATGCGCGGGGGCGCGTTCGCCTGTTCCCGCACGAGTTTTCGGGCGGCATGCGTCAGCGCGTGATGATTGCCATGGCGCTTTTGTGCAAACCCGACCTGCTGATCGCCGATGAACCGACGACCGCGCTTGATGTGACGGTTCAGGCGCAGATCATGCATCTGCTGTCGGACCTGCAAAAAGATCTGGGCATGGCCACCATCTTGATCACTCATGATCTGGGTGTCGTCGCCGGCTTCTGCGAACAGGTCATGGTGATGTATGGCGGGCAGGTGATGGAACAGGCCCCGGTCGATCCGCTGTTCGCCCGCCCGACCCATCCCTATACCCGCGGCCTTCTGAAGGCGATCCCGCGTGTCGATCAGGTCGGAGAGGAATTGGCCTCCATCCCCGGGGCACCGCCCAACATGATGCGCGCGCCCAAGGGCTGCCCCTTCGCGCCGCGCTGTGACTACGTGATGGACATCTGCCCCGAACGGCTGGCGCCGCTGACCGAATTCGAACCGGGCCGTTCGAGGGCCTGCAACCGCCCGGTGGAGGAGGTCGTATGACCAACGAACTTCTGCGCGCCGAAGATGTGCGCGTCACTTTCGCCCTGCGCCGTGAAGGCGACATGCCCTGGACCAAGCCGCGCCTTCTGCACGCGGTTGCGGGGGTGAACTTCGCGCTTGCGCCCGGTGAAACGCTGGGGATCGTGGGGGAATCGGGCTGCGGAAAATCCACGCTTGCCCGTGCGCTGATTCAGATGGTTCCGGCGACGGGGCGGGTCTTGTGGCAGGGCAAGACCGATCTTCTGTCGCTCTCGTCGCGCGAGATGCTGAAATACCGCTCCGAGATCCAGATGGTGTTTCAAGACCCCCTCGCCAGTCTTAATCCCCGCATGACGGTCGGACAGATCATCGCCGAGCCGCTGATGACCCACAATCCGGGCCTGTCGCGGGACGAGGTGAAGGCCCGCGTCAAGGCGATGATGGAAAAAGTCGGGCTGTTGCCCAACCAGATCAACCGCTATCCGCACGAATTTTCCGGCGGTCAGTGCCAGCGGATCGGGATTGCGCGGGCGCTGGTCGTGGAACCGAAGCTCTTGATTTGTGACGAACCGGTTTCGGCGCTCGATGTGTCGATCCAGGCGCAGGTGATCAACCTTCTGATGCAGCTTCAACGGGATCTGGGGTTAGCGATGATCTTCATCGCCCATGATCTGAGCGTGGTAAAACATATCAGCGACCGGGTGATGGTGCTTTACCTCGGCCGTGCGATGGAGGTGGCGGAAAGCCGCGCGCTTTATGCGCGCCCCGAACATCCCTATACCCAGGCGCTGCTGTCCTCAGTGCCGATCCCCGACCCGGTAGCCGAACGGGCCAAGAAGGCGATCCCGCTGGAAGGCGACCTGCCTTCACCGCTGGCGCCGCCGTCGGGCTGCGTCTTCCGCACCCGCTGCCCGCGCGCGCAGTCGCGCTGCACCACCGACGTGCCGGTCCTGACACCGGGCCTGCATCAGGTGGCCTGCCACTATCCGGGTCCCGCCAACAGCGCGCCGAAGCGGGCGGCAGAGCACGCCCAGTGACCCGCACGTGTGACCTTGCCGTCGCATGCGCATCATGCGACGGCTTGGCCAGTTCCACAAGCTGAGGACAGGATGCGATGATCCCTGTATTTGACGGCCACAACGATCTTCTTTTGCGGTTCCACACCCACCCCGGACAGCGGCAGGCAATCTGGTCAGGGGCAGAGGGCAAAGGTCATCTTGACCTGCCGCGCATGAAGGCAGGCGGTTTCGCCGGCGGTTTTTTCGCAATCTATATCCCCTCGCCCCCGGGACCCGAAGCGATGGATCTGGCCGCGATGGATCAGGTCATGAACCATCCGCCCTTCGCGCTGCCCTTGCCCGCGCCAGTGGAACTGCGGCGGGCACAGAACGTCGCGCTCGATATGGCCGGGCACCTTCTGGCGCTGGAACGGACCGGCAGCCTGTCTGTCTGCCGCAGCGTCGCCGACATTCGCGCGGCAATGGCTGCCGGACGGATCGCAGCCATCTTGCATATGGAAGGGGCCGAGCCGATCGACGAAAGCCTGGATACGCTCCATGTCTGGCACCAGCTGGGCCTGCGTTCGCTGGGGCCGGTCTGGTCACGCCCGACGATCTTCGGGCACGGGGTGCCTTTCCAGTTTCCCTCTACGCCTGACACCGGGCCCGGCCTGACCGAGGCGGGCAAACGTCTGGTCAGGGAATGCAATGCGCTGAAGATCATGATCGACCTCAGCCATCTGAACGAAAAGGGCTTCAATGACGTGGCGGCCCTGTCGGATGCGCCGCTGGTCGCGACCCATTCCAATGCGCATGCCGTCACCGCATCGAGCCGCAACCTGACCGACCGGCAACTGGCGATGATCCGCGACAGCGGCGGCATGGTCGGGCTGAACTTCGCCACCGTCTTCCTTGATCCGGGCGGGCGACGGGCACCGTTCAAGGGCTGGGACCCGATGCTGCGCCATCTCGATCATCTTCTGTCACACCTGGGCGAAGATCATGTGGGGCTTGGGTCCGATTTCGACGGGGCCGAACTGCCCGCCGATCTGGGGGATGTGGCCGGCCTGCCCCGCCTTCTGGACGCGCTGGGCGCGCATGGGTTCGACGCGGCGCTTTTGCGTAAGATCGCTCATGAAAACTGGCTTGCACTCCTGAGCCGGACCTGGGGCGGCTGACCCGTGGCCCTGCCTCGGCTGGACAACCAAAGCGCGCGGCGGATCTTTCTGGACCGCCATGCGCTGGCCGAACCGCCGACCGGCCCCGCGAAGGGTGCCGACCTCGTGGCGCTTATCCGGCGGCTGGGGTTTGTGCAGGTCGACAGCATCAACACGGTCGAGCGCGCCCACCACATGATCTTGTGGGCGCGGCGTCAATCTTACCGGCCGAACTATCTCAAGCCGCTCCTTGAACGCGACCGGCAGCTGTTCGAACACTGGACCCATGACGCCTCTATCATCCCGATGGAATTCCTGCCCCATTGGCACGGTCGGTTCGAACGCAACTATGTCACCATTCCCGAACGCTGGAAGGATTGGCAGGGCACCGCCTTCCACGAAAAGGTGGGCGAGGTGCTGGACCATATCCGCACCCGCGGGCCGCTTTGCACCGGCGATGTCGGCGAGGATGAGACGCGCACCGCCGGTGGTTGGTGGAACTGGAACCCGTCGAAAGCCGCGCTGGAATATCTTTGGCATTCGGGCCGGCTCGCCGTCTGTCATCGCGATGGTTTCACCAAACATTATGATCTTGCCGAACGGGTCTATCCGGCCTTTGCCATCCCGCCGCGCGAGGAAACCATAGACTGGGCCTGCCGCTCTGCTCTCGACCGTTTGGGTTTTGCCACGAGCGGAGAGATTGCCGCCTTCTGGGCAAAGATCGGGCCGGAGGAGGCGAAGATCTGGTGCGCCCAAGCCTTGGCTCGTGGTGACATCATGGAAATCGCGGTGGAGGGGGCGGACGGCAGCGACCGGCGCTGTTTTGCGCTGCCGGGGCTGATCGAATCTGCCCCCGCCGTACCAGAACCCCCGCAACGCGTGCGAATCCTTTCCCCCTTCGATCCCGCGCTTCGTGACCGCAAAAGAGCGGAACGACTGTTTGGTTTCCACTATCGAATCGAAGTTTTCGTCCCCGAAGCCAAACGCCAGTTCGGGTATTATGTCTTTCCTGTCATGGAGGGGTCGCGCCTGATTGGCAGGCTGGATGCGAAGTGCCGCCGCAGCGACGAAACAATAATGATTTCAAATTTTTGGCCTGAAAGTGGCGTGACATTGGGGCGAGGTCGCCTTGACCGTCTTCAGGCGGAACTGGAACGGCTGGGGCGGTTCACGCAATGCCCGAACCTGTGCTTCGCTGAGGGCTGGATGAGGCCCGCAAAAGATTTGTAACAGAAATGTACGGTTTTGTTGCATGTCGCCCGATTCAGCGGTTAGGTAAGGCAGTTCTTCTGCGGCGCGTCGCAAAACCTTCATGCACGCCCGCTAAGGCAAACTGGAGTCCAAGAACGGACCCAGACTTCACAACGGGAGTTAAAACCAATGATGTCCAAGAAGTTCGTGCTTTCGACGAGCCTCCTTGCGCTCGTCGCTTCGGCGACGATGGCGCAAGCCGATGCGATGGCCGATCTGGAAGCCGCCGCCAAGGCCGAAGGCCAGTTGACTACAATTGCCCTGCCGCATGACTGGTGCGGCTATGGTGCAGTGATTGACGGCTTCAAAGCCAAGTATCCTGAGATCACCGTGAACGAGCTGAACCCTGATGCCGGCTCGGCAGACGAAGTCGAGGCGATCAAGGCCAACAAGGACAATGCCGGCCCGCAGGCGCCTGACGTCATCGACGTGGGTCTGGCCTATGGCCCGTCCTCGAAGGCCGAAGGGCTGACGCAGCCCTACAAGGTCGCCACTTGGGACGAAATCCCGGACAACATCAAAGACGCCGACGGCCATTGGTATGGCGACTACTACGGCGTGATGTCGTTCCTGGTGAACAAGGATCTGGTCGCCAATACGCCGGCTGACTGGGCAGACCTGCTGAAGCCGGAATATGCCGGTCAGGTGGCTTTGGCGGGCGATCCGCGCGCGTCGAACCAGGCGATCTTGGCGGTTCATGCTGCGGGTCTCGGCAAGGGTGCCGCCGCGGGTGAGGCTGCGGGCAAGGCGGGTCTTGAGTATTTCGCCGAAATGAACAAAGCGGGCAACTTCGTGCCGGTCATCGGTAAGTCGGGCACGCTGGCACAGGGCGCGACGCCCATCGTCGTGATGTGGGACTATAACGCGCTCGCCGCCAAAGACACGCTCGCTGGCAACCCGCCTGTCGAAGTCGTGGTTCCAGCGACCGGCATTCAGGCCGGCGTCTATGTCCAGGCGATCAGCGCCTACGCACCCCATCCGAATGCCGCGAAACTGTGGATGGAGTATCTCTATTCGGACGAAGGCCAGCTTCTGTGGCTGAAGGGCTACTGCCACCCGGCGCGCTTCAACGCGATGTCGGCCGCTGGCAAGATCCCGCAAGAACTGCTGGATGCGCTGCCGCCGGCCGCTTCTTATGCCGCCGCCTACTTCCCGACACTGGAAGAAGTGGACGCCAACAAAAAGGCCGTGACCGAGGGCTGGGACAGCGTCGTCGGCGCCAACGTCGAGTGATCTGACCGATCCGAACAATGCCCGCCCCGACCGGTTCGGGGCGGGTTCTTAACAATCAAAAGACCCAACGGGACATTTCATGCAGACGGAAAAAGGGCCGACAGCACGGATGCGGCTGCCTGTGCAGTGGCTGGGCGTCGCTCCATTCCTGATCTTTGCGCTCCTGTTCCTGATCCTTCCGACGATGAACATCGTCCTTGGTGCTTTTCGCACGGCGGACGGAACTTTCACCCTTCAAAACATCGCTGATCTGAACACCGACTCGATCCGGTCTGCCTATTGGATCTCGATCAAGATCAGCCTGACATCGGCATTTCTTGGGTGTGTCATCGGTTTTGCGCTGGCTGCTGCCGTGGTTTTGGGTGGCCTGCCGAAGTGGATTCGCAACCCGTTGCTGAGCTTTTCGGGCGTTGCATCGAACTTTGCGGGCCTGCCACTGGCGTTCGCTTTCATCGCCACAATCGGGCCAGCCGGTCTTATCACGCTTTACTTGCAGAAAAGCTGGGGCATCAATTTGCGGGCGATGGGCTTCAACCTTTTGTCCTACTGGGGCCTGACGATCACATATCTGTTCTTTCAGATCCCGCTGATGGTCCTGATCATCACTCCGGCGCTGGATGGGTTGAAAAAGGAATGGAAGGAGGCCGCCGCGACCCTGGGCGCGAGTGGTCCCCAATATTGGCGGATGATCGCGTTTCCGATCCTGCTTCCGTCGCTTCTTGGGACTTTTGCGCTGCTGTTTGCCAATTCGTTTGGAGCGGTTGCTACGGCCTATGCGCTGGCCGGACCTGCACTGAACATTGTGCCGCTGAAGCTGTTCTCGCAGATCCGTGGTGACGTATTGGGCAACCCGCATCTGGGTTATGCGCTGGCCTTCGGGATGATCATCATTACCGGGGTCGCGAATATCCTTTACATCTGGCTCCGCGCCCGGTCTGAGAGGTGGCTGAAATGACCCGCCTCTGGTCCTGGTCCGTTCTCGCATTCAGCGTGCTCTACTTCGCGCTGCCGCTGCTCGGGATGACCGTTTTTTCGCTGCGCATGCGCCGGGGGGAACTCTCCTTCGATGCCTATGCCAAGGTCCTTGGCGATGCGCAGTTTCAGGAAACGTTCGGCTATTCGGTGATTATGGCTCTGGTCACCATCCTGTTCGGCGTGCTTCTGGTGGTTCCGACGGCCTATTGGGTGCGGCTGAAGATGCCGGGTCTCAGACCCTACATTGAATTCATCACGCTGCTGCCGCTGGTGATTCCCGCCATTGTGATCGTGTTCGGCTATATCCGCATGTTCAACACCTCCAGTTGGCTGCCGCTGACCGGAAGCGCAATGGGGACCAACCTGCTGCTGATGTTCGGATATGCAACGCTTGCGTTGCCCTACATGTACAGGGCCGTCGATACGGGCCTGCGCACCATTGACGTGGCAACTCTGACTGAGGCCGCGCAATCGCTGGGGGCTGGCTGGATCACGATCCTCTCACGGGTTATCTTGCCCAATGTGTTGGTCGCCGTTCTTTCTGGTGCCTTCCTGACCTTCGCCATCGTCATCGGCGAATTCACCATGGCGGCATTGCTGAACCGTCCTGCTTTTGGCCCCTACATGCAGCTTCTGGGTGCAAACCGCGCCTATGAGCCTTCGGCGCTGGCGGTAATCTCATTTGCCATCACCTGGGTTTGCATGGGCCTTATCCAGCTTGTCACCCGGTTTTCCAAACATACGAAAGCGGCGCGCTGATGGCCTTTCTTGAAATTGAACATCTGGAAAAATCCTTTGGCGCGACCAGGGTCGTGAAGGATTTCAACCTAAAAATCGAAAAGGGCGAGTTCATCTCGCTGCTTGGCCCATCAGGCTGTGGCAAGACCACAGTCCTGCGCATGGTCGCAGGGTTCGAAACGCCGACCTCCGGCTCCATCCGCATTGACGACAAGGATGTGGTCGATCTGCGTCCCAACCAGCGCAATATCGGCATGATGTTTCAGGCCTATGCCCTGTTTCCAAACCTGACCGTCGCGCAAAACGTTGGCTTCGGGCTGAGGGTTGCAGGCGTCCCCAAGACCGAAAGCGCCAAACGGGTCGAAGAGATGCTGGACCTGATCGGGTTGGCGGAACTGGGCAACCGTTATCCGTTCCAGCTTTCGGGCGGCCAGCAACAGCGGGTGGCGCTGGCCCGTGCGCTGGCCGTGCGGCCGCGGGTGCTGCTTCTGGACGAACCGCTTTCGGCGCTGGACGCCAAGATCCGCGTGTCGCTGCGCGAGGAAATGCGCGCGATCCAGCAACGGCTCGGTATCACCACGATCTTCGTGACCCATGATCAGGAAGAAGCGCTTTCCATGTCGGACCGCGTGGTCGTGATGCACCAGGGCATTGCCGACCAGATCGGCACGCCGTTTGAAATCTACAACCGGCCCACCACGAAATTCGTCGCGAACTTCGTCGGCACCCTCAATACGCTCGACGGCGAAGTGTCCGATCCGGCGACAGGCAAGATCCGGGTGGCGGGGCAGGAGATCACGCTGGGTCGACCGGTGCCCTCAGGCAAGATCACCCTCGCTTCCCGCCCCGAAATGATCAGCCTTGGTGCCAGTGCCGGGCGCGAGACACACCTACGGGCGCGTATCTCCAGCGTGCATTTCCTGGGTTCGGTGATCCGCATTCGGGCCGATTTGGGCGGCACAGAAATGGCGTTCGACACGTTCAACACATCCGAAGTGCCGCCGCCCAAGGTTGGCGACGACGTGACCCTGTCGCTTGCTGCCAGTGATCTTCTGGTGATCAACACCTGAAGAGATAGCCCGGCGCGGCGGGTCGCAGGCTACTTGCCGCGCCTGAAAAAGCGCGACCGCGCATAAAGCTCCTCAAGCCGCTGCATGCGGCTTTGGGTTTCCGACCAGGTCTGGTTTTCAACCGCCGCCAAAAGCGTTTCCAACAGAAGCTGGATCGCAACGGTCGAATCCCAGGCAGAGGGAGCCTCGACATGCGCCGACAGCCGATGACGGGCGAAGGCGCTCGCGGGGGATACCCATTGATCGGTGATCAGCACAACCAGCGCCCCCTGATCAGCCGCCATTTCCGCCAATTGCAGAACGCTGCTTTCATAGCGACGGATGTCCAGCACCAGAAGGACATCGCCGGGCTTCATTTCGATCAGCGCCGGTGGCCAGGCGCTGCCCCGGTCGGAGAGCAATGATACCCCGGCCCGGATAACGTTCATGTGGGTAACGAAATAATCGGCAAGCGCATGGGTGATCCGTCCGCCGGTCGCATAGACCTGACGCGCAGGATCGGCCATCAGACCCGCGATCGCATCAAACTCTGCATGGTCGATCTGCGCGAGCGTCGCTTGCAGGTTACCCATAACCGCATCGGCAAAACGGTTGAGCATGTGGGTCTGAGGAACACCGCCCGCCCAGCGGTCATGTTTGGCGAGTGGGGAAATCAGGCGCTCCTCCACTTCGGACCGCACGATGGACTGAAAATCCGGATATCCCTTGTAACCTAGTTTCTGGGTCAGACGCACGACTGTGGGGGTCGAGACATCCGCCCCCTTGGCCAGCGCCGTGATCGACCCCAGTGCCGCCACCGGATAATTGCGCATGATGTGGCTGGCAAGCTGCCGTTCTGCGCGGGTCAGCCCATCGAAGGCGGTCTTGATCTGCTGTTCGATAGTTGGCATCGCTTTTGTCACTGGGCAACTCCGGTTCACGCGGGGCGTTTCGTAAAGATCGTAACAGAATTTTTCTGGCGGGAAACATCTTGACAGTCGCCAGCCAACATATGACCGTTACATTTGTATCAGGGGGGATTCCGAAGCACATGTCTGCCAGCACTGGCCCGACAGTTCCGGTCTTTGCCGTCGAAAATCGCGGCGGTCAGAGCGACTTTCTGCTGGTCTGCGAACATGCCTCCAATCGGCTCCCCAAGGCCTATGGCACATTGGGCCTGAGTGCTGCGGCGCGCAATGCCCATATCGCATGGGACCCCGGTGCGCTCGGGCTGGCGCGCGGGCTGGCGAAACGGCTGGACGCCTGCCTCGTGCATGCGCGGGTGACGCGGCTTGTGTATGATCTGAACCGGCCGCCCCATGCGCCGGGCGCGATGCCTGCGAAAAGTGAAATATATGACATTCCGGGCAATGCGACCCTGACGCCTGCGCAGCGAACGGCACGCACCGAGGCAGTCTATCTGCCTTTTCACGCCGCACTGCATGGCGAAATCGCGCGGCGCATCGCCATTGGCCGTCCCCCGGTGATCGTGACCATCCATTCCTTCACGCCCGTCTATTTCGGCAAGCCGCGCGACTTGGAGTTCGGGGTTATCCATGACGCTGATCCCGCGCTGGCGTTGAAGGTCGTTGAGCAAGCGCAACGACAGACCGAGCTGGCCACGCGCCTGAACGAACCCTATTCCGCTGCGGATCAAGTAACACACACCCTGCGCCTTCAGGCCACGCCCTACGGCCTGGACAATGTGATGCTCGAAATCCGCAACGACCTGATTGGCCATCCCCAGGCCGAAGACGACATGGCCCATCGGCTTGCGCCGGTGCTGCGCTCTGCGCTGAGCGAACTTCAGCGCGGTCGGCATCGAAGTGCCTGACGGGGCCGCCGGGACATCACCCGGCATGAAACGAACAGGAAACTCAGGACAGGCCGCCGCCGGAAGAGCGACCCCTTGTCCTTTTACGGGAGAGTTAGAATGGCTGGAAATCTGACACTAGATGCGCTGAGAAAAGCGGTCAAATCAGGCGAGATCGACACGGTACTGGTGGCGGGCATCGACATGCAGGGCCGCCTGATGGGCAAGCGTTTTCATGCTCAGTTCTTCGTCGATGGCGGTTGGGAAGAAACCCATTGCTGCAACTATCTTCTGGCCATCGACATGGAGATGAACACCGTCCCCGGCTACAAATCGTCGAGCTGGGAAAAGGGTTACGGCGATTATGTGATGAAGCCGGATATGGCAACGCTCAGGATCATTCCGTGGCTGCCGGCGACGGCGATGGTGCTGTGTGATTATCTCGATCATCACACGCACGAACTGGTGCCGCATGCGCCCCGGTCGGTGCTGAAACGCCAAGTCGAACGCGCCCGTGCCATGGGGCTTGAACCGATGATGGCGACCGAGCTGGAGTTCTATCTGTTCGAAAACAGCTATGAAACGCTGCGCGACACGAACTTCACCGGGCTGAAGCCGATCAGCGCATACAATGAAGACTACCACCTCTTCCAGACCACCAAGGAAGAAGACGTGATGCGGGCTCTGCGCAACGGGCTTTATGGCGCGGGCATCCCGGTGGAAAACTCCAAGGGTGAAGCCGACAGCGGGCAGGAAGAGATCAACTATCGCTATTCCGACGCACTCGACACCGCCGACAACCATACGATCGTCAAGGCGGCGGTGAAGGAAATTGCCTGGTCGAAGGGCCGGTCGGTCACGTTCATGGCCAAATATGATACGAAAAAAGCGGGATCCTCGAGCCACATCCACCAGTCGCTGTGGACGAAGGATGGCAAGCCCGCCTTCGCCGACAAGGCCGATCCTCACGGCATGTCGGACATGATGAAGCATTTCCTGGCCGGGCAGCTGACCCACGCCCGCGACATCACGGCCTTCCTTGCCCCTTACGTGAACAGCTACAAACGCTTCTGCATCGGTCTTTTCGCCCCGACAAAGGCCGTCTGGTCGGCTGACAACCGCACGGCGGGCTTCCGCATCTGCGGCGAACATACCAAGGCGATCCGTGTCGAATGCCGTATCCCGGGGGCAGATGTGAACCCCTATCTGGCTTGCGCCGCGCTGTTGGCGGCCGGCCTGGACGGGATCGAAAAGAAGATGGAGCTGGAGCCGGAATTGTCGGGCGACATGTATTCCGCAAAAGGAATCCGCGAAATCCCGCACACGCTACGCGAGGCGGCAACCCTTCTGACCGGATCGAAGATGCTGCGCGAAGCCTTCGGCGATGACGTGATCGATCACTATCACCACGCCTGCCAGTGGGAGATTTCGGAAACCGACCGCGTGGTCACCGATTTTGAAATCCAGCGTCTGCTGGAGCGGGCATAAGACATCGGCATGGGGCGGGGTTCACCCCGCCTTCTGTCGCAACGGCGGGGTGAACCCCGTCCTACGAGGAGCTTGAGATGAAACCCATTCAACTGATCAGCCCGGTCGACGGATCGGTCTATGCCGAACGCACGCCGCTGACACCCGAGGCCGCCAAGGCCGCCGTGGCGCGCGCCAAATCCGCGCAAAAAGGCTGGGCGGCGCGCCCCCTTGCTGAGCGTATTGCGCTGGTGCGCGCTGGTGTTGCGAAACTGAACGAGATGAAAGATCCGATCGTCGAGGAGATCGCCTGGCAGATGGGTCGTCCGACCCGTTACGGCGGCGAGTTCGGCGGCGTGAACGCCCGCACCGACTATATGTCGGAAATCGCGGAAAAGACCCTCGCGCCGCTGATCGTCGAGGATTCCAATGCCTTCCGCCGCTATCTGGCCCGCGAACCGATCGGCGTCGTCTTCATCGTGGCGCCGTGGAATTATCCCTACCTGACCACGATCAATACGCTCGCGCCGGCGCTGATCGCCGGGAACTCGGTCGTGTTGAAACATGCCAGCCAAACCATGCTGGTGGGCGAACGGCTCGCACAGGCCTTCCATGCGGCGGGCGTGCCTGAGGATGTGTTCCAAAATGTCGTCCTTGACCATACCACGACCGAGGCGCTGATCGCCGCACGGTCCTTCGGCTTTGTCAACTTCACCGGCTCGGTCGGTGGCGGACAGGCGATGGAACGGGCAGCAGCGGGCACCTTCACGCCGCTTGGGCTTGAACTTGGCGGCAAGGATCCGGGTTATGTGCGCGCCGATGCGAATGTCGACGCGGCCATCGACACGCTGATGGATGGCGCGATGTATAACGCGGGCCAGTGCTGCTGTGGGATCGAGCGGATCTATGTGCACGAAAAGCATTTCGACCGCTTTGTGGAGGGCGCCGTCGCCTGGGCGTCGGGGCTGAAGCTGGGCAATCCGTTCGACGCGGCGACGACCCTTGGCCCGATGGCCAACAAACGTTTCGCGGCCACCGTGCGCAGCCAGATCGCCGAGGCAGTGGCTGCGGGTGCGAAGCCCCTGATCGACCCGAAACTTTTCCCCGCCGATGATGGCGGTGCCTATCTGGCCCCACAGGTTCTGGTGAATGTCGATCATTCCATGCGTGTGATGATGGAGGAAAGCTTCGGCCCCGTCGTCGGCATCATGAAAGTGTCGGGCGACGATGAAGCCATCCGCCTGATGAACGACAGCCCCTATGGGCTGACCGCCTCCATCTGGACCTCGGATTACGATACGGCGATGCAGATCGGCCAGCAGATCGAGACCGGCACGATCTTCATGAACCGCGCCGACTATCTCGACCCGGCGCTGTGCTGGACCGGCTGCAAGGATACCGGGCGTGGCGGGTCGCTTTCCTATCTCGGGTTCCATTCGGTGACCCGACCGAAATCCTACCATCTGAAGAAGGTCTGATCCGATGAGCCACAATGTTCCCAACCGCAACTGGTCCTATCCGACCGCGATCAAGTTCGGCGTTGGCCGCATTTCGGAACTGGCGGAACATGCCAAATCCGCCGGGCTGAAAAAGCCCCTGCTGGTGACGGATAAGGCGCTGGCCGCCCTGCCGATCACGGCGGCCGCGCTTGATGTTCTGGAAGGTGCGGGCCTTGGCCGCGCCGTCTTTTCAGAGGTCGACCCGAACCCGAACGAGAAAAACATGACCGACGGCATCGCGGTCTACAAGGCGGGCGGGCATGACGGGGTGATCTGTTTCGGTGGTGGCTCGGCGCTTGACCTTGGCAAGATGATCGCGCTGATGGCGGGCCAGCGGGCCGACCTGTCAGTCTGGGATCTGGAAGATGTCGATGACTGGTACACCCGCGCCGATGCGGCGAAGATCGCGCCGATCATCGCCGTGCCGACCACGGCTGGAACGGGATCGGAAGTGGGCCGCGCCGGGGTTCTGACGAACTCCGCGACGCACAAGAAGAAGATCATTTTCCACCCCAAGCTCATGCCCGCCGTTACCATCTGCGACCCGGCCCTGACGGTCGGCATGCCGCGCTTCATCACCGCAGGCACCGGCATGGACGCGTTGGCGCATTGTCTTGAGGCCTACTCGTCGCCCTTCTACCACCCGATGAGCCAGGGCATCGCCCTGGAAGGGATGCGTCTGGTGTTCGAAAATCTGGTGAAGGCCTACAACAACCCGACCGATCTTGAAGCCCGCGCCCATATGATGAGCGCGGCGGCGATGGGCGCGGTCGCCTTCCAGAAAGGTCTGGGTGCCATCCATTCGCTGAGCCACCCGATCGGCGCGGTCTATAATACGCACCACGGCACAACGAACGCGGTGGTGATGCCCATGGTGCTGGACTTCAACCGCTCC
>DAORUY010000028.1:0-19866 GCA_035433445.1 Paracoccaceae bacterium
GTCGATGCACCCGCCCCCCCGCCCCGCGGCATGTTGGCCGAAAGCGAAAAGGGCGCGGGGTCCGGCAGGCCAAGGATCGACAGAAGCGCCCGCGCCCTTGCCGGAGGCAACAGACCATGCGGATCGGAAAGGGGTGCAAGCTGCGCCTCGACCGCGAGGGCAGGACAGGGCAGCGTGATCAGAACAACCGGGCCATCCGCCCCGAGACGGCCCTGCATCAGTTCGCCGAAATGCCCCTCGACCCGCGTGATCATCACGGTTGTCCGTTCACGCCGCGCACGACCCAGCCCGCGCCATCGGTCAAACGGGCGATGCGCGTCACCGAAAGGGGCGCGATCTCGAACGCGAGGCCGGAAACGAGACTGTCGAGGGCCAGTGACAGAGCCGCCCGGATCGTGCCGGCGTGGGCCACGATGGTTGCGTTGCCCCCATCCGCAATGACGTTCAGCGCCGGCCAGACCCGCGCGGCAAGATCGGCGAAACTTTCCCCCATTGGCGGGCGATGATGTGCAAGATCGACCGGCGGCAAAGGGCCGAGGTCGGGCAAATCCGCATAGGGACGCCCCTCCCACGCGCCGAAATCCTGTTCCCACAGGTCGGCGTCCAGGGCGCCTTCGCGGTCGGGCCACAGCGCCTGTGCCGTGTGCTGGCAGCGCTGGGCCGGGCTGACAATCAGGCGCACCGGCAAACCGGCCAGCACACGCACCGCCGCGATCCGGGCCGTATCGCCAAGATCTGCCTTTACGTCCGTCCGGCCACAGAGCCGCGCCCCGGTCAGCGCGGGCGCATGCCGGATCAACACCAGCTCTGTCGCAGTCTCGCCGCTCACCGTCGTATTCCCCCTTCCGCGCGCTGCCCGTTTCTGCTTTGTCACCGGGCCATGAGCAAGACGATACTGATTACCGGGGGGGCCAGATCGGGCAAAAGCGTCATCGCCGAGACGAAGGCGCTGTCACTGGCCCCGCGCGCTGTCTATATCGCCACCGCCGAGGTGGGCGATGCGGAAATGGCAGTGCGTATTGCTGCCCATCGGGCGCGACGGGGGCCGGAATGGTCGGATCATGCCGAACCGCTCGACCTTGTGGGCGCACTGCGGCTGACGGATAGGCGGGGGCCACGGCTGGTGGATTGCCTGACCTTGTGGCTGACGAACCTGATGCTGGGAGGGCATGACTGGCAGGCAGCAGCGCAGGCGCTCTGTGCCGAGCTTCCGCGCCAGTCCGATCCGGTGGTGATGGTAACGAATGAAGTGGGCGCGGGCATCGTGCCAGACAACAAGCTGGCCCGCGACTTCCGCGATGCGGCGGGTCAGGTGAATCAGTGGGTTGCCGCCGTGGCGGATGAGGTCATCCTCGCCGTGGTGGGCCTGCCAATGAAAGTGAAATGACATGACCTTCGCGTTGAATGCTCTTTCCGATCTGTCCGGGTTGGCCGACCAGTTGCCCGGCGCGGACCAGTCCGCGGCTGAAGCCGCGCGCGCACGGCAAAACAGCCTGACCAAACCGCCGGGTTCGCTTGGCCGGCTGGAGGAGATCGCCGAATTCATGGCGGGTTGGCGGGCCACGGCGCGGCCGGAGATCTGGAAAGCGCAGGCGCTGGTTTTTGCAGGCAATCACGGGATCTGTGCACAGGGCGTGAACCCCTATCCCCAGGAAGTGACCGTGCAGATGGTCGGCAATTTCCAGAATGGCGGCGCGGCGATCAACCAGCTTTGCAGGGCCAATGGGGCCGAACTTGACGTGATCGCGCTTGAGCTTGAGCGCCCGACCGGCGATTTCACCCAAGGCCCTGCGATGAGCGAGGCCGAGACGCTGGACGCAATGCACCGCGGTGCGAGAGCGGTCGACGAGGGCGCGGATATCTTGATCCTTGGCGAAATGGGTATCGGAAATTCGACCGTCGCCGCCGCATTGGCAGCGGCTTGTTTCGGCGGCAGCGTGGCGGAATGGGTCGGGCCAGGAACAGGCTCTGATCCAGCCGGTATCGCACGAAAGGTGGATGCGATCGAACGCGGATTGAAACAGCATTCTGCTACCGCAGGCGATGCGGGTGCCATCCTTGCGGCCCTTGGCGGGCGGGAACAGGCGGCGATCTGCGGGGCGGTGCTGGCGGCGCGCGCGGCGCGCATTCCGGTCATCCTTGACGGGTTCATCTGCACGGCGGCGGCGGCGGTTCTGTATGCGGCCGACCCCCGGCTTCTGGATCATTGCCTTGTCGGCCATGCAAGCGCCGAACCGGGTCACCGCAAGCTTTTGGCCGCCATCGGCAAGCGCCCGGTCCTTGAATTTGACATGCGTCTTGGCGAAGGGTCGGGGGCGGCGCTCGCGCTTGGGATCGTGCGGTCCGCGCTTGCTTGCCACAATGGTATGGCGACTTTCGGCGAAGCGGGCGTGTCTGAAGCATGACACCCGCCCCGCTCCGCCGGGTCCTTGGCGAGCTCAGGATGGGGTTCCTGATCCTGACGCGCCTGCCGGTGGGCAGTCTTGCCGGCGATGTGCCCACGATGGGGGCTTCGGCCTGGGGCTGGCCAGTCGTCGGACTGGTGGTCGGCGGGATTTCGGCACTGATCTGGTGGCTGGCGCTGGCGATTGGTCTGCCGCCCTTGCCTGCGGCCGTGCTGGCCGTGCTGGCCGGGACGCTGGCCACGGGCGGGCTGCATGAAGACGGGCTGGCCGATCTGGCCGACGGGTTCGGTGGCGGCAAGGACAAGACCCGGCGGCTTGAGATCATGCGCGACAGCCGGATCGGCAGTTACGGCGCGCTTGGCATCGGGTTTTCGCTCCTGCTGCGGGTGGGGGCACTGGCCGGTCTTGGCGCTTGCGACGGCGCGCTGGCGCTGATCGCGCTGGGCGCTGCCAGCCGGGCGATGATGCCTGCCGCCCTGCATCTGATGCCCGCCGCGCGTGAAGACGGGCTGGGCCGTGCCGCGGGCGGTGTGGGCCAGCGCCCTGCCCTTCTGGCGCTGGCGATCGGCTTTGCAGCGCTGTGGCTGACCGGGCCTGCGGCACTTGCCACAGCGGCGGCGATGGTTGTGGCCGCGATCGGTCTGGGGTGGCTTGCCCTGCGCCGGATCGGCGGGCAAACCGGCGATGTGCTGGGCGCGATGCAGCAGGTGGCGGAGCTGGCTGGCTGGCTGGCGCTGTCAGCCCTTTTGACCGCCGTCTGACCTTTCGGCTTGCGGGTTGCGACCGGGCAGCTAAGAGTTCCGGCATGACTTCAGACGCCCGCCAGATCACCCTTTGCCTGCCCGACGCGGAAGCGACGCGACGTTTGGCGGAACGGATTGCGCCCCTGCTCCGTCCGGGGGATGTGCTGTTGCTTGACGGGCCGATCGGGGCGGGAAAGACCCATTTCTGCCGCTCGCTCATCCAGGCGCGGCTGGCGACAGAGGGGCGGGCGGAAGACGTGCCCTCGCCCACCTTTACCCTCGTGCAGACCTATCTGGCGGGCGGGACGGAGATCTGGCACGCCGATCTCTACCGGCTGAGCCAGCCCGACGAGATCACCGAGCTTGGCCTGGAACAGGCCTTCGACGAGGCGATTTGTCTGGTGGAATGGCCCGACCGGCTCGGGCCGCTGCGGCCGCCCCACGCGATGGTGGTGACGCTGACGCCGGACCCGGTTTCTGACGCTCGGAAAGCGGTTTTTGCCGGTGATGCGGATCATTGGAGTGGTGTCTTTCACGCGCTGGAAATGGCCGATGACTGACGCCCGCCAGCAACTGATCCACAGCTTTCTGGCTGATGCCGGTTGGGCCGACGCACTGCGTCACCCGCTAGCGGGTGATGCGTCGGCACGGCGGTATCTGCGGCTGACAAACGGCACCGCCCGCGCGGTTCTGATGGACGCCGACCCAAGATCGGGGGAACGTGTCGACCGTTTCGTGGACGTCGGGCGCTGGCTGGCGGCACAGGGCTATTCTGCCCCTGCCCTTCTGGCGTCAGATATGGCCAACGGCCTTTTGTTGCTGGAGGATCTGGGTGACGACCTGATCGCGCGCCTTGTTGTGGCGGATCCCGCACGGGAACGGCCGCTTTACCTTTCCGTGACGGACTTTCTGTGCGATCTGCACCGCCGCCCGCCGCCCGGCTTTCTGGCCGTGGCCGATGGCGCGGCATTGGCCGATTTGTCTGCGCGCCTGACGGCTTGGTATCTGCCTGCCGTCGATGCCCGCCCGAGCGATGCCACAGCGGCAATCCCCGTTGAAATCGCCCGCCTTCACGATCATTTTTCAGATGGTTCACTGGTGGTGTCCCTGCGCGATTTTCACGCGGAAAACCTGATCTGGTTGCCCGGTCGCACCGGCCCCGCGCAAGTGGGGCTACTGGACTTCCAGGATGCGTTCGCGACCCATCCGGCCTACGACCTCGTGTCGCTTTGTCAGGACGCCCGCCGTGACGTGTCGCCCGCAACCGAGGCCGCCTGCCTGACCGACTATCTCCAGAAGACGGGTCGCGATCCGGACACTTTCGCGGCGATCTATGCGCTTTTGGGGGCGCAGCGCGCTTTGCGGATCATGGCGGTCTTTGCCCGGCTTTGCCTGCGCTCCGGCAAGGCGCATTATCTGGACTACATGCCGCGCATCTGGGGCTATCTGATGCGCAACCTGGCGCATCCCGGCCTTGCCCCGCTCGCGCATGCCATAACCGTCGGGCTGCCCGCCCCGACCCCGGAAAACCTGCAAAGGATCAAGGAAAAATGCGGAACACGCCCCGATCTTTGATGCTGTTCGCGGCGGGTTTCGGTACCCGCATGGGCGCGTTGACTGCCGCGCAGCCCAAACCGCTGATCAGGGTCGCGGGCAAGGCGCTGATCGACCATGCGCTTGAGCAGGCCAACGGGGTGGAGCGGATCGTCGTCAATCTTCACTATCTGCCGCAGATGATCCGCGATCATTTCTCGGACCGCAAGGATATCGCGTTTTCGGCTGAAACAGAGACGATTCTTGAAACCGGCGGCGGGTTGAAGCAGGCGCTGCCACTCTTGGGGCAAGGGCCTGTCTTCACGCTCAACACCGATGCGGTCTGGACGGGGCCTTTGGCGATCCGTGAGCTTGAAATGGCCTGGGATCCGGCGCGGATGGATGCGCTTTTGCTTCTGGTTCCGCGGGATCGGGCGACCGGGCACACCGGTCAGGGGGACTTCCTGATGGACAGCGACGGGCGCCTGACCCGTGGTGCAGGGCTGGTCTATACCGGGGCGCAGATCCTGCGCACTGACGGGCTGGCCGGGATTACCGAGCGGGTCTTTTCGCTCAACCTTCTGTGGAACAAGATGGCAGCGGAAGGGCGGCTTTTCGGTCTGGTTCATCAGGGCGGCTGGTGCGATGTCGGTCGGCCAGAGGCTATTGGTCTTGCCGAAGACATGCTGCGGGCCGCGCATGTTTGACCCTTTGCCCCATCCCCGGATCTTTGGCCTGCCGCCCGGCGTGGATTTCCCACGCGCGCTGGTAGCAGGCCTGCGCGACCGGCTTGCCGCCCAGCCGCCAGAAGCGATGGCGCGGGTGAGGCTTTACCTGAACACCGCCCGGATGCGCGACCGGGTGCGCGCGGCCTTTCACGAAGCCGGGCCGGGATTTCTGCCGCGGCTGATGCTGGTGAGCGACCTTGCGGCGGATGAGGTCCCGGTGCCGCCACTCAGGCGGCGGTTGGAACTGGCGCGGCTGGTCGCGGAACTGACGACACGGCAGCGGGATTTTGCGCCGGGCACGGCAACGTTCGATCTGGCCGACCATCTGGCCGATCTTCTGGACGAGATGCAGACCGAAGGCGTATCACCCGGGGCGCTGGAAGACCCTAACCTGGCTGAAAACCACGCGATCCACTGGGAAAGGTCCTTGACCTTCCTGCGGATCATCTCGCCCTACTTCGCGCCGGATGCTGCCGGGTCTGCGGCCGGTTTGCAGCGCCGCGCGGTCGAAGCGCTGGCCGCGCAATGGCGGAACGATCCGCCAACCGATCCTGTCATCGTCGCAGGTTCCACCGGATCGCGCGGGGCGACTGCCCTTCTGATGCAGGCGGTCGCGTCCTTGCCGCAGGGCGCGCTGGTGCTGCCGGGCTATGATTTCGACATGACGCCCCAGGCCTGGACCAGCCTGACCGCTGGATCGGTGCCGGACGAGGATCACCCGCAATATCGGTATGCGCGGCTTTTGCAGGTGCTGGACCGGCGGCCCGCCGATGTGGCGGGCTGGCAGCCGACGCCCCCCGCAGACCCAGCCCGCAACCGGCTCGTCTCTCTCGCGCTGCGGCCAGCACCCGTGACCGATCAGTGGCTGTCTGAGGGTGCCGCCTTCGGCCCGCTTGGCCCTGCGACCGCCGGGCTGAGCCTGATCGAGGCGCCGACCCCGCGCGCCGAAGCGCTTGCCATCGCGCTCGCGCTCAGGGATGCCGCTGAATGTGGGAAGCACGCGGTCCTGATGACGCCGGACCGGGTTCTGGCGCGGCGGGTGACGGCCGCGCTCGACCGTTGGGGGATCTTGCCTGACGACAGTGCCGGACGCCCCCTGCATCTGAGCGCGCCAGGCCGTCTGATCCGGCATGTCTGTGGCCAGTTTGGTCGACCGATGACGGCAGAGGCGCTGTTGACCCTCCTGAAACATCCGCTGACCGCGACCGGATCGCCCCACCGTGGCCAGCACCTGCGCCTGACGCGCGAACTGGAACTGCATCTGCGCCGGCATGGGCCGCCTTTCCCGCAAGCCGAAGACCTGCACTATTGGGCGACCTTGCAAGACGATGCGGCGTGCGACCTGTGGGCAGGCTGGATCGCGGGCTGGATCGGTCTTTCCGGCGTCGCGCAAAATGACGCGATTTTGGCTTATTCAGATACGCTTTTCATCCTTCTGAACCAGATTGCCGCTGGTCCCGACGGGACTGTCGACGCCAGCGAATTGTGGCGGCGGGAAGCTGGCCAGTTGGCGGAAGCCACCCTTCGACTGCTCAAGGCCGAAGCGCCAAACGGCGGGACCTGCACGGCCTCCGACTTTGCCGCATTGGTCGCCGGGCTGCTGCAAAAGGAGATCGTGCGCACGCCGTCTGGCAGCCATCCGCTGATCGCGATTCACGGCACGCGGGAAGCGCGCGAACTGCAGGCCGATCTTGTCGTGCTAGCCGGGTTGAACGATGGCACATGGCCCACCCTGCCCGCGCCCGACCCCTGGCTGTCGCGCCAGATGCGGCTGACGCTGGGCCTGACCTTGCCTGAGCGCCAGATCGGTCTTTCGGCCCATGATTTTCAGTTGGCTTTGGCAAGAGCGCCGCGGGTGATCCTGACGCGCGCCATCCGAGATGACGAGGCCGAAACCGTGCCCTCGCGCTGGCTCGACCGGCTCAGCAACCTGATTTCCGGTTTGGACGAAGAAGCAAGTGCGCTTGAGGCCATGCGAACCCGCGGCGCCTATTGGCTGGCCCTGTCGGCCGGGCTTGAAGCGCCGGGCGAAGCGACCCCCGCGAAACGCCCCGCGCCGCGGCCGCCGGTATCCGCTCGTCCGCGCGAACTCCCGGTCACGGCGATCAGCCGGCTGATCCGTGATCCTTATGCAGTCTACTCACGCCACGTCTTGCGGCTGCGGCCACTTGACCCGCTGCTGCCGGAGCCGGACGCACGGCTGCGCGGGCAAACGTTGCACGACATCGTTGAACGGTTCATCCGCGACCGCCCGGAGAACGAAGCGCAATCCGAGGCCACGGCCCGGCTTTTGGCCGTAACAGACACTGTTCTGGCAGAAGATATTCCATGGCCGTCGGCCCAACGCCTGTGGCGTGCGCGCATCAACCGGATCGCCGAACGGTTTGTGGGGGCCGAGGCCCGCCGCGCGGAGCGGGGCCGCCCCGCGCTTCTGGAAGAGGAAGGACGGATCGCCCTTTCCAACGTCGCCTTCACGCTGAAGGCCCGCCCCGACCGCATTGATCAGGCCGAGGACGGCAGTCTGCATATCTACGACTACAAATCCGGGCCACCGCCCACGAAGAAGCAACGCAAGGCTTTTGAGAAACAGATGCCGCTGGAAGCCGCGATGGCCGAACGTGGCGCTTTTGCGGAACTGGGGCCGCAGCCGGTGACTGGCTTTACCTATATCCAATTGGGTGGCGAAGGTGCCGAGGAAACGGTCAGCCGGGCCGATTGGGATTTTGACGCGGAATGGGCCGCGCTGGAACGTCTGATCGCGCGCTATATGCGCCGGACGCAAGGTTATGCGTCGCGGCGCGCGGTCTTCAAGGCTGAAGAGCAAGGCGACTATGACCATCTGGCCCGCTTTGGCGAATGGCAGATGAGCGATGAGCCAGCGCCGATGGATGTGGGGCCGCCCGATGCAGGATGATGCAACGCTTGCGCAGGTTCTGGCCGCCAACCCGCAAAGCTCGATCTGGCTTGCTGCGAACGCGGGTTCAGGCAAAACCCGGGTTCTGACCGACCGTGTGGCGCGGCTTTTGCTGGCCGGAACGGAACCGCAGAAGATCCTGTGCCTGACCTACACCAAAGCCGCCGCGAGCGAGATGCAGAACCGGCTTTTCCGCCGTCTTGGCCAATGGGCGATGATGGAGGAAGGCCGCCTTCGCGGTCAGTTGGCCGAATTGGGCGTGACGGAGCGGATCGACAGCGCCATGCTGGCCCGCGCGCGGCGGCTGTTTGCACGCGCCATCGAGACGCCGGGCGGGCTGAAGATCCAGACGATCCACGCCTTTTGCGCCGCCCTTTTGCGCCGCTTTCCGATCGAGGCGCGGGTATCACCCGACTTCAGCGAACTGGACGACCGTTCGGCCATCCTGATGCGGCGCGAGATCGTGGAGGAGATGGCGGCGGGTGAGGACCGTGCGGCGGTGGATGCGCTGGCCGGCCTTTATCCGGGTGACGGTCTTGACGATGTTCTGGCCGAAATCAGCCGTAACAGTGACGGTTTTTATGAGACGCGCCCAGAAGCTGCGCTGAAGGCACGCTTCGGTCTTTCGCCTGATCAAAGTGTTGAGACCCTGCTGGCGCAGGTCTTTCTGGGCGGAGAGGCCGAGCTGATCGCAGCCCTTGTGCCGCTGCTTCTGGGCAGCGGTGCAAATGATTCCAAGGCCGGGGCCAAGCTGAAGGATTTCAGAACCGACACCTTCGGGCTGGCGCTGCTTGAAGAGGTGTTGCTGTTTGGCGCGAAGGCCAAGGCCCCGTTTGGCGCCAAGATCGGCGATTTCCCGACGCGCGGTCTGGCAAACGGGGCGGCAGCGCCCCTGATGCCGCGTCTTGAAGCACTGATGCTGCGGGTCGAGGCTGCGCGCGAGACGCGGCTTGCGCTGGCCGCTGCCGAAAAGGCTCTGGCGCTGCACCAGTTCGCGAGCGCGTTCCTGGCCCGGTATGGTGCCCGCAAGGCGGGGCGTGGGTTTCTGGATTTCGACGACCTTATCCACCGCGCCGCCGATCTTCTGTCCGACAGGTCGGTCGCTGCCTGGGTTCTGTTCCGGCTGGACGGCGGGATTGACCATATTCTGGTGGACGAGGCGCAAGATACCAGCCCCAGCCAGTGGCGGGTGATCGAACGGCTTGCCGAGGAATTCACGGCAGGCGAGGGCGCAAGCGGGCGCGATCGGCGCATTTTCGTCGTGGGCGACAAAAAGCAGTCGATCTATTCCTTTCAGGGGGCCGATCTCGAGACGTTCGACAGGATGCGGGCGGAGTTTGCGGCCCGGCACCGGTCGGTATCGGCCCCGTTCCAGCCGCGCGAATTGCTGCATTCCTTCCGGTCTTCCGCGGCGATCCTGCACATCGTCGATCTGACCTTTGACGAAAGGGTCAATCGCGGCCTTGGCGGGCCAACCTTGCACCGGGCTTTTCATGCCGACATGCCGGGGCGCGTTGATCTGTGGGAGCCGATCCCCAAGACCGCTGAGCCGGAGCCGGAAGACTGGGACAACCCGGTCGATCTTCTCGCCGACAGCCATGAAACCGTGCTTCTGGCCAACAGGATTGCCGCAGAGATCGGCCGGATCATCAAAACCGGCACAGCGTTGAAAACCAGGGAAGGCACGCGCGCCCTGCATGAAGGCGATTTCCTGATCCTCGTGCGGCGGCGGGGCGCGCTTTTTCAGGAGATCATCCGCGCCTGCAAGGCCGCAGGTCTGCGCGTGGCCGGGGCTGACCGGCTGCGGCTGGGGGCCGAGCTGGCGGTGAAGGATATTCTGGCGCTTCTGTCTTTCCTCGCGCTGCCCGAAGATGATCTGTCGCTGGCTGCTGTTTTGCGTTCCCCGCTTTTTGGCTGGTCGGAGGCCGCGCTTTACGATCTGGCGGCGGGGCGCCGGGCAAAAGAATATCTCTGGCAGGCCCTGCGCGTAGACGACGCGCAAGCCCGCGAAACGCTGGCGGTGCTGACCGATCTGCGCGACAGCGCCGATTTTCTGCGGCCTTACGAGTTGATCGAGCGCATCCTGACCCGCCATGACGGCCGCCGAAAGCTGCTGGCGCGGCTGGGACCGGAGGCGGAGGACGGGATCGACGCGCTTCTGGCCGAAACGCTTGGCTATGAGCAGGGCAATGTGCCCAGCCTGACGGGCTTTCTGGTCTGGATGCAAACCGGCGAGATCGAGGTTAAGCGCCGGCTGGACTCGGCCAGCCGGGCGATCCGGGTGATGACGGTGCATGGCGCGAAGGGTCTGGAAGCGCCGGTGGTGATCTTGCCCGATACGGCCAAATGGCCCGAACGCATTCGCGGCCAGGTCGCGCGCGCCGGGGATGGCGCAGCTCTTTGGCGGGTGCGTGCCGAAGAAAGCCCCGCGCTTTTGCGAACGGCTGCCGAGAATCAGCGCCGTCGGGAACGCGACGAGCGCATGCGTCTTCTCTATGTGGCGATGACGCGGGCCGAAAGCTGGCTGATCGTCTGCGCCGCGGGCGAAACCGGCAGTGGCGAGGACAGCTGGCACAGCCTGATCAGTGCGGCAATGGACAAGGCAGGCGCAACCGGCTTGCCCGACAGCGGCGAAGCCCGGACGTTTGGTCCTGGCAAACGATATCAAACCGGCATCTGGCCCGAGGCGGCGCAGGGCCACCGGACAGAGCAGCCCGGTGATGCGCCTGCCTTGCCGGACTGGGTGAACCGCGCCGCGCCCCCGGCAGAGCGACCCCCGGCCCCGCTGACCCCGACGGGTCTGGGCGGACCAAAGGCGCTGGCCGGCACAACCGGGCAGGAGGAGGAGGTCGCGCTGGCGCGTGGCAGCGCGATCCACCTTTTGCTGGAGCATCTTGCAAAAGAAGAGCCGAGCGAAAGGGCGGAGCGTGCAAAAGCACTTCTGCGCAATTTCCCTGAAACAGACACGGTTCTGACAGAGGCAGAGCGGGTTCTGGACGCGCCGCACCTGCGCGCGCTTTTTGCGCCCAACACGTTCTGCGAGGTCGAAGTGAGCGCACCCCTGCCCGACTGGGAGGGGCGCGTGATGCAAGGCGTGATCGACCGGCTGGTGGTTTCTGACGACCATGTCCTTGCGGTTGACTTCAAATCCAACACACAGGTTCCATCCAGCGCGCAAGCCGTGCCCGAAGGCATCTTGCGCCAGATGGGCGCCTATGCGGCGATCCTGGAACAGATCTATCCCGGCCGCCGGGTCGAGCTGGCAATCGTCTGGACGGCGACGACCGAATTTATGCCCATCCCCCTCAATATCGTGAGGGCAGCTATGCAAAACGCCACACTCCCTTGACGTGCCCCCCTGCCAGACCTAGGTTCTGACCCCGACCCCGCACCCATTCCCGGAGATGATCATGGCCACGCTCGCCGTCACCAATGCCACTTTTGACGCGGAAGTCCGCAATTCGACCGTTCCGGTCGTTGTCGACTTCTGGGCGGAATGGTGCGGGCCCTGTAAGCAGATCGGCCCTTCGCTTGAGGAGCTTTCGGCCCACTATGCCGGCAAGGTGAAGATCGTGAAGGTTAACGTCGACGAGAACCCCGACCTTCCGGCCCAGTTCGGTGTGCGCGGCATTCCGGCGCTGTTCCTGTTCAAGGACGGACAGGTCGTGTCGAACAAGGTTGGTGCCGCGCCGAAGGCCGCGCTGCAAAACTGGATCGACGCTTCCATCTGATCAGTCGGCCCGAAGCTCCATTCCCAGATCGGACAATCGTTTGATGGTCCGGGCGCGAAAATCCTCGCGCCCGGCATTCAGGCTTTGGCGTTGCAGATACCACCAGAGATAGCCGTCATAATCGGGCACGCGATCAAGCTGATCCAGCGCGCCCTCCAGCCCGTCGCGGTAGACCGACGCAAAGGGATGGTGAAAGTCGATCCCAGCAAACAGAAGCACCCGCTTGCGGAAAAAGAGCGCCTCGAATGCGGCGGCACTGTTTTGGGCGACGACCAGATCGCAAATCGCCAGAAGCTCTGCCGCTGGGCGACGCACCACCAATAGCTTGGCGTAACGCCGTTGCAGATCGGTCAGCGCGGCCTCTTCGGCCTCTGTCGGGGTCAGTTTGGGGTGAAGGGTCGCCACGGTCGGCCGGTCGGGAAAGCGATTCAGCACCGTTTCCAGCATGCCGACCGGGCTGGCGGACTGGAAAAACCGCTGTTCAAGGAGCCGCCCCTGAAGCGGAACATAGATCAGGCCGGTTTGCCGTGCCGAGGGCGCAAGATCGGGATAAAGCCGCTTGCGCCAGTAGGCTGCGAACTTCTCCGCCTCGGCCCGTCTTGACGGGTCCATGGTGAACTCGGCCCGCGCGATGGACCAGTCCCAGCGCCGATCCGTGCGGTCGATCTGCCAGAAAGGGGCGACATAGGCGCGGCGAAAGATCAGCGAACGCTCGCCCTCTGGCGGCTCCATTTCGAACATCGACCAACCGGGCCGGGCGCCGGTTGCGATCCGCTCGGCAAAGCCGTTGGGGCGGTATTCGGGCGCGTAGCCACATTCCGTCAGCGCCCCGCACAGGCGGTTCAGAAAATTGTGCCGCCCGGCCTGCGCCATTTCCAGCACGGCGGGACCAAGATGAATGCGGACCTGGCGGTTTTGTTCCATGGGCGGAACCTTACTCAGCAGCGCGCGCCACGGGCAAGGTTGCTGGCGGGTGCGCTTGCCCCCGATCGTTCCTTGCCCCATATCTTCGCCAAACGGAGGTACGGCATGAGTGATGACAGGTTCCCCGGCTGGCATGGCACCACCATCTTGGCCGTGCGTCGCGGCGGCGAGGTTGTGGTGGCGGGCGACGGGCAGGTCAGTCTGGGACAGACCGTGATCAAAGGAACGGCGCGCAAGGTACGCCGGCTGAACCCCGGCGGGCATGATGTCGTCGCCGGATTTGCCGGATCGACGGCAGATGCTTTCACACTTCTCGAACGGCTTGAGAAAAAGCTGGAGGCCGCGCCCGGCCAGCTTGCGCGCGCATCCGTAGAACTGGCGAAAGACTGGCGCATGGACAAATACCTGCGCAATCTTGAAGCCATGCTGATCGTGACCGACGGAAAGGCGCTGTTTGTCATCACAGGTGCAGGTGACGTGCTAGAGCCCGAATATGATGTCGCGGCGATCGGATCGGGGGGGAACTTCGCGCTGGCCGCCGCGCGCGGCCTGATGGAAAGCGACCTGTCCGCAGAAGCAGTCGCGCGCAAGGCCATGGCCATTGCCGCCGACATCTGCGTTTACACGAATGGCAATCTGACGGTGGAGACGATCCGTGGCTGACGAGGCGAAGGTGATTGGTGCAGATGATTTGCGCGCCGCAGTTCAGGCAGGCGTCCTCAACGAAGCGCAGGCCGCAAGCCTGTCGGCGCTGGCGCATGACAGGGCCGGGCGCCGCGCCGCCCTTCCGGTTGAGGATGAGCCGTTTGAGTTCTTCAAGGGGTTTTCGGAGATCTTCGTTTCCGTCGGACTGGTGATCTTGCTGACCGGTATCGCGCTTTTGCTGGGATGGTTCGGTGGACCGCTGATCTTGATCGTGCTGCCCGCAATCTGCGCAGCGATTTCCTGGTGGTGGGCCACTTACTTCACGCTGGAACGGCGAATGAACCTGCCGTCGATGGTGCTTGCAGGTGCGTTCGGGGCCGGGGTGCATCTGGCGGCGCTGACGCTTCTGGCGCAGGGCAATCTGCCGGAACGGGGCGCCTTCGTTCTGGGCGCGCTGATTGCGATGGGCGCGATGGCGCTTTGGTATCGGCATTTCCGCCTGCCGTTCAGCATGTTCATCCTGGGTCTTTTCGGGCTTCAGGCCATCTACGGGCTGACCGCCTCGCTCGAAGCGATCAGCGATTTCACCAATGGTTTCGCGGGCGGGGTTTTCGATCTGCGCAACAGCCCGCATTTCGCCATGGCAACGCTGATCTTCGGGGTGATCGCCTTTGTCGCGGGCATGTGGTTCGACACGAAAGACCCACATCGTCTGGGTCGCCATGCGGCAACCGCCTTCTGGCTGCATATGCTGGCGGCACCCGCGCTGGTGAACACCGTCGCGATGACGCTTTTCAATATGGGCGGCAGCGTCGGGATGACGGCGACTGCACTGGCGCTGGCGCTGATCGCCGGGCTGGCGCTGGTGATTGACCGGCGGTCCTTCCTGACGGCGGGGATTGTCTATGTCGGGCTGGTGATTTCCTGGGCGGTGCAGGGTGACGGGGATGGCGGCATCGGCCACTGGGCGACAATCCTGCTGATCCTGGGGTTCTTCATCACCGCGCTGGGCACCTGGTGGGTGCCGTTGCGCGGACGCCTGATGCGCGCCCTTCCCAATTTTCCGGGCAAGGCCAGCCTGCCCCCCTATGGCGCTTGACCCATGACCAATCTGACCCCCCGCGAGATCGTATCGGAGCTTGACCGCTTCATCATCGGCCAGAATGACGCCAAACGCGCCGTCGCCGTGGCGCTGCGCAACCGCTGGCGGCGGCGGCAATTGCCCGATGACCTGCGCGAGGAGGTCTATCCCAAGAACATCCTGATGATCGGGCCGACAGGTGTGGGCAAAACCGAAATCTCCCGCCGGTTGGCCAAGCTTGCCCGCGCGCCCTTTCTGAAGGTCGAGGCGACGAAATTCACCGAGGTGGGTTATGTCGGGCGCGACGTTGAGCAGATCATCCGCGATCTGGCCGACGCCGCGATGATCGAGACCCGCACCCGGATGCGCGAGGAGGTCAAGGCCCGCGCCCACAAGGCCGCCGAAGAGCGGGTGGTGGAAGCCATCGCCGGGGCGGACGCGCGTGAAGCCACCCGCGAAATGTTCCGCACCAAACTGAAGAAGGGCGAACTGGATACAACCGTGATCGAGCTGGAAGTCGCCGATACCTCCAGCCCCATGCCCGCGTTCGAACTGCCGGGGCAGCCCGGCGGTATGGGCATGATGAATCTGGGTGACATTTTCGGCAAGGCCTTTGGCGGGCGTAAAGTCCGCAAGAAACTGACGGTCGCCGAAAGTTACGAGCTGCTGATATCCGAAGAAGCCGACAAGCTTTTGGATGACGAGGCGGTGAAGGCGGCCGCGCTGGAAGCGGTGCAGGAAAACGGCATCGTTTTCATTGACGAGATCGACAAGGTTTGTGCGCGGTCCGACACGCGCGGGGCCGATGTCAGCCGCGAAGGCGTGCAGCGCGATCTGCTACCCTTGATCGAGGGCACGACGGTGTCCACGAAGTATGGTCCGGTCAAGACCGATCATATCTTGTTCATCGCCTCAGGCGCGTTTCACATTGCCAAACCTTCGGATCTTTTGCCCGAGCTTCAAGGGCGCCTGCCGATCCGGGTGGAGCTGCGCCCCCTGACCGAGGGCGATTTCGTCCGCATCCTGACCGAGACGGACAACGCCCTGACCCGGCAATATTCGGCCCTGATGGCGACCGAGGAAGTGACGGTCAGCTTCACGCCGGACGGTATTGCGGCGCTGGCGCGCATCGCGGCGGAGGTCAACCGCACGGTCGAGAACATCGGCGCGCGGCGGCTTTACACCGTGATGGAGCGGGTTTTTGAGGAACTGTCGTTTGCCGCGCCGGATCGGTCGGGGCAGGCGGTTTCGGTTGACAGTGCCTTCGTCGAGCGCAATCTTGGCGATCTGTCGCGTTCCACCGATCTGAGCCGGTATGTGCTCTGACCAGAAGTGTTTGCGAAGGGTCGGCCCCGTGCGTATTCCTGTTTTGATCTTCGCCTCGCTGGCGCTTCTTGCCGGGTGCGAGGATCGCGGGGCAATTCGTATTGTCCCCGAGGCGCGCAATATCGGTGTGGTCGAACAGGTTTTCATCGGAACGACGCGCGGCTTTGACGAGGAAACCGCCGACCCGTTCGGCAAGATCCGCCAGGCCAATCTGCGTTATGCCCGTGTCGATGTCTCCATCCCGCCGGAACGCGCCGTTGGAGAGATCGACTGGCCGTCCAAAGGCGGCACACCGAACCCGGCAAAGGAATTCGTGGCGCTTGATCAGGTGATCTATGACGGGGGCGCCGAATTCCGCGCCGATCTGCGCGCAGCACTGAAAAATGAGGCCAGCAACAACCGCGATGCCGTGATCTTTGTGCATGGGTTCAACAACACGTTCGCGGAAGGCACCTATCGTCTGGCGCAGCTTGGCCATGACCTGAAGGTGCAAGGCGTGTTGGTGCATTATTCCTGGCCGTCGCGCGCCAATGCTCTTGGATATGTCTATGACCGCGACAGCGCGCTTTTCGGTCGCGATGGGCTTGAGGTTCTGATCCGGGATGTGGAGGCCGCAGGCGCGCGCAACGTGATTGTGGTGGCCCATTCGATGGGGGGCGCGTTGGTCATGGAGACCCTTCGCCAGATGGCTATCGCGGGCGATCGTCATTCGCTGGAGCGGATTCGCGGCGTCATTCTCATGTCGCCGGATATCGACCTGGACGTGTTCCACGAGCAGGCGGTGAAGATCGGGAAGTTGCCCCAGCCCTTCTTGATCTTCACGTCCAAGAAAGACCGTGCGCTGGCCTTGTCGGCGCGGCTGACCGGGCAGCGCGACCGGTTGGGCAATCTGGCCGATCCGTCCGAATTGGCCGATCTGAAAGTAACGCTGGTTGACACGACAGCTTTTTCAACCGGCGTTGGTGGACATTTCAACGTCGGCGATTCACCGGTCCTTCTGAACATCCTGGGCAACATTGCCGATGTCGATGCGGCCTTCGCCTCGGACCGGACGGGCAAGACCGGGCTGCTGGGGGGTGTGGTCTTGACGGTCCAGAATGCCACGCAGATCATTCTGTCCCCGGTTTCGGCCATTGCGAGTGACCTGTCGCCGTGATCAGCGCCGCCGCAAGTAGACGTAGTAGGCGCCCTCTCCCCCATGTTTCAGGCTTGCCGTGGCAACCTGCTGAACCGCTGGACCAAGCGGGGGCAGGGCAAGCCAGTGCGGCACCTGATGGCGCAGCGCGCCCATGCGCTGCGGGATCGGGCCATGATCGTCGCGCCGCTTGCCCTTGCCGGTGATCACCAGGATCAGGCGCAGGCCATCGGCATGGGCGTTCAGGACAAAGCGGATCAGTTCGCCATGGGCCTCGGCGATGGTCATGCCATGCAGGTCGATGCGCGCCTCTGGCGAAAGTTTGCCGCGCGCCATCCGGTCGAACGTCTTGCGGTCCATTCGCAGGGGCTGGGCCGCCAGATGATCCTTCGGGGCCAGGGCAACATCATGCCCCACGGGTTTCGGCCGGACCTTTTCGCCAACCCGGAAGGCCTGAAAGAGGCCGGCAGGCTTCTTCGGCGGCGGCGCAAGCGTCAGTTCGCGCAGTTCCAGCCTTTCGGGGCGGTCGGGATGCAGGGCGCGGGCCGAACAGGCGATCTTTTGCCAAAGCTCACGCTCCTCAGGGTGAAGGTTTCTGGGGCGGCGGGTCATGCGGCACCCTTCGGCAGAAGAACGGTCATGCGGCCGCGCGCTTTCAGCGCGCCCGCCAGTTCACCTGCCGCCGCGCCGGTGCCGAAAAAGATATCACCGCGCGCCGGACCCTTGATTGCGCTGCCGGTATCTTGTGCGACCATCAGGCGGGCATTGCCATCCCACTCCACCCAGACCGGCGCACCCAGCGGAACCTGATCTGGATCGACCGCCAGACTGCGCAGCGCCGTTACGGGGCGTTGCAGCGTACCAAGCGGGCCGCTTTCGGGGGACAGGTTCAGCGGGCGGAAAAACACATAGGAAAGATTCACCCGCAAGAGTTCGGGCAGGTCTTCGGGATGGCGGGCCGCCCAATCCCGGATCGCGGCAACGGACGCATTGCTTTCCTCCAGCGCGCCACGGCGGATCAGTTCTTTGCCAATGGAGCTGTAGGGATGGCCGTTCTTGCCCGCAAACCCGAACCTGAGCGCCCTCCCATCGGGTAGCCGCACCCGGACCGATCCCTGCACCTGCGCCAAAAAAGCCTCCAGCGCGCTATCCAGCCAGACAAGCTCCTGCCCGGCAAGAAGATTGCCCGCCTCGATTTGGCGCCGGTCGAACCAGGGCCGATCCGGGGGCAGGTCCGCGGGCATCGCATGGAGCGGATGGGAATATTCCGCCGTCCGCACCGGCGATCCGGCAAGCTCAGGCTCATAGTAGCCGGTCAACAGTGCGTCTTGCGCCAACGACCTCGCCCCGAAAGCCCGCTCAAAGAAGTGGCGCGGGGTTTCAGACGGGTCAGGACGGGGCCAGTCGTCCGACAACAGATCGACCGTGCCCGCGTAGGCGAACAGTGCCGCCGCATGATCGTCGGCATCCCAGCCCGCAAGGCCGGAGGGAGCCAACGCGCTGATCATTCCCCGGTGGCGACCAGTTGCCAGTTCGGATCATTGGCCCCCATGGTGCGCGCAAAGGTCCAGATGTCCTTTTGCTTGCGGGCATGTTTGGGGTCGCCGTCCACCACTTCGCCGCTGCTGTCGCGGGTGGCTGAGATCACTTCACCCACGAACCGGACAGAGATTTCAGCCTCATTGGTGCTGCGGTTGAACTCCGCGCCATGCAGGGCCAACTCGCGGATGCCCAGAAGTTCGCTCGTCAGGATCAGGCCGCGCGCCTTGCGGTCAGCAATGACGCCCGCAAAACTTTCGACCACCTCTGGCGCAAGAAAGGAGCGAATGCGATCCAGTTCGCCCTTGGCGAAGGCCGACAGGATCATCTCATAGGCGCCGCGGGCGCCTTGCAGGAAGCCCGATACGTTGAACGACGGCTCGACCAGCTTCATTGCTGCCAGCGCTCGGGCTGCGTCGCTGCCCTCGGCCGCGTGGTCAGTGATATCGCGATCAAGGCCGCCCTCAATCACTTCAAAACCGCGACGGTTCTGGGTGTCGCCCGGCAGCGGCTTTGGCTTGTCCGATCCTTCAAACCCGTCACGCGTGCCCAGAACGGACCGCAGCTTCAGGACCAGAAAAACCGCAACGCCGGCCAGAACCAGAAGCTGAATGAGAGAGTTGTTCATGCGCTTGTCCTATTCATAACCGGGGATTGGTAGTTGCCCTGCTCTCACTTATGTATGTGACGGGTTCTGGCAAGTCCACGGCCTGCAAATCGGAGTTCACGGCATGTGGCTAATCGCCCTGTTCATTTTGGTGCCGATCATCGAGATCGCGCTTTTCATTCAGGTCGGTGGCTGGATCGGGCTGTGGCCGACGCTTGGTCTGGTGGTCGCCATGGCCTTCGTTGGTTCATGGCTGTTGCGCACGCAGGGCCTGATGGCGATGGCGGATGTCCAGCGATCCTTCCGCGACATGCGCAATCCGACCGGGCCGATGGCTCATGCCGGGCTGATCATGTTCGCGGGCCTGCTGATGCTGACGCCGGGGTTTTTCACCGATCTTCTGGGGCTAGCGCTCTTGATTCGCCCGGTGCGCAGCTTGGTCATCACCTATCTTTCGTCGCGCTTTCTGGTCTCGACCGTCGGCTTCGGGCCGGCGACGCGCCCTGCCGAACCCGTCAGGCCGGGTGATGGCGACATCATTGACGGCGAGTATAA
>DAORUY010000029.1:0-19746 GCA_035433445.1 Paracoccaceae bacterium
GCGCCCTGCCACAAGGCATGAACTCGCCGCAGAAGTGCAATTACGGGCTTTATGGTG
Source organism: Paracoccaceae bacterium (assembly GCA_035433445.1). Taxonomy (GTDB): domain Bacteria; phylum Pseudomonadota; class Alphaproteobacteria; order Rhodobacterales; family Rhodobacteraceae; genus TMP-24. Next base: position 58 of record DAORUY010000029.1, read on the forward strand.
AACAGCTTTCGGGAACCGCCTTTACCGCGCCCAGCCATCAGAACGAACGCACGTGGTGCTACCGCATCCGCCCCTCCGTCAAACATACCCACAGGTTCGAAAAGATCGACCTGCCCTACTGGAAGTCCGCGCCGAACATCGACCCCGACGTGATCAGCCTTGGCCAGTACCGCTGGGATCCGGTGGCGCATTCCGGTGAGAACCTCACCTGGCTGAACGGCATGCGCACCATGACCACAGCGGGCGACGTCAACACTCAGGTCGGCATGGCCTGCCATGTCTACCTTGTCACCCAGTCCATGGTGGATGACTATTTCTTCTCTGCCGACAGCGAACTGCTGATCGTGCCGCAAGAAGGGCGCCTGCGTTTCTGCACCGAACTTGGCATCATTGATCTTGAGCCGCAGGAAATCGCCATCATCCCGCGCGGGCTGGTTTACCGGGTGGAGGTTTTGGACGGCCCCTGCCGCGGCTTCGTCTGCGAAAATTACGGCCAGAAATTCCAGCTTCCCGGCCGCGGCCCGATCGGGGCGAACTGCATGGCCAACCGCCGCGACTTCAAGACCCCGGTCGCAGCTTTTGAGGATCGCGAGGTTCCCTCGACCGTCACAGTCAAATGGTGCGGCCAGTTCCACCGCACGAAGATCGGCCACAGCCCGCTGGATGTAGTGGCCTGGCACGGCAACTACTGCCCGGTGAAATACGACCTGAAAACCTACTGTCCGGTCGGCGCGATCCTGTTCGATCATCCCGACCCGTCGATCTTCACTGTGCTGACCGCGCCATCGGGCGTCGAAGGCACTGCAAACATCGATTTCGTGTTGTTCCGCGAACGCTGGATGGTGGCTGAAAATACCTTCCGCCCGCCGTGGTATCACAAGAACATCATGTCCGAGTTGATGGGCAACATCTACGGCGTCTATGACGCCAAGCCCAAGGGTTTTGTGCCGGGCGGCATGAGCCTTCACAACATGATGCTGCCCCATGGTCCGGACAAGCAGGCCTTCGAAGGCGCCTCGAATGCGCTGTTGGCGCCGGAGAAGCTCGACAATACCATGTCCTTCATGTTCGAGACCCGGTTCCCGCAGCATCTGACCGCCTTCGCGGCGAAAGAAGCGCCTTTGCAGGATGATTATATCGACTGCTGGAAGACGCTGGATCGTAAGTTCGACGGTACGCCGGGCGTGAAGTAAGACCGGGGGCTTCGCGCCCCCGGACCTCGGCGGAGTAATTGGGCCAACGTGAAAGAGGGCGGAATGGGTCTAGTGCGGTCATGGGTGGAAAGCGCGAATGCGCCAGCGGCGGATTTCCCGCTGCAAAACCTGCCCTGCGGTGTCTTTTCGGTCGGCGAGCAGGAGCCGCATTGTGGTGTGGCCATTGGCGACAGGATCCTGGACCTGAGCATGCTGGAAGAAGCCGGGCTTCTGAAGGTCGCCGACGATCCGGTTTTCGATGTGCCCTTCTGGAACGAGTTCATGGAACTTGGGCCGGAGGTCTGGTCCGCCTTCCGTGCGGCACTGACCGAACTACTGCGCGAAGGGTCGGCGCATCAGGGGGCGGTCGCACCTTTCCTCGTTGCTCAGGCCGATGCGCAGCTCTATCTGCCGTTTCTCATTTCGGAATACACGGACTTTTACGCCGGCCGGCACCATGCGACGAACGTGGGCACCATGTTTCGCGGACCGGAAAATGCCCTGCCGCCGAACTGGCTGCACATCCCGATCGGCTATAACGGGCGCGCCTCTTCGGTGGTCGTGTCGGGCACCGATGTCCGCCGTCCGTGGGGGCAACTCAAGGCGCCGGATGCCGAAGCGCCGATCTTCGCACCGTCGCGACGGTTTGATATCGAGCTGGAACTCGGTGCGGTCGTCGGTCAGGGTTCGCAGAACGGCTATCCCGTGACGGTCGATGAAGCCGACCAGATGATCTTCGGCTATGTCCTCCTGAACGACTGGTCGGCGCGCGACATCCAGGCTTGGGAATATCAGCCGCTCGGGCCGTTCCAGTCAAAGGCGACAGCCACGACGATCAGCCCCTGGATCGTAATGAAAGCGGCGCTTGAACCGTTCCGCACCCCGACCCCGGCCCGCGAAAAGCCGCTTCTGCCGCATCTGCAAGATACCCGTCCGATGCTTTATGACATCGCGCTGGAAGTGGCCCTGATGCCGCAAGACGGGCCTGAGACGGTGATCGCGCGTACGAACTACCGCGAGATGTATTACTCCGCCGCCCAGCAGCTTGCCCATCACACGACGTCGGGCTGCGCGATGAATGTGGGCGATCTTCTGGGGTCGGGCACGATCTCAGGCCCGGCAAAGGAAAGCCGTGGCAGTCTTCTGGAACTGAGCTGGGGCGGCAAGGAACCCTTCGCCATCGCTGGCGGTCATCGCAGTTTCATCGAGGACGGCGATACATTGATTCTGCGTGGCCATGCCGAAGGTCCGGGCTACCGGATCGGGTTCGGCGAATGCCGGGGCAAGGTGATCCCGGCGCTGGCCAACCCCTATGCGCGAAAGGACGGATGATGACCAAGGCTTTTGCCTCACAAGGCGATCTGAGTGAAAAGAAAACCTCGTTCACAGAGGTGGGCGACGGGCTTTATGCCTTCACCGCCGAGGGGGACCCCAACACTGGCGTCATCATCGGCGATGACAGCGTGATGGTGGTAGAGGCTCAGGCGACGCCGCGCCTGGCCCGCAAGGTGATCGACTGCATCCGCACCGTCACCGACAAACCGATCAGCCATCTGGTGCTGACCCACTACCACGCCGTCCGCGTGCTGGGCGCCAGTGCCTATGGCGCGCGCGAAATCATCATGTCGGACGCTGCGCGCGGCATGGTCGAAGAACGTGGAGCCGAAGACTGGGCGTCCGAATTCGGGCGTTTCCCGCGCCTCTTTCAGGGCCACGAGGAGATTCCCGGCCTGACCTGGCCCACCACCACCTTTTCGGATGCGATGACGGTCTATTTGGGCAAGCGCAAGGTTGAGATCATGCATCTGGGTCGCGCCCATACGGCCGGTGATGCGGTGGTCTGGGTGCCGGACGCAGAAGTAATGTTCACCGGCGACATCGTCGAATATCACTCCGCGTGCTATTGCGGCGACGGGCATTTCGCCGACTGGGCCGATACGCTGGCAAACATCGCGGCATTCGACCCGGTCGCCATCGCCCCCGGCCGCGGCGACGCCCTGATGGGGCGCGAGATGGTGGCACGCGCCATCGCCGCCACGGCCGATTTCGTCGAAAGCACCTATCGGCCCGTCGCGAAAGTTGCGGCGCGCGGCGGCTCGCTCAAGCAGGCCTGGGATGCGGTCCGGGCGGAGTGCGATCCCAAGTTCAGCACCTTCGCCATCTATGAACATTGCCTGCCCTTCAACGTCGCCCGCGCCCATGACGAGGCGCGCGGCATCGACCATCCCCGGATCTGGACGGCCGAACGTGACCGCGAAATGTGGGCTGCCCTACAGGGCTGACCCCTTCATTCTGGCTCAAATATCGCACGGTGTACGGGGGTGCGAGACCCCCGGACCGTCCGGCAAAGCGCAGCTCAAGGGTGTGAACATGGCATATGACTACAAACCCTATCCCTACGTCGCCCCGCCGGGGCTGAAGGCACCGGAGCCACGCCACAAGGTGTTGATCGTGGGCGCGGGGCCGATCGGCCTTGCGGCGGCGATAGAGCTGGACAATCACGGCATCCCGTCCGTTGTCATCGACGACAACGACGTTGTCTCGGTCGGCAGTCGCGCGATCTGCTGGTCAAAACGGTCGCTCGAAATTCTCGGCCGGATGGGGGATGTGGGCCGGCGCTCGGTCGAAAAGGGCGTGACCTGGAAGGTCGGGCGCACCCACCACCGCGAGCGCGAAGTCTATAACTTTGACCTTCTTCCCGAGGCCGGGCACAAGATGCCCGCTTTCGTCAACCTTCAGCAATATTACGTCGAGGAATATCTGATTGAGGAGGCCCTGCGCCGCCCCGGGATCGAGGTTCGCTTCAAGAACAAGGTGACGGGTATCGCGCCGCACGTCGATCATGTCGTGGCGACGGTCGAGACACCGGATGGCACGTATCAGCTGGAGGCCGATTGGCTGATCGCCTGCGACGGTGCGCGCAGCCCGATCCGGCAGATGATGGGGCTCGATTTTGCGGGTGAACTTTTCGAGGAACGGTTCCTGATCGCCGATATCGAGATGCAGGCCGATTTCCCCTCGGAACGCTGGTTCTGGTTTGAACCGACCTTTCACTCTGGCCAGTCGGCGCTTTTGCACAAGCAGCCTGACAATATCTACCGGATCGATTTGCAATTGGGTTGGGATACCGACCCAGAGGTCGAAAAGCGCCCGGAAAACATCATCCCGCGCATCCGCAAGGTGGTGGGCGAGCGCGACTTCCGGCTGGATTGGTCGTCGATCTATACATTCCAGTGCCGCAGGCTGGAAAAGTTCGTTCACGGCCGCATGATATTTGCGGGCGACAGCGCCCACGTCGTAAGCCCGTTCGGCGCGCGGGGGGGTAACGGCGGATTGCAAGATGTCGATGCGCTGGGCTGGCGGCTGGCGGCCGTCGTTCAGGGTCGGGCGGCAGAGACTTCTCTGGCCGCCTACGATCGGGAGCGGGTGTTCGGGGCGGACGAGAATATCCTCAATTCGAGCCGCACCACCCGGTTCATGACGCCCGCCGCCGGGATGGAGCGGCTCTTGCGCGATCAGGTGCTGAAGCTGGCCGGGCAGGCACCCTTCGCCCGTGCGCTGGTCAATTCCGGTCGGCTTTCGGTGCCATGTATCTATCCCTCGGACGGGCATGATGAAGCCGCGATGCCTGCAGTGTCCCGTCCCGGCGCGGTCGCGCCTGACGCCCCTCAGGGTCAGGGCTGGCTGCTGGACGGGCTCGGGCGTCGGCCGGTGCTTTTGTGTTTGAACGCTGCGGCGCCGGACGGCGTGCACGCCGACCCGGTTTCGGCCGAGATCAATGACTTCGTCCGCGCACGGTATCTTGGCCAGGCGGGGGCGGGCCTTTATCTGATCCGCCCTGATCAGATCGTCGCCGCCCGCTGGACCGAGGCGAATGCAGTGACCATCAACGCTGCACTAGAGGCAATGTGGGAGGGCCGGTCATGACTTTGACCCTGACGCCGAACTTTGAGGATGCCGACGGCTTCTATGCGGCGCTTCTGGCCGCCCACAAGGAGTTGAGTGCGGCAGAAAGCGACGCGCTGAATGTCCGACTGGTGCTGATTCTTGCCAATCATGTGGGCAAGAAAGCCGTTCTGGCCGAAGCGCTGGAATTGGCCACGATGTGATTGCGTCCCGCCTGTAGCGGGCCAATCCGCGCGAGGAGGGCCCAGCCCTCCCCGCACCTCGTTCGAGATGTTTTCAGACAGACAATGGGATCATCGTTTGACGATACCCGCCGCGACCCAGGCATCGAACTGTTGTAGAACCGCGGTGACGAAGGCCTGATCGTTGATATGGGCGTCAAGTTCGATCAGCGTCACATTCGCGGGGCAGTTGCTGCGGATCTCCTCGCAGAAGGCGGCGAGCGCGGCGGGGTCCGAGAGCGGCCCGCCAGGCCTGTCCCATTCGTTGCCGCCCTTTGTTGGCAGAAAGAAGCTCACCGGCCCCTTCGCTTGGGCGAGTTTGTCGCAAATCAGACGGGCGACCTCTCGTCTTTGATCTGCACTTTGTACAACCGAGGTCAGGAGCCGGTTGTGCTCATGGGCCGGGGTTGCGGCAAAACGCGGTGGCAGGTCGTGCCAGCCGACGAAGTCGATCAGATCGTAACAGCCGATAGAGATCATTTGCGGCACGCCCGCGCGGCCAGCAGCCGTCATCCGGTGTGGCCCTGCGCTGATCGCCGATCCGAAATGGTGGTTTGCCACCTCCTGCGGGGCAAAATCCATCACACAGGCAAATTCGCCGTCACCCGCCAAACCTTCGAACGCGCGTCCGCCCATGCCTGTGGCGTGGAAGACCGCCACTTCGAACCCGCGCTTCTCAAGCTCGGGTTTCAGCGCCACCATATAGCGCAGCACCGTCTTGCCAAAGGAAGTCATCCCGACGATCGGCGTCTTGCGGACGGGGGATTCCACGGCACGCGCCGCACCGAGGACCGCGCCCGCCGCCTGACTGAGCGAGGCCCGGCAAATCGAGTTCAGCCCATATAGCCCGCCCGCCCAGAGGATCATCTGGACATCGGCGGCTAGCCTGCCGGGTGGGATCAAGGGCGAAAAGCTTATGGTGGAGACGATATATTTCGGCACACCAAGCGGCAGTGCGGCGCAGACGTCGAGCGCGAGATCGGTGCCCATTGAGCCGCCGAGCAGCAAAACCCCATCGAACCGGCCCTCGGCATGTAGCGCGCGGGCGAGTGCGGATGCGCCGCGCGCCATGATCTGCATGGCGAAATTTTCATCTTCTGCCGCGATGGCGTCGGCAATCGACGACCCTGCGGCATCAGCGACGTCATGCTTCGACCAATCGGTCGGATGTGACGGATCGCCCAGGATCGATACGTCCATCGTCAGGACCACGCCGCCTTCGGCGCGGATCACCCCCGCGATATAGTTCAGTTCGTCGTCTTTCGTGTCGTATGTACCTACGACCAGAATGCGGTTTCCCATGTCCCCCCCAAAGTGCCTACCGAAAAAATGCGAGCCATTTCCTGGGCAAAGCCCACCGCCCCGAATGACGTACGATGGTCAAAGCTGAATCCAGGCGGATTTCAGATCGGTGTATTTGTCGAGCGCGTGCAGCGACTTGTCATGTCCATTGCCGGATTGTTTGACGCCGCCCAGGGGTACGGTCACGTCAGAGCCGCCATAGGTGTTCACATGGACGATTCCGGCGCGGATGCCACGGATCATCCGATGGGCGCGTGACAGGTTTGTGGTCCAGACGCCGGATGCCAGCCCATAGTCGGTCGCGTTGGCAAGCCTCAGGGCGTCGGCCTCGTCGGTGAAGCGGGTCACGGCCAGAACCGGACCGAAGACTTCTTCGCGGAACAGCCGGTGGCTGGGTTGCACGCCTGTCACCACCGTCGGCTCCATGTAGTACCCACCAGTCTCTTCCAATGTCCGCTTGCCGCCTGTCACGATCTGGCCGCCCTCACGTTCGGCATCGGCGACAAATCCAACGTTGCCCCCAAGCTGGGTCAACGAATTCACCGCGCCGATGTGGGTGGTCAGGTCGAGCGGGTTGCCGACCTTCATTGCCTTTGTCGCGGTGCAAAGAGCGGCAACGAAATCATCATGCACCGACGCTTCGACCAGCAACCGCGATCCGGCCACGCAGACCTGTCCGGCATTGCGGAAGATCGCATGCGCCGCGGCCTTTGCTGCCACGCCAAGATCGGGCGCATCGGCAAAGACAATATTGGGGCTTTTCCCCCCCAGTTCCAGATAGAGCCGTTTCAGGTTCGACCTTGCGGAATACTCCAGAAGCCGCCGCCCCGTCGCCCCCGACCCGGTGAAGACCAGGACATCGACATCCATCGACAGGCTCAGCGCCTCGCCCGTCACGCGGCCGGGGCCGGTGACGACGTTGAAAACCCCCGGCGGAAGCCCGGCCTCCAGCGCCAGTTCAGCCAGCTTGAGGAGCGAAAGCGAGGCCGTTTCAGCCGGTTTCAGGACCACGGAATTGCCTGCGGCCAGGGCTGGCGCAATTTTCCATGACCCGATCATCAAGGGGAAGTTCCAAGGCACGATGGCCGCAACAACGCCCACGGGTTCCCGATGCACCAACGCCAGAACAGTGTCTGCGGTGGGGGCAATCTCGCCAAAGGTCTTGTCGATGGCTTCGGCGTAGTAGCGGAAGGTGTTTGCGGCACTGCCCGGCTCGGCCTTCAGGGCCATGCCGATTTCGGTTCCGTTGTCGCGCACGCCCAGCACCGCGAGTTCGCCCGCGTGCTTTTCGATCAGATCGGCGAGGCGGTGCAGTACCGCCTTGCGGGCTGCCGGCGCCAACCGTGACCAACGCCCATCCTCGAACGCGGCCCGAGCCGACGCGACGGCCCGATCAACATCCGCTGCACTGGCCGAGGCGAGCGTCGTGAGGGCTTTTCCGTCGATCGGCGACAAAACCTCCGTCTCGCCATTTTCGCCGTCTTGCCACTGCCCATCGATCAGAAGTTGACCGGGGCGGACGGGCAGTGCGGCAAGACGATGGATCTCGGTTTGGCTTGGCGGCATGATGCATTCTCAATTGGTTCTTTATTTGAACCGTTGGTTCTAAAACAGATTGACAGGCCGAAAGGCTTCCTGTCAACTGCAATACGAAGCAGAAGAGACCTGATCGGGAGGTCAGAGGGTGGGAACCGTTTCGAAAGCACTCGATCTTCTGGATCTTTTCAGCCGTGCACAACCGCTGATCGGCCTTTCTGACTTGTCGCGTCAGGCCCGAGTGAACAAGGCAACCTGCTATCGGCTGATGAGTGAGCTTCAGTCCTATGGTCTGGTGGAGCAGATCGGATCAGGCCGCGAATACCGGCTTGGACCTGCGCTCCTGCGTCTGGCCGCCCTGCGTGAGGCTGCTGTGCCCACCCGCGATGCGACCTTGCCGCTTTTGCAGACGCTTGCCCGCAACACGGGCGAAACCGCGCATCTGTCGCAGATCGTCGCCGGTGAACTGAGGACGGTGTCCTACGCCTACTCGCCGGCCCATGCTATGAAGGTGATGATGGAGGACGCGGATATTCTGCCCCTTCATGCGACCTCCTCGGGTCTTGCAGTATTGGCACATCTGCCATCTGAAACGATCCAGGCGATTCTGTCCGGACCCCTGGCGGCGGTGACGGAAAAGACGATGACCGACGCTGCCTCCATCCACCGGGCGCTCGACCAGATTCGCGCGACGGGGGTTGCCGAAAGCGCCGGCGGGTTTGAACCGGATGTCGATTCGCTCGCTGTGCCGCTGTTCGATGCGTTCGGTCAGGTGTCCGGGGCTCTGGCCGTTGCCGCCCCAGCGGCACGGATGAGCGCTGATCTCACACTCAAAGTCCGGCGCGCTCTGACCGAAGCGGCAGCCGAAACGACACGGCTTCTGGGTGGCGCTGTGCCGCCCGAACTCGCACAGAAATGGCAAGCACCCGCCTGAAGGCAAAGGAACCGGCATGAAGGACGAAAATTTTCTGAAGGCGCACAACGCCCGCAGCATGTGGCATCCGATGACGGCACCGTCGGACAGTCTCAAAAACCCCCCCGTCATCATTACGGGCGGCGAGGGCGTGCGCATCCGCGACATCGACGGACATGAGGTTGTCGATGCGGTCGGCGGCCTGTGGAACGTGAATCTGGGCTATTCCTGCCAGCCGGTGAAAGATGCGATCCGTGCGCAGCTTGACCGCCTGCCCTATTATTCGACGTTCCGCGGTACATCGAACGATTGCGTGATCGAGCTGGCCGAAGAACTGCGCCGGTTTTTTGAGCCTGACGGGCTGACGCGCGCCTTCTTTACCTCTGGTGGGTCGGACAGTGTGGAAACCGCACTGCGGCTTGCCCGGCAGTATCACAAGATCCGGGGCGAAGCCGGGCGAACAAAGTACCTGAGCCTGAAGAAAGGTTATCACGGCACGCATTTCGGCGGCGCATCGGTCAATGGCAACGCGAACTTCCGCACCGCTTATGAACCGCTGCTGCCTGGCTGCTTCCACATTCCCGCGCCCTATACCTACCGCAACCCTTTCAACGAAAGCGATCCGGCCAAGCTTGCCCAGCTTTGCCTTCAGGCGCTTGAGGACGAGATCGCCTTTCAGGGCGCGGGCACCATCGCGGCCTTCATCATGGAGCCGATTCTGGGTGCGGGCGGGGTCATTCCGCCGCATGCCTCGTTCATGCCGGGGGTGGAGGCGATCTGCCGCAAGAATGGCATCTTGCTGATCGCGGACGAGGTGATCACCGCCTTCGGCCGTACCGGCGCCTGGACTGGCAGCCGCCTGTGGGGCGTGAAGCCCGACTTCACCTGCACGGCGAAAGCCATCACCAATGCCTATTTCCCCTTTGGCGCGGTGATGATCGGCGAAAGCGTGGCCGCCGTGTTCGAAGCCGACGACAGCGGCAAGGCCGCTATCGGCCATGGCTACACCTATTCGGGTCATCCGGTCGGCGCGGCTGCGGCGCTGGCCTGCCTGGCCGAAACCGAACGGCTGAACGTCAAGGACAATGCTGCGGCGCGCGGCGCCGAACTCCATCAGGGTCTTTTGGCGCTTCAGAGCAGATATGAGGTGATCGGTGATGTCCGCGGCGGCCATGGGCTGATGTGCGCGCTGGAACTGGTGGCGGATCGGTCAACGAAGAAACCGGCGGACAAGACCGTTCCTGCCCGTGTGCAGGCCGCCGCCTATCAGGCGGGCGCGATGGTGCGTGTGTCAGGCCCGAACCTGATCCTGTCGCCACCGCTGGTCCTGACGTCGGCGGATGTGGCCACGATCCTGGGCGCCCTCGATGCCGGCTTTGCCACACTCTGACAGCCGGAGATAAAGGCGTCCCCGCACCAAGGCGCGACCTCTCGCCCGGTCGGCCGGGTAAAGCCCGGACGACAATCAGATCCGCGGCGCCCTGACTTTGGCAATGTAGTCCCGCAGAAGCGACACGCGGCGCGGGCGAAAAGACATATTGGTCAGCGCGACGCCACTCATCCGCTCAAGGTGAAAGCGGCGGAAATCCTGCCGCATCGTGCAGAAGGCCAGACACATCAAGGCGTGGTCAAACCAGACAATCGCCAGCGGCCAGATGCGGCGTTGGGTGACGCCGCCGTTCTGATCCTCATAGGTCAGATCGACGGCGCACTCTTCCCAGCTGGCCTGGCGCAAAAGGTCGATATGGGCGGGCGCAGGCGCGCGCCGCGCGAAACGATAGCTGCGGCTGACCGCATGGATCGCCTGGCGCTGCACCCGTTCGGGCAGGGTTGCGGTGATCTTGGCCATCGCCACCTCTGCCGCGCGGGCAAGCGCCGGGTCGCCCATCTGGCGCACCTCGGCAAGGCCAAGTGTAAGCGCTTCCACTTCCAGCCTTGTGAACATCTGTGGCGGCAGGGCCGGGTCCTCGGTCAGTGTATAGCCCAGGCCCGCCGCCCCGTCGATCAGCGCCCCACCAGCCCGCAGCGTCTCGATATCGCGGTAAAGCGTGCGTTCCGAGACGCCTGTCTCCTCCGCCAGCCGCGCGGCCGTGACCGGCTGCGGCAGCAGGCGGAATGCGGTGAGAAGGCGGAAAAGACGGTCGGTGCGGGCCATGGCATACTGACGGAAACTGACAGGAGATGCGGAGCATAAAGCGATTGATCGACAAAACAAGGAGACAACCATGATCACGCTCTATCACGCCCCCATGTCCCGTTCGTCCGCCATTGTCACGCTGCTGGAAGAAATGGGCATCACCGATAAGGTGACGGTTCGTATCGTCGATATCCCGCGCGCCGATGGCACCGGCGCCGCCGATCCGGCCAACCCGCACCCGGAAGCCAAGGCGCCGGCGCTGGATCATGATGGCCATATCATCACCGAACGTGGCGCGATCATCCTGCATCTGACCAGCCTGTTCCCCGGTTCCGGGATGGCGCCGGCAGTGGGTACGCCCGAATGGGGTGATTTCGCTACCTGGCTTGTCTGGTACCAGGGTGTTCTGGAGCCGGCTCTTATTCATGCCTATGCGGGCCTGTCGCACCCCTATCTGAGCTCCACTTTCCGCGGCCCGCGTGAGGCTGCGGCCCGTATCCGGACGGCATTGCAAAAGGGTCCCTGGCTTTTGGGCGATGGTTACAGCGCGGCCGATCTTCTGGTCCATTCGCCCTATGCCTGGTTCGAGGATGCAACGCCTGACGACCCGCTGATCCGCGACTGGGTGGAGCGCTGCAAGGCCCGCCCTGCACGGCTGAAGGTGCTTGATGCGGATGCCGCGCTGATGAAGGCGAAGCAGCCGGCCTGACCCTCAGGGTTCGGGCACATGCAGTACCAACCCGTCGAGGGCGGCGCTGGCCTTGATCTGGCAAGAGAGGCGCGAGGTGTCGCGCCGCTCGGCCTCGGCTACGTCGAGCATTCCGTCCTCGAACCGCTCGGGCTGACCCACCCGGTCGGTCCAGGCTGGATCGACATAGACATGGCAGGTCGCGCAGGACAGCGAGCCGCCGCATTCGCCGATGACATGGGGCACGTTGTTGGCGACCGCCGCTTCCATCAGGTTCAGACCGTCCTTGACCTCTGCCACGATCTCGCGCCCGTCGGCGAGTTTCCAGGTGACTTTCATTCTGCCTCACACATACCAGATGTAGAAATCCCGAAGCGCATCGCCTGCGAGGGCAGAGGTCTTGTCCACCTCGGCGCGCTTCATGAAAATGTGGTTCTCGCACAGCTCCTGCCCGACGGCCGTCATCAGGGGCGTATCCGCTTCCAGATCCTGCATCGCCTCGGCCAGAGATCCGGCTACGCCGTGTCCGGCATCGATCCGCTCGAAACAGTCGCCGGCCTCGGGCGCTGGAAGCGGATACTCGCCTTCATACCCCAGGCGCGCTGCCTGCAAGATCGTCGCGACCGCGGTGTAGGGGTTGGCGGAAGCATCCGGCATCCGGTGTTCAAGCCGCGTCTTTGCCCCACCTTCGGCCGAGATCCGGACCGTCACGCCGCGATGGTCGCCACCCCAGTTGCACCAGTAGCCCGACATGGATGCCGGTTGCAGACGCGCATAGGACAGCGGGGTAGGCGCAACCAGCCCGGCAATGCCCTTGTGGTGCTTCATCCAACCGGCGATGCAGCCCCGCCCAAGGTCGTTTAAAAACTCCGGTCCGCCCCGATCGCCATTGGCCAGCGCATTCTTCCCCTCGCGGTCGGCGAAGGACAGGTTCACATGCAGGCCGCTGCCACCTTTGCTCAAGATGGGCTTCGGCAGGAAGGTCAGAAGGATCCCATGGTCCCAGGCGACTTCCCGCGCCATCTGGCGGAAAAGCACCATCTCGTCCACCGCTTGCACCGCCTCGTCATAGGTCAGCGTGAATTCATACTGCGGCGTGTCATATTCGGCCGTGATCAATTCCAGCCGGAACCCTGCATCCTGGGCCGCATCCCAGATCGCATCGGTGAACCCCGCGGGATCGGTGAAGTTGCCAGTGCCATAGACCACTCCGCCAGGGGTGTCGTAGGGCACGATCTGGCCATCTTCGTTGCGCACGAAGGCATAGGCCTCCAGTTCCAGGCCGACCTTCGCGGTCAGCCCGTGTTTGGCCCAACCCGCCTGCGCCCGCTTCAGCGCGCCGCGCGGGCAAAGCGGAAGTTGGCTGCCGTCTGCGCCGTAAAGATCACCGAGCACCACCTTCGTGCCCGGCTCCCAACCTTCGCGGATCTCGTCGCCTTTCCAGCGGAAAACCATGTCCGGAATGCCGTCGCGACATCTTGAATGCGGTGCGTCGATCAGCAGGTCCTTGTCATAATGGACCGAGAAGAGCGCCTGCGAGACGCGGCTTTCATCATCGCGCATCTTTGAGGCAGGCAGATATTTTCCGCGCATGATCGAAAGATGATCGCAGAACATCGCCCTGAGGCGTTCGGTCATATCGGGTCTCCCTCCCCTTGGACGGCTTGCTTGCCGTCACTGCATTGTTACGCGAACCGGCAGATGTTTTATGCCGCCGACGAAATTCGATCTGAGGAACTTCTGTTCGCCGGCAGGCTCGATCTTGGCTATGCGTTTGGCAAGCTCTTCGAACAGGACCCGCACCTCCAACCGCGCCAGCCACATGCCAAGACAAACATGGGGGCCACCTTGCCCGAAGCTGACATGGCGGTTTGGGTTGCGCCCAAAATTGACGCGGAATGGTTCGTCAAAGGCCGCTTCATCGCGGTTGCCGGAGGCGAACCAGTAAAGGACCTTTTGACCGGCCTTCACCTGACGCCCGTGAAACTCGAAATCCCGCGCCGCCGTGCGGCGGAAGTACAGTGCGGGCGTGGCCCAGCGAATGACCTCGTCGGGCATCGTGTCCCACACCGCGCCCGATTGCAGCTGGGCCAGAAGTTCGGGCTGATGGCACAGGGCCTGAATGCCCGCAGCAATCGAATAGCGCGTGGTGTCATTCCCGGCAGCGACAAGAAGGCAGAAGAAATTGCGGAATTCATGTTCGGGCATGACGGACCCGTCAGGACCCGGCTGCAAGATCAGGTTCAGCACTCCGGACGTGTCACCGGCTTCGGCTTTCTTGCGCATCATCTCTTTCGCATAGACGAACAACTCCGCCCCCGCTGGCGAGTTGAAGGGCATCATGCGAAACTCGTCCGTCGTCATCTTGTCGAGGACATGTGTGGTGAAATCCGGGTCGGTGTTGGCGATCAGCGCGTCACCCTTTTCCACCAGCCAGGGAAGGTCTTCTTCCGGCAGGCCGACGATACGGCCAAGCATGCGCATGGGCAGTTGTCGCGCGATTTCCTTGGTGGCGTCGAACGTGCCCTGTTCAAGCGCCGCGTCAAGGATAGGCCCGCACAGATCGCGGATTACCGCCTCGAACTGCGCGATAACCGGCTTGGAGAAAGCCTTGGCGACCTTCAGCCGGGTCTCCATATGCTCTGGCGCATCGGTTTCCTGAAACGTCCGCCGGGCCAGATACTCTTCGTAGGTCTGGTCTTCCATCCTGATGCCGCGGGCCGACGACAGAAGCTCCGCCTGGCGATTGAGTTCCAGGATATCGGCGTGACGGGTGACAGACCAGAAGCCCTCACCGCCCGACCAGTCCGTCCAATGCATCGGATCTTCCCTGCGCAACCGCGCAAAGGTGTTGTGCGGCGGACCGGCCAGAAAAGCGTCATGACTGCCAAGATCGGCGTAGCCATCATCGGCTGGGATCCAAATGGTCATGTGCTCTCCCTTGCCAGCACGTTTGAACAAAAATATATTAACATGGCAATTAAATATGTAAATCGGGATAACCATGCATATCGCGGTGCTGATGACCAACACGGATGAAAGCGACTTTTCGCAATCCCATCCGAAGGATGGCGAGAAGTTCACCACGATGATCCAGTCGGTTCGGCCCGACTGGAAAGTCAGCGTCTTTGCCGTGAAAGACGGTCACTTCCCGACCGATGATTCGGGCTTCGATGGCTGGTTGATCACCGGAAGTCCCGCCTCGGTCCACGACAACGAAGACTGGATCACCGATCTGAAGGACTTCATCCGGCGGCTTGAGGCCAACCGCAAGCCGCTGTTCGGGGCCTGCTTCGGCCATCAGGCCATAGCCGAGGCGCTGGGTGGAACAGTTGGGTGGAATCCCGGCGGTTGGGTCTTCGGCTTGGTGGAGACCGAGATGGAAGGCCGGCCCATCCGTCTTTATGCTGCGCATATTCAGCAGGTTCTGACCCTGCCCGCCACCGCGCGATCGACCGGCGGTAACGTGGAGTGCCCGATCGGCGGCTTCGCGGTAGGCGACCATATCCTGACCACCCAATACCATCCTGAAATGAGCCACGACTTCATTTCCGCGCTGGTCGAGGAGTACGCGGACGATATGCCCGCAGCCGTGATTGAACAGGCGCGCGCGGATCTTGCCCGATATCAGGCCGACGGCGCCCGCGCCGCCGAACGGATTGCGAACTTCTTCGAACGCGCAGCACGGGCCTGATGCGATCCAGCCGCGCCTTCAGGCCAGCGCGGCCAACAAATCCATTGCAGTCACCTGATCGAACTGCACATGGCGTGCCATCAGCGATTCCGCCCCCACGGAATTGCGGTCGGTGATCAGACTGGCAATCTGACGATGTTCAGCGGCCGAAACTGCAATCGCGCCCGCGAACTTGTAGCGCGCGCGGTAGTAAGCCAGAAGCTTCCGCGCGTTGGTCTTGACCAGCTCGGTCAGAAAGCTGTTGCACGCCGCCACCGCCACCGTTTCGTGAAAACGCATGTTCAGCTGATAATAGCCGTCGGGGTCGCCGTCACCCTTTTCCCGCGCATGGGCTTCGCAGGCGCGCACGGCCGACTCCAGATCGCGGGCACCTGCCGCTGAAAGCCGCCGCGCGGCAAGGCCTGCTGCCTGCCCTTCAAGCTTCGAATGTATCTCGAGAATTGCCAGAAACTCTTCCAGAGACGGGCGGAAAAGGGTCGCGCCCTTGCGAGGCAGGCGGCGGATCAGGCCGATGGCCTCCAGCTGCAGCAGCGCCTCGCGCACCGGAGTACGCGAAACGCCGAACGTATCGACAAGTTCCTGCTCGTCGATCGTGCCGCCGGGGTTCAGCCGGCCAAGATCGATCCGCTGGAAAATCTCGTCTATCAGGCTTTGGGTCTGGCCGCTCATGCCCGAGCTTTAGCAGCTTGCCCGAACCTGTAAACCCGCGCGATCAGGTTCCCGGCCTCTTCGTGGTTGGTGCGCCACCTTCAAACCAGTTCGGGCGCCGGTAGTCGCAAGGCGCCTCCTGCATCTGCAGATGCAGGCCCGTGCCGGTATAGGGATGAGCGCGCGCCAGATCCTCGTCAAACTCAATCCCGAGGCCGGGCCCGTCCGGCACGATCACATAACCGTCTTCCCAGCGGATCGACTGTTTGATCAGCGCCAGATGGAAGGCCCCGCCGGTTTCGATGGTTTCCACCATCAGAAGGTTGGGGATGGAGGCGCCAAGCTGAACGTTCGCCGCCCACTCCACCGGACCGGCATAAAGATGCGGGGCCATCTGGGCGGTAAAGACTTCGGCAATCGCGGCGATCTTCTTGGCTTCCCAGATGCCACCCACCCGGCCAAGCGCCGGTTGCAAGATGCGTGCCCCACCGGTGCGCAAGACGGTGGCAAATTCGGACTTGGTGCAGAACCTCTCGCCTGTCGCCACCGGAATGCGGACTGCCTTCTGTACTTCGACGAAATCCAGCAGATTGTCCGGCGGGATTGGTTCTTCGTACCACAGGGGGCCATAGGGTTCGATCGCCTGCGCCAGCCGGACCGCGCCCGCGATGTTGAACTGCCCGTGCGTCCCGAACAGAAGGTCCGCCCGGTCGCCCACCGCATCGCGGATCGCCTTGCAGAAGGCGGCCGAACGGCTGATGTCCGACCCGGACGGATCATGCCCGCCACGGATCGTATAAGGCCCCGCAGGGTCGAACTTCACCGCCGTGAACCCCATGTCGACAAACCGCAATGCGGCCTCTGCCGCCATATCGGGGCTGACCCAGAACTCCCCTGACTCCTTGCCCGGTGCCGGGTAGAGGTAGGTATAGGACCGCAGCCGTTCGTTGATCTTGCCGCCCAGCATCGCCCAGACCGGGCGGTTTCGTGCCTTGCCTATGATGTCCCAGCAGGCGATCTCCAGCCCCGAAAAGGCGCCCATTACGGTCGGGTCGGGGCGCTGAGTGAAGCCCGCCGAATAGACGCGGCGATACATCATCTCGATCTCTTCGGGCGAGGTTCCCTGCATATGGCGCAAGAACACATCCTCGATCACCGCATTTTGCGCCTTCGGCCCCACGGTCGAGGCATAACATTCCCCATAGCCGACGATCCCATCATCGGTGGTCAGCTTGACGATGGTCCAATAGCGCCCGCCCCAACCCGGCGCCGGCGGCGCGACGGTGAAAATCTCAAGATCCTTCAGTTTCATCGCGCGATCCCAATCTTTGCCCTCGTGGACAACCTGCCGGGGGCGGCCATGGGGTGACCGCTTGTCTGCGACCAAAGATGGCGCAAACAGAGCGGGCCAGGTCAACGCCCGGCGGCAGCCCTGCCCGGCAGTTGTATCAGAAAGTCGGCCAGAGCATCTGCAAATGCGTCGGGCCGATCGACGGGAGGCAGATGGCCCGTCCCCCGGATCAGCCGGAAATCCGCACCGGGGATCAGATCGGCCAGTTCGCGCACCAGATCGGGCGGGGTCGAGCCATCCTCCGATCCGGCGATCACCAGCGCCGGGCAGGTCAGGCCCGATGTGGGCGTGATGAAATCTGCCCCCGCCAGCGCCGCGCAGCACCCGACATATCCTTCCGGTGACGTGGCGATCAGCCTGCTCCGCCACTCTGCAAGCAGCGCCGTATCGCGCTGGCGGCTGCCGAACCAGCGGGCAATCACCTCGTCCGCGATGGCCACCATCCCGCCAGCGCGCACAGCATCGCGGCGCCTTTGCCAGCCGTCCGCCGTGCCGATCTTGGCGGCGGTGTTCGACAGAACCAGCGCCCTCACCTGATCGGGCCGTTTGACCGCCAGCCCCTGCGCCACCAGCCCGCCCATCGACAGGCCGACGAAGGTCGCATCCCTGACGCCCAGATGATCCAGAAGCCGCTCTGCGTCCCGCACCAGCGCGCCCATCGCATAGGGTCCATCGGGCACGTCCGACCCGCCGTGCCCGCGGTGATCGTAACAGACCAGCCGCAGGGATTGCGGCAGCAGGGCCAGAACCCGCGTCCACATCGACAGATCGAGCCCAAGCGCATGGCTGAAGACGACGGGCCGTCCGTTCGGATCGCCGCTTTCCTGATAATTCAGCCGCAGATCGGGCAGAAAGACATGTGTCATGCCGCTGCGCCGCGCTCCAGATCCCCTATCCATGCCCTCAGGACATCCAGCGCCTCTGGCTCATCGAGGAAGGGCACATGCGCCCGGTCGGGCACATCTGCGAAATGCATGTCGGGCCGGCGCCGGCGCATCTCGGCCACTGTCGCGGGCGACAGAAGGTCCGAATTCGCCCCCCGGATCAGCGCAAGCGGCAATCGCGCGCCGGCGTCGAAGAAGGGCCAAAGGTCCACCGGTGGCCCCTGAAAGGCCGCAAGGAAACTGTCGCGCAGCGCCGGATCATAGCGGATGGTCAAGCCCCGCGGCCCTTCCTCGTAAAGCCGCTCGGCAAAGGCATGCCAGCGGTCCCTTGGCACATGGGCGAACCCCGCCATGCTGCGCGGCAGCTTTTCCACCAGCGCCTCCAGCGTTTTCGCCGCTGGATTGCGACCCACATACTCGAAGATCTTCTCCAGCCCCGTCCGTTCGATCACGGGGCCAATGTCGTTGAAACATATACCCGCCAACCGCCCCGGCGCCATCGCTGCCAAGGCCATCGCAATCAGCCCGCCACGCGACGTACCAAGGATCGCCGCCCGCTCCAGCCGCAGATGATCCATCAGCGCCAGCACATCGGCTGCTTCCTGCGGCACCGTATAGGTTGGCGCACCCGTCCAGTCCGACCCACCCCGCCCCCGGTAGTCGGGCCGGATCAGCCGCACGCCCCGCAGATAGGGCGCGACGAAATCGAAATCCGTGTGTGCCCGCGTCAGCCCCGCCAGCGCGATCACCGGCAGTCCTGTGCCCTCGTCGACAAAGGCCAGACGCGCCCCGTCCGCTGCCTGAAAGAAGGACATACCCATCGCCGACCCCTTCATTCTGGCCCATATATCCCGGGGGAGGTCCCGGATCACATCCGGGACGGGGGCCGCGCCCCTTCAGCCGCCCATATTTTCCTGCTGCGGCATGCCCAGCACGTGATAGCCGCCATCCACCCGCACGATCTCGCCGGTGGTAAAGGCGCCATAATCTGAACAGAGGTAAACCGCCGTGCCGCCCACCGCTTCAAGCGTGGCGTTCGACCGCAGGGGCGCGTTCGCCTCGGTATGGCGGTAGGTGGCGCGCGCGCCTCCGATCGCCGCGCCCGCCAGCGTCTTCATCGGGCCGGGCGACACAGCATTGACCCGGATCTTCTGCGGCCCAAGGTCATTGGCCAGATAGCGGACCGAGCTTTCCAGCGCCGCCTTGGCCACGCCCA
>DAORUY010000030.1:0-19539 GCA_035433445.1 Paracoccaceae bacterium
GCGGCAATGGTCAGGCAGGGCGCGGCGGCCAGAGCGGTCGAAAGCCTTTCCCACAGTGGGCTGGTGGCCAGCCCCGTGCGCGCCTCCGCCAGATCGGCACCGGCCGAGAAAACCTTGCCTTCGCCGGTCAGAACCAATGCTTTGACCCCTTGCCCTGGCAGGCTTTCGGCGACCTCGACCAACCGCTCCAGCATCGCGCCGGTCAGGGAATTGGCCTTGTCCGCGCGCTGCAGGGTCAGGGTCCACAGCCCACCTTCTTTTTCCAGTCCGATCATGGCGCGCCTTAAATTTGCCGGTTTGGCCCTCTTTAAACACCAGCCGATGGTGGAATACCACCAGCCACGCCCCCTTGACCCCCGCCTCTTGCGGGATGATTCTGGTCAGATTGCTGCATCCGAAAGGAAGATTATGAAAACCCGGACCCACCTGAGCGTTAGCGCCATCGTCGCCGCGCTTCTTTGTGCCAATGCCGCGCGCGCCGATGTGACGGCCGAACAGGTCTGGCAGGATTGGAAAGATTACTATGCCCAGCTTGGCCAGACGGTAAGCGTGGGTGCCGAGGCCATGGAAGGCGATACGCTCGTGGCCCGCGATGTGAAATTCACCTCTGAAGCCACCGAAGCAACCACCGAAGGCACGATTTCCGAAGTGCGCCTGCAGGAAATGGGCGACGGCACGGTGGAAATCACCCTGCCCAAAGAAATTCCGGTGGTGATTCATTCCAAACCCGCCGAGGGAACGCCTTCGGACGTGACCATGTTGTTGACCAACAGCGACCTTAAGATCGTGGCCAGCGGTACGCCCGAAAGCATGGATTTTGATCTCACCTCTGCCGAACTTGGCATGTCGATGGACGAGGCCAAGGTCGAAGGCGAGACCGCCCCGGTGAAAATCCAGATCACGGCAACCGGCAACAAGGGCAAGTATCACACCGAAAAGGGTGTGACGCGCATTCTGAATTCCGAAATCACGTCGGACACGGTCACGTTCGCGGCCGCTGGCGCAGATCCGGAAAGCGGCAGCACCTTCAACATGACGGGCACGATCAACGGCGTTGGCGGCACCGGCACGATGGCCATGCCGACGGATGCATCGACCAAAGACATGAACGCCGCAATGCAGGCGGGAATGACCATCGCAGGCGATTTTCTCTACACCGATGGGGCCTACAAGATCGAAGGAACCGGGTCCGACGGCGATTTTGTCGCAGAATCGACCGGCGGCGCCGGGAAGCTCAACTTCAGCATGTCGAAAGATGGCCTGTCCTATGGTGGCGAAGCGGCTGATAGCAACGTAACCCTGACATCGCCGTCCATCCCGTTCCCGATCGAGGTTGCGCTGGCGCAGACGGCCTTCAATCTGGCCATGCCGGTCTCCAAATCCGACGCCCCGAAACCTGCGGAGCTTCTGCTCAAGATCGTGGATCTCAAGGTCTCGGATGGCCTTTGGAACATGGTGGATCCGGGCGAACAGCTTCCGCGCGATCCGGCCACGCTGGTTATTGATCTTTCGGGCGCGATCCGGCCGCTGATCGACCTGTTCGATCCCAAACAAACCGAGGAACTGGCCGCAGGGTCCGACCCCGCCGCAGCCACTCCGCCCGCGCCTTTCGAGGTCAGCGAAGCCAAGATCAACCAGCTTCAGCTGAAGGCGGTTGGCGCCGAACTGACCGGTACTGGCGCGATGACGTTCGACAACAGCGCGACGCCGCCGAAACCGCTGGGCGCCATCGACCTGAACCTGACCGGGGCGAATGCGCTGATGGACAAGCTGGTCGCGATGGGTCTTCTGCCCGAAGATCAGGTCATGGGCGCGCGCATGATGCTGGGCATGTTCACCGTTCCCGCCGGGGAAGACGCCGTGACCTCGAAGATCGAGTTCAAGGAAGACGGCGGCATTTATGCCAACGGTCAGCGCATCCAGTAACATTTGAAACCCTATCGCAAGGGCCGCCCACACTTTCGGGCGGCCCTTTTGCTTGGCAAAACCGATACCAACGCTTAGGTGCTGATCGGACCGGCAAGGAAACCGACGATGAGTGACAGACTGCAAGAGCTGACGGATACGCTTCTGCGTGCCGCGAAACAGGCGGGCGCGACTGCCGCCGACGCAATGGCGGTGGATGGGACGGCGATATCCGTCGATGTCCGGCAGGGTCGGCTAGAGCAGGCGGAACGCGCCGAAGGTATCGAGATAGGTCTGCGGGTGCTTGTCGGGCAACGGCAGTCCTGCGTATCTGCATCCGACATTTCCGCCCGGACGATCAGCGAAATGGCCGAGCGCGCCGTGGCCATGGCGCGCGAAGCGCCCGCGGATGATTCCATCGGCCTCGCCGATCCGTCGGACCTGGCCCGTAACTGGGATCTGGCGGCGCTCGAACTTTCCGACCCCACGCCTGATGCGCTGGCGGCAGATCTGGAATCCGATGCGCGCCGCGCCGAAGCGGCGGCCTTGTCGGTCAAGGGCATCAGCCAGGTGGACAGCGCGTCCGCCTCCTATGGCCGCCGCCGCATTCACATCATGGCCAGCAATGGGTTTTCGGGCGGCTATGAGCGGACGTCCCGCTCGATCTCAGCCGTGGCGATCACCGGCGATGGCCTGACGATGGAGCGGGACTGGGCCGCCGAATCGCGCAGTTTTCAGGCGGATTTACCCTCACCCGAAGAGGTGGGCCGTCTTGCCGGCGCCCGCACGGTTGAACGCGCGGGGGCACAAAAGCCCGTGACCGGGACTTTCCCGGTTCTCTTTGACGAACGGATTTCCGGCAGCCTGATCGGCCATCTTCTGTCGGCGGTCAACGGATCCTCCGTGGTGCGCGGAGCCTCTTGGCTCAGGGACGCGCTCGGTACCCGCATCCTGCCCCCCGGTCTGTCGGTCAGCGAAGACCCGTTCCGCCCGCGCCTGTCAGGCTCGCGCCCGTTTGACGCCGAAGGGTTCGCCACGCGCCGCCGCGAAATCGTCTCGGATGGTGTGCTGATGGGTTGGACGCTCGATCTGGGTACAGCGCGGCGACTGGGCATGAAGTCGACGGGCTCCGCCTCGCGCAATGCCGCGGGACCGCCTGTGCCCGGAAACGGCAACATTGCCCTGACACAGGGCAAGCAGTCGCGGGCCGACCTGCTGGCAGACATGGGCACGGGTCTCTTGGTCACCGGCTTTTTGGGCGCCTCCATCAACCCGACGACGGGCGACTATTCGCGCGGGGTTTCAGGCTTCTGGGTCGAAAACGGCCAGATCTCCTTTGCCGTCAATGAATGTACCATCGCGGGCAACCTCCGCGATATGCTCCTGCGGATCATCCCGGCAAACGATGCCCGCACCCATCTGAGCCAGGTGGTCCCGAGCCTGTTGGTCGAGGGGCTGACCCTTGCCGGACAGTGACGATCTGCGGCTTCTGACCGACGCCGCCCGACAGGCCGGCGAAATCGCGCTGCGCTATTGGCGAAAGTCGCATGAGGTCTGGGAAAAGGACGATGGCGCCGGTCCGGTGACGGACGCGGATCTGGCGGTCAATGCGATGCTGATGGCCGAACTTCGCGCGGCGCGCCCCGATTATGGCTGGCTGTCCGAAGAAACGCCGGACGCAAGGAACCGTCTTCAGGCGGAACGGGTCTTCATCATCGACCCGATCGACGGAACCCGCGCCTTCATCGACGGAACCCCCGATTTCGCCCATTCGCTGGCCATCGCCGAAAACGGGCGCATCACTTCCGCCGTTGTCTTCCTTCCGGCGCAAGATCGGCTCTATTCGGCTGCATCAGACACTGTTTCTACGCTGAATGGCGCGCCGATCTACGCCTCATCGCGCGCTGAGATCGAGGGCGCGACCGTTCTGACTGCCCGCCCCAACCTGGCGCCCGAACAGTGGAAGGACAACGCCCCTCCCCCGGTGCGCCGCATGTTCCGCTCATCGCTCGCCTGGCGGATGTGCCTTGTGGCAGAGGGTGAGTTTGACGCGATGATGACCCTGCGCCCGACCTGGGAATGGGACGTTGCAGCAGGCACGTTGATCGCCACGCAGGCCGGTGCCCGTGTCAGCGACCGGCGCGGTCTGGCCCCGCGCTTCAACGGCGAAAGCGCGCGGCTGAACGGGCTGATTTCCGGGGCGCCAGCCGTGCATGACGGCCTTCTGCACCGCCTCCGGCCCGAAGGGGGCGGCCCGCCTCACCCGGCTTGAGGGCCAGCCGCGCCTGACTTACATTGACCCAGAACCCGACCCGAGGACCGATGATGACCCAGCGACTGCACCTTGTCTTTGGCGGCGAACTTGTTTCCCCCCTGAAGAATGTCTTCAAGGATGTCTCCAAGATCCATGTCGTGGGAATTTTCCCTGACTATGCCAGCGCCTTTTCCGCCTGGAAGGGCGAGGCGCAGCGCACCGTCGATGACGCCCACATGCGCTATTATATCGCCCATATCCACCGGCTGAGAGATGAAGGGTCGGCCTCTGGCCCGACGGAGGAGCTGGGCGGATAAAAGGAAACCGGGTCGATGGCCCGCTCACTGGCGCTTGGGCTTTATCTTCTTCTGGCCGAACGGGGCGCGGCGGAGAGTTCCCCTGCGCGCGTCGCACGCCCTGACGGACCGCTGGTGTGGCTTGTGGCGGGGCAGGGCAGCCGGATCGAAAGCCTGCGTCAGCTCGCGCGGCTTTTCCGGGCTGAGCGGCCGGACCTGACACTCCTGATCACTGCCGAGGTTCCGCCCGCCATTGACGGCACCCTCGCCGACCAGCTTCCGCCGGAAAATCTGCCCGCCGTGCGTGATTTTCTGGATCACTGGCAGCCGTCTGCGGCGCTTTTCATCGGGGCAAGCCTGCCCGCTGCCCTGATTGCCGAGGCACATGCCCGCCACATCCCGCTGATGATGGCCGATACGGCCCTTTCGGCCGATGATATTTCCTTCTGGCGGCGGGGCCTGTCAGGGTCGGTTCTGGCCCGGTTCAGCCGGATCATGGCCACCGACGCAGAAAGTGTGACGGCACTGCGCAAGCTGGGCGGCCAGTCGCTGAATGTGGAGCTTGCCGGACGGATCGAGGAAACCGCCGACCCGCTGCCCTGCAACGAGGCGGAGCGTGAAGACATCGCCGAACGGCTGCGCGCCCGTCCTGTCTGGTTGGCGATTGACTGCCCGCACGCGGAAGAACGCGCGGTGATCGACGCGCATATCCACGCCCTCAGCCATGCCCACCGGCTGCTCCTTATCCTCTGTCCTTCGTCGGCAGACCGCGCGGAGAGCCTGGCCGAAATGCTGGTGGACGAAGGTCTGATCGCCGCCTGCCGCAGCCGCGATGATGAAATCGAACCGGAAGTGCAGGTGCTGATCACCGACGGCCCGACCGAGCTTGGCCTTTGGTATCGTCTGGCGCCGGTGTGTTACATGGGCGGCACATTGTCCGGTCAGACGGCGGGGCGCTCGCCGTTTGAACCGGCGGCATTGGGGTCGGCCATCCTGCACGGCCCCAATCATGGAAGTTACGCGGGCGCCTATGCCCGCCTTGCCGAAGCGCGCGCCGTGCGCAGCCTGACCGGGCCACAGGATCTTTGCGCGGCGGTTGCCGACCTGATCGCACCGGACAAGGCGGCAGGACTGGCGCACAATGCCTGGGCGGCCAGTTCCGGTGGGGCCGATGTGGCCGAACGGCTGGTTCAATTGATCCTGTCCGCGTTGGACCTGAAAGCGCCTCAAGGAAGGCTGGCCCCCGATGCCGCGCGCGCCTGAGTTCTGGAACAATCCGCCGCACCGGCCGGGCTGGCAGGCGCGGCTTCTGGCGCCCCTTGGCTGGCTCTATGCCGCCGCGACTGCGCACCGCCTGCGCCGGGCGCAGCCGTTCGATCCGGGGGTGCCGGTCATCTGCGTCGGCAATATCAACGCAGGCGGCACCGGCAAGACCCCGACCGTGATCGCGCTGGTCCAGCATCTCCAAGCGCGGGGCCGCACGGTCCATGTCGTCAGCCGTGGTCATGGCGGCAGTCTGTCCGGCCCGGTGAGGGTGGATGAGCGCACCCATACCGCCGACCAAACCGGCGACGAGCCGCTTTTGATCGCGGCCTTCGCGCCCACATGGGTGGCCAGGGACCGTTCCGCAGGCTGTCGCGCGGCGGCTCAGGCCGGGGCGGAAGTGATCTTGCTGGACGACGGTCATCAGAACCCTTCGGTGCGAAAATCCCTGAGTATCGTCGTGGTCGATGCCGCCCTCGGGTTTGGCAACGGCCGCTGTCTGCCTGCCGGTCCCTTGCGCGAACCGGTCGCCACGGGGCTCGCGCGCGCGGATCTGGTTCTCGCCATTGGAGGGCCTGAGGCGCAGGCGGCCTTTCAGTCGCAATGGGCGCGCGCGCTGCCCTGCCCTCTCCTGACCGGAGCGGTGGCGCCTTTGCCGACCGGCATGGACTGGGCCGGCCTGCGCACGCTTGCCTTCGCCGGGATAGGTCATCCCGAAAAGTTCTTCGCGACCCTGCGCGACCTTGGCGCCGATCTGGTCCGGGCGGAGCCTCTGGACGACCATCAACCCTTCACCCCGGCCCTGTTACAGCGGCTTGAGGTCGAGGCGAACCATCTGGGCGCGCAAATGGTCACGACCGAAAAAGACGCCGTGCGCCTGCCCGCCCGCTTCCGCCCCAAAGTGCTGGCCCTGCCCGTCCGCCTGACGATCGCCGACTGGTCGGAAGTGGGTATCCGGCTGAAGGCGCTGGGCCTTTAGGGCCTGACGGGTGAAATTGAGAAAGGCAGACGGCTTGGAACCTGGGGGCGCCTCACTCAAATATCAGATGTCTTAGGCGAACCGGATAGGTTCGCTAACCTGCCGGGAAGGATACAGGGTATGGCGCGACTCCTTAGATCGCACAGCATTGCGGGTGATCGCTTTTTTCGGATTGTCCATCCATGGTCCGAAGAAGAATCTGTCGTTGAATACCTCTGGTTTGACGCCAAAGGGTGGCTGTTAGGGCTGATCAAAATCTTCGCTTCGGGCAGGGCTGAGATCGAGACGGCAACGGAGGCTTTTCCGCTGTCGATTGGTCCATTCGAGCTAGGCGAATTCACGGGCGATTGGTCACATGGTGCCGCCGCCGAGTGTTCGGCAGACGAATACTTTGCAATCAGCGCACTCGTGTCGCGCCTAGACGGGCGGGATAGGCCAGATGCAAACCAGACGGCTTAGGGACGCAGAACAGACGCCCATCCCGACCCTCCAATCCGCCGCGCCCAACTGGGTGGCGAACGCGGCCAAGCGCCGCAGGGGCGGGCGGTTCAGATTTGACCGGGCGAGGGTCGCCGCTTCTACCGGAAGGCGTGACCCGGACCCATTTCCTAAGAAACCCTGAATCCGATCCCGCAACCTATTGATTTTTCTAGATCTGCAAAGCGTCCCACCGTGGGACGCCCGCGCCTAACCCTTCAGTTTCGCCCGAACGTCCGCGTCATGCTGCCCCAGTTTCGGCGAGGCACGCTCCAGCGCCAGTTCCGCCCCCGAGAAGGTGAAGGGCGAACGGACCGTGGGGATGCCTTCCAGCTCAAGCTTCATGCCGCGCGCGACGACCTGCGGGTCGGCGAACACGTCCTCAAGGCTGTTGATCGGCCCGGCGGGCACGCCTTCGGCCTCGCAGGCGGCCAGAAGGTCGGCCTTGGCCCAGCCCTTCGTCTTTTCGGTGATGAGACGGGTCAGTTCAACGCGGTTGGCGATCCGGTCGGCATTGGTCAGATAGGCAGGCGCGGTGGCGAGGTCCGCCAGGCCCAGAATGCCGCACAGACGCTGATATTGTCCGTCATTTCCGGTGGCGAGGATGATCCAGCCATCGGCGCAGTCAAAGACCGCGTAGGGCACGAGGTTTTGGTGCGCATTGCCGATCCGCCCCGGCGCCCGCCCGCTGGTCAGGTAGTTCATCGACTGGTTGGCCATGATGGCGGTGGTCACATCGAGAAGCGCCATATCGACCTGCTGGCCCTGACCTGTGCGATCCCGTTGGTGCAGGGCCGCGAGAATGCCGGTCGCGGCATAGACCCCGGTGAAAATATCCGACACAGCCACGCCGACTTTTTGCGGCTGGCCTTCCGGGTCGCCAGTCACGGACATCAGACCGCCCATGCCCTGAATGATGTAGTCATACCCCGCGCGGTGGGCATAAGGCCCGTCCTGCCCGAAGCCGGTGATCGAACAATAGATCAGGCGCGGATTGACCTTTTTGAGGCTTTCGTAGTCCAGCCCGTATTTCTTCAGCCCGCCGACCTTGAAGTTCTCGATCAATATGTCGGCATCGGCCACGAGCTGCCGGACGAAATCCTGTCCCTCCTCGGTGCGGAAATCGGCGATGACCGACCGTTTACCGCGGTTGCAGGAATGGAAATAGGCGGCCGAACGGTCCCCCTCCCGTTCGATGAAGGGCGGGCCCCAGCGGCGGGTGTCGTCGCCTTCGGGCGCCTCCACCTTGATCACGTCGGCGCCCAGATCGGCCAGAATCTGACCGGCCCAGGGGCCAGCCAGAATCCGCGCCAGTTCGATGACTTTCAGTCCGTTGAGGGGTGTCATGGATCAGTTGGCCAGTTTCGCGTCCAAAAGGGCGGCAAAATCGGCATAGCTCATCCCGCCCGCATGGGCTTCGCCATTGATGATGAAGGTGGGAGTGGACTGCACCTGATCGGTTGTCGCGTTGGTCTGATAGGCGGTGACCATCGCCTGCGCCTTGGCATTGTCGTTCAGGCAGGCGTTGACCTGATCGGTCGTCATGCCCGCCGTCACCCCGATCTTGCGCAGGGCATCGGCAATACCGGCCTCCTCACCGCTGGCGAGCCAGTCTTTCTGACCGTCATACAGCATGTCGGAGACGCCGAAATACTTCTCCGGCCCGCCGCAGCGCGCGACCATCGCCGCCCAAAGGCCGAACTTGTCGAAGTAAACCTCGCGGTAGACGAACTTCACCTTGCCGGTGTCGATGTAGTTCTTCTTGAACTCGTCGAAGACCGTCTCGTGGAAATTGGCGCAATGCGGACAGGTGAAAGAGGCATATTCGACCACCGTCACCGGCGCATTTTCCTGTCCAAGGATCATGTCCGGCACCAGCGCGATATCAGAGCTGGTCGTGGCCGTCGTTTCCTGCGCCGTCGCTGGGCTTGCGATGGGCGAGAGGTCTGTAACGGACTGCCCTGCATACCACCAGATGCCGCCGACTGCGGAAATCGCCACCAAGGACGACAGAAGAAGCTTTTTCGACATGAGATCAGCCTTTCCTAGATCGGGGGCGAGATAAGACTTTTTCGCCCAGAGCTTCAAGCAGTGCCCTGAGATTTTCGTCCTTCACATCACGCGAAAGTGCTTGGGCGGCCTCCTGCATTTCGGGATCGGGCGTGGCCACGGCTTTGGGCGCGGGGTGGAAAGGGGTTTGACCTTCGGCAAAGCCCTGGGTTGCGGTCTGGGTCAGGTGGATGCGGGAAATGGCATTATAGCCGTAGCAGGCATTCACCCGCTCGCGCAGGGTGGGCAACTGCATTTGCACCAAGGGCGCCGAAGCCCCCGGCACCAGAAGCGTCAAGGTGGCCCCCAGCCCACCCTTGCCATAGCCGATCTTTACCGGCTGGGCCGCGCGGGCCAGATCCTCGCCCACGATCTCGGCCCAATGGGTCAGAAGGCGCGACAGGGCGAATCCCCGGCTTTCGCCCGCCGTGCGCACCTGATCGCGCAACAGGCCGCCTGCGGCCTCAAAGCCGCGTAAGCGCCGGTCGGATCGTCGAGCAGAGTTGGACATTGCCGTCCTGTCCGTGAAAGGAATAGGGACATCATAGTCAGGCAGGCCGGATTTGGACATGGCAAAAGCGGGGGAAGACGGCAAGGAACCGCAGGTCGCGGCGCTGCTTCTGGAGTGGTATGACCGCGCGGCGCGCAAGATGCCGTGGCGGGTGGGGCCGGCCGATCGGGCGCGGGGCGTGCGGCCCGATCCCTACGCCGTCTGGCTGTCCGAGGTGATGCTGCAACAGACGACCGTTGCGGCGGTCACCGGCTATTTCAACCGGTTTCTCGCGCGCTGGCCAACTGTGGGCGATCTTGCCGCCGCCCCCGATGCCGATGTGATGGCTGAATGGGCGGGGCTTGGTTATTACGCCCGTGCCCGCAACCTTCTGAAGGGTGCGCGGGCTGTGGTCGGGCAGCATGATGGTGCCTTTCCGGCCGAGTTAGACACGCTTTTGTCCCTGCCCGGTGTCGGGCCCTACACGGCGGCGGCCATCGCCGCGATTGCCTTCGACCGGCCGGAAACCGTGGTTGATGGCAATGTCGAACGGGTGATCTCGCGGCTTTTTGCGATCGAGACGCCCTTGCCCCTGTCGCGCCCCGCACTGCGGGCGCTTGCGACCCGTCTGACCCCGCAGGACCGGCCCGGCGACTATGCGCAGGCGGTGATGGATCTGGGTGCCACGATCTGCACCCCCAAAAGCCCGGCCTGCGCAATCTGCCCGCTGATCACGCTTTGCGTCGCCCGAAAGGCCGGGACGGCCAGTGCCTTGCCGCGCAAAATCCCAAAACCCGACAAGCCGACCCGGTTTGGGCTGGCCTATGTCGGTAGGCGGCCCGACGGGGCGCTCTTGCTGGAACGGCGGCCCGACCGGGGCCTTCTGGGCGGGATGCTCGGCTTCCCCGGGTCGGACTGGACGACCGGGGAACCGGCACCGTCGCCGCCCTTCGTCGCCGACTGGCGCAGGCTTGAAGCCGAAGTGCGCCATACGTTCACCCATTTTCACCTGAACCTGACCGTGCTGGTCGCCATGGCCGAACCCGGCACGAACCCTGAAAGCGGGGTCTTTCTGCCGCCCGCCGAAGTGCGCCCCGACGATCTGCCAACTGTCATGCGCAAGGTCCATGACGTGGCGTCCTCCGATTGGCGCGCAGTTGAGCCGCAGGGCAGGCGGGCGTAAGCTTCCCCCATCTGCGAGGATACGAGCATGCGCGCGAAACGTCAGATGTCCCATCCGCTTGCCGCGCTGCCGTTCTGGCTGTCGCTCGGGCTTTTGCCCTGTGTCTGGATCGCTGCGACCCATGGCGGATGGGCGCTTTTGCTGTTGCCGGTCTACGGCTGGGTGCTGCTGCCACTCCTCGACGTCGCGCTGGGCCTGAACCGGGACAATCCCGACACGACCACGCCCGACACGGATCTGTTCTGGTATCGGCTGATCACGCTCCTCTGGTTCCCGCTTCAGGCCTTGGTGATCTACGGCGCGCTCTGGTGGGCCACCCATACCGACGTGCTGGCCCTGTGGGAAAAGGTCGGCCTCTTTGCGGGGATCGGCATCCTGTCGGGCGCGGTCGGCATCGTCTATGCGCATGAGCTGATGCATCAGAAGAACGCCCCGGAACGCTGGCTGGGCGATCTGCTCCTGGCGTCGGTGCTTTACAGCTACTACCGCACCGAACATCTGCTGGTGCATCACCGCTATGTCGGAACCCCGCGCGATGCGGTCTCGGCCCGCTATAACGAAGGGTTCCATGGCTTCTTCCTGCGGGTGCTGATCGAAGGGCCACATTCGGCCTGGCGGGCGGAACGGCAGATGCTGGCGCGCGCCGGGCGCGGGGTCTTTCACCGCAGCAATCCCTTCTGGCGCTATGGTGCGCTGATGGCTCTGGCGCTGGCGGCGGCCTGGGCGATCGGCGGTTGGCTTGGGCTGGGTCTGTTCATCCTGCAAGCCTATGTCGCGATCTGGCAGCTCGAGCTTGTCGACTACATCGAGCACTATGGTCTGTCGCGCAAACATCTGGGCGATGGCAAATATGAGCATGTCAAACCTCACCACAGCTGGAACGCTGCTCACAAGGCGACGAACTGGTTCCTGATCAACCTTCAGCGCCATTCCGATCACCACTACAAACCGGACCGCCGCTTTCCGCTGCTGCAAACCTACGAACCCGACCAGGCGCCGCAGCTGCCATTTGGCTATCCGGCGATGACGGCGCTGGCGCTGATTCCGCCGCTCTGGTTTCGGGTCATGAATCCGCGCGTCCGGGCCTGGCGGCGCCAATTCTACCCCGAAATCGCCGACTGGCAGCCCTACAAAACCGGAGACTTGCCGATGCCGAAAGGTGCAAGTTGATGAAAGAAAAAAGAATTCTCCGAAGAGCCGTGCTAGAATAAAGCCCCTTGCGGGCTGCGGTTGCCTTTGCCAATCTGTCATGAACGGGGGGCGTCATCCGGGCCTAGGGTCAGCGGACGACATGGGGGTAGTGCAAAGCCGAAGCAGCGACAATCGCAGGATCGAACAGAAAATATGTGCCCAGCCCAGGTGAATGCGAATATGGCCCGAGGTTTCATCATTCCGATCGGCGGGGGCGAGGACCGGGTCAAGGAACGCCACATCCACCGCCGCTTTGTTGAACTGTCTGGTGGTGCTGGCGCTGACATCGTGGTCATACCGACCGCATCCGAGCTGGAAACCACAGGTCAGGACTATAACCGGATCTTCCGCGATCTGGGTGCGGCAGAGGTGGATTTCCTGCCGATCACCCGCAGGGCCGACTGCGACAATCCTCGCTATCTGGAGATGCTGGACAAGGCGACCGGAATTTTCCTGACCGGCGGCAATCAGCTGCGCCTGTCGACGATCCTGGGCGGCACCGGGATTGCCCAGAAGATCCGCCGCCGCAATGCCGCAGGGACCACCGTCGCGGGCACCTCGGCCGGTGCGTCGATCATGTCGGAGCATATGATCGCGGGCGGCGACAGCAATTCCGCGCCGGTCGAAGGCGCGGTCAGCCTTGCGCCGGGTCTGGGGCTGACCAATGCGGTGATCATCGACCAGCATTTCACCCAGAGGAACCGGCTGGGCCGCCTTCTGGCCGCGTCCAGCTACAATCCTTTTCTGATCGGTCTGGGGATCGACGAAGACACCGCCGCCTTCATCGGCCCCGACGGAGTGTTCGAAGTGGTGGGCTCCGGCACGGTGACCGTGGTGGATGCCTCCGGCCTCAAACATTCCTCGATGTGGGAGGCGCGGCCAGGACAGGCGCTGACGCTCCTCGGTCTCAAGGTCGATGTGATGGGCGAGGGCTGCCGCTATGATCTGGTGGACCGCCATGCCTATCCGCCGGACGAACATGCCGCATTCTGCGCCCTGCCCAACACGCCGGGACCACAGACAAAACAATAATCAGTTCTGACAGGAAGGAGACCCGCGCATGAAGATTGTCTCGACCAACGTGTTCGTCGGTCCGAATATCTGGGCGGGTTTTCCCGTCATCCGCCATGTGGTTGATCTGGGTGTGCTGGAAGACTGGCCCTCAGCGAAGCTGGGCGACGCGTGGATCGAAGCTCTGGTCGAGGCATTGCCGGGGCTGCGCGACCATGGCTGTTCCTACCGGGAGGCAGGCGGCCTTATCCGGCGGCTGCGCGAAGGTGAAGGTACTTGGCTTGGCCATGTGGCTGAACATGTGGCGCTTGAAATTCAGGGCGTTGCCGGGTCTGACGTGACCTTCGGGCGGACACGGAGCACCGGCACGCCGGGGCAATACAATCTTGTCTATGAATATCGCCAGCGCGACGTGGGCCTTGATGCCGGTCGGCTTGCGATCCGGCTTTTGATGCATCTTCTGCCCGAGAATGTGAAGAAGCTGACCGACTACGACTATGACCCAGAGTTTGATTTTCCGGCCGAGCTGAAAAGTTTCGTCCTGTCCGCCCAACGCCGTGAATTCGGCCCTTCGACCGGCTCGCTGGTCAAGGCGGCCGAGGAGCGCGACATTCCCTGGATCCGGCTCAACAACAACTCATTGGTCCAGTTCGGCCATGGCAAGTTCCAGCAGCGCATTCAGGCCACGATCACCAGCCAGACCAAGCATATCGCGGTGGAAATTTCCTGCGACAAGGAAGACACCCACAACATGCTGAACGATCTGGGTCTGCCGGTCCCTCAGCAGCGCCTGGTCTATTCGCCGGCCGAGGCAGTGCGCGCCGCCAAACGCATCGGTTTCCCGGTCGTGGTCAAGCCGCTTGACGGAAACCATGGCCGTGGCGTTTCGATCAACCTGATGGAAGACAAACAGGTCGAGGTGGCCTTTGCCGAGGCAAAGACCCAGTCAAAAAGCCGGGGCATTCTGGTCGAACAGTTCGTGACCGGCATGGATCACCGGATGCTGGTGGTCAACGGCGAGCTGGTCGCCGTGGCCAAGCGCGTGCCCGGACATGTGGTGGGGGATGGCAAACATACGATTGCCCAGCTGATCGACATCGTGAACAGCGATCCGCGGCGCGGGATCGGCCATGAGAAGGTGCTGACCAATCTGGAACTGGACAACCAGGCCGAACGGCTGTTGGCTGATGCAGGCCACAGCGCGGAAACCGTGCTGCCCAAGGGCGAGGTCTTCTATCTGCGCTCGACCGCGAACCTGTCGACCGGCGGCACCGCCATCGACATGACCGATGTCTGCCATCCCGACAACAAGGACATGGCCGAACGCACGATCAAGGCAGTGGGCCTTGACGTGGGGGGCGTCGATTTCCTGACCGCTGACATCACCAAAAGCTACAAGGATATCGGCGGCGCGATCGTCGAGGTGAACGCGGCGCCGGGCTTCCGTATGCATGTGGCCCCATCCGAAGGCCAGCCGCGCGATGTGTCGGGCAAGGTGATGGATATGCTCTTCCCGCCGGGAACCGGCTCTCGCATCCCGATTGCCGCAATCACCGGCACGAACGGCAAGACGACGACCAGCCGGATGATGGCCCATATCATGAAATCCTCGGGCCGGATCGTGGGTATGACCTCCACCGACGGGGTCTATGTGGATGGCAAGCTGACGGTGAAAGGCGACATGACCGGGCCGGCGTCGGCCCAGATGGTGTTGCGCGATCCATCCGTCGATTTTGCCGTAATGGAAACCGCGCGCGGCGGGCTTGTGCGCTCGGGCCTTGGTTATCAGCGCTGCGATGTGGCGGCCTGTCTGAACGTCACTTCGGATCACCTCGGGATGGGCGGCATCAATACGCTGGAGGAGCTGGCGGTGGTGAAGCGGGTCGTGGTGGAAACTGCGACCGATACGGTGGTCTTGAACGCCGATGATCTGCACTGCCTGCGTATGGCTGATTTCAGTCACGCGACCCATATCTGTTATGTGACGATGAATTCCGATCATCCGCTGGTGAAGGAACATATCCGCGCCGGTGGCCGTGCGGTGGTTCTGGAAAAGGCCATGAACGGTGACATGATCACCATCTATGCCAAGGGTCTGCATCTTCCGGTCCTATGGTCGCACCTGATCCCTGCAACGTTGGAGGGCAAGGCACTCTACAACGTGCAAAACGCGATGTTCGCCACCGCGATGGCCTATTCCTTCGGGCTTGATCTCGACAATATCCGCCACGGGCTGCGCACGTTTGATACATCCTTCTTCCAGGCGCCCGGGCGGACGAACGTGTTCGACGAACATCCGTTCAAGGTCATTCTGGACTACGGCCACAACCCGGCCGCCATCGCGGCGATGGCCGATCTGGCCGACCGGCTGGATGTGAAGGGCCGCCGTCTGGTGGTGGCCGCGATGCCCGGCGACCGGCGGGACGAGGATATTGTGGCTTCCGCCAGGGAACTTGCGGGGCACTTCGACCATTACTTCCTGAAACCCGACGACGACCGTCGTGGGCGAGAAGAAATGGAAGTGCCGCAGATACTGCGGGCCGAACTGATGAAGGCCGGTGTGAAGGACAACCAGATCACGCTTTGCCCCAGCGAAGTTGAAGGGGTCGAGGCCGGTCTGGCCGCGGCAAGAGAGGGTGATCTTCTGGTGGTCTTCGCCGACGAACTGGCGCGGTCCTGGAAGCAGATCATCTACTTCAAGAAGGCTGAACGCGAAGCCCTGGCCGCGCCGCCCGCGAAACCGGAAAAGCCTGCTGTCGGGTTCGAAGAACTGCTCTCTGGCGGTGATCAGTTGATCCGTGATGAACGCGGCGTCCGACTGGCCAAGGTCGGTGGCGAAGAAGCAGATTGATCGGACAAACCGTGACGAGTTCGCAAAAGTTGCAGGAGGCACTGGTCATCCCGGTGCCCGAGGACGGTAGGCTTGTCCTCGACAGTTGCCGCCGCTTGCTTGGCCCCAACCTTTTCGGGGTCGAAACCGGTGCAGTCGGGGATGGGCTCAGCCCTGGCTTCGATCCGGTCCGGATGCTGGCCCGCTGGCAGGCGCACCTGCGTGCGCTGCTGGATGGGGTCGGCTGGACGAACACGGCGATCACCTTGCGCCCCTTCACAGGCGGTGGCAGCATCTTCATTCCCGCGTCGGTGGATCAGCTTTTCACTGCCGCCTATCTGATCGAAGCGGCCTGGTATTTCGCCGCGACCGACCTGATGGCCATGCCGCAGATGCCGCGAGACCAGATGATCCGCGATCTGAAAGCCGTGGCGCAGCTTGAAGCCAACCCGGCACTACGCCAGATCGTGGCCGATGCCGCATCACATGGCGTCGACCGGCTTCTGGACGATGATCAGTTGACGCTGGGCCATGGATCAGGCGCCGTGACCTGGGCCACGGACAATCTGCCCGCGCCCGCGCCCTGGGACCGTCTGCATGATGTACCGCTTGCGCTGGTCACAGGGACGAACGGCAAGACGACGACCACCCGTCTGATCGCGGCGATGGGCGGGGCCGCAGGCAAGGTGTCGGGTTTGTCCTCGACGGAATTCGTCAAGGTTGGTGATGAAATTCTCGACAAGGGCGATTATTCCGGACCAGCGGGCGCACGGCTGTTGCTGCGCGATCCAAGGCTGGAGCTTGCGGTGCTTGAGGTGGCGCGCGGCGGCATCTTGCGCCGGGGTTTGCCGGTGACTCGCGCCCGTGCCGCCATCGTCACCAATGTCGCTGCCGATCACCTTGGCCAGTATGGTATCATGACCGTGCCCGAACTGGCGCAGGTGAAGCTTGCGGTGCGCAGGGCGCTGGCGCCCGGTGGGCTCTTGATCCTGAATGCGGACGATGCGCAGGTCGTTGCTGCCGCCGAAGGTGTCACCGAACGGATAGGCTGGTTTTCCCTTTCCCCCGATACGCCCCAGATCGTGTCTGCCCGCGCCGCCGGTCATCCTTGCGGCTGGCTTGAAGAGGGTGGGCTCGTGCTGTCAGATGGCCGGGAAAATCTGGCGCTGATCACGGCAACAGACGTGCCGCTGACGCTCGGCGGGGCTGCACGCTACAACATCGAAAACGCGCTGGGCGCCGTGCTGGCGGCCCGTGCCCTCGACCTGCCGGATGAAGC
This sequence comes from Paracoccaceae bacterium, assembly GCA_035433445.1. Classification (GTDB taxonomy): domain Bacteria; phylum Pseudomonadota; class Alphaproteobacteria; order Rhodobacterales; family Rhodobacteraceae; genus TMP-24. The sequence goes on from DAORUY010000030.1 coordinate 17,208, forward strand.
GATCCGGCGGGTGTTGGGCAGTTTCCGCAGCGACGCAAAGGACAATCCGGGTCGCGCCAACGAATTTTCGATCAAGGGCGCGCGGCTGTTCGTCGATTTTGCCCACAACCCGCACTCGATTGCGGCCGTCACCTCTGCGCTCGCTGCGCTGCCTGCCAAGCGGCGGTTCGTCCTTCTGGGACATGCTGGCGACAGGTCCGATGACGACATTCGTGCCCTGACGACGGGCGCATTCGCATTGCGCCCCGATGTGGTGGTGGCGGCGGAAAATCCGAAATATCTGCGGGGTCGCCCCGCCGGCCAGATCCCAGACCTGATCCGGCAAACGAGCATCCAGCTGGGCCTGGCGCCGGACCAGGTGCTGATGGCGGACAGCCCATCTGCAGGGGCGGCGGCAATCATCGACCAGCTGCGCCCCGGTGATCTCGCGCTGCTTCTGATCCACGACGAACGCCAGAAGATATTTGACCTGATCGCAGCCGCAACAGATTGAACATCGTGAAAAAAGGCGGCCCGAGGGCCGCCTTGAGGGTCCAGTCCTCGTCGCGTCAGACGTTCTGGCCCATCTTGCCGAACCGGTCAGGATCACGCCCCGCCAATCCATTCGCCAGGAAGAAACCGATGACCGCCGCGACAATCACCAGCGAAGGCAGAATCACACCCATCGAGCCGACGGCCCCGGTTATGTCGCCGAACTTCGCGAAGATGTAGACGAAAAGCCCTGCCATGATCAGCCCCGCCGCGATTGGCAGAAATTTCGTGGATGCCGCACTTTCCCCCATCGCATCGCCGGCGAAGTAAGCCACTACGGCGAAAGATGTGATCGCCATCAGTCCCAGAACGTCCAGCGTGCCCAGCTGCGTGAGCCAGGTGAAGAGTTGCAGCACCGGGTCCATTCCGAGGACGGCGAAGAGACCCACCACGACAACGGCCAGCACGGTCTGGATTATCGAACCGACATGCGGGCTTTTGTGCACATCATGGGTCACACCGACCGAATCCGGCAAGATCCCCTCGCGTCCCGCCACGTACTTGTAGCGCGCAACCCCGTTATGAAAGGCAAGGACCGCCGCAAAAAGGCTGGATACGAACAGGAACCCCATGATCGTCGGCACCGGCCCGCCCACATAGCGCCCGGCAAGTTCGAACAGGAACAGGGTCGGGTCCGGCAGCCCGGCAATCGTATCGACCAGTTTATCGACCCCTGCACCATTTGCCATCAGCCAGGCGGTCAGCATGTAAAAGATGCCGATCAGCAGGACCGAATAGTAGGTGGCGCGCGGCACCGTGGTTTCAGGATCGCGTGCTTCTTCGGAATAAATCGTCGTCGCCTCGAACCCGATGAAGGCCGCGAAGCAGAACAGTATGCCGATCGCGGGCGACCCGCTCATGATCTGGCTCCAGCTGAACGGCGCCATCGAAAGACCCGAGTCGCCGCCGGTCGAAAAGATTGCGATGTCGATAATCAGAACGATCACATATTCCAAAACGACAAGCACCATCAGGATCTTGGCGGACAAGTCCACCTGCCGGTAGCCAAGCACCGCGACAATCGCGATGGCGATAAAGGACCACACCCACCAGGGCAGGTTCACGCCAAACTCTGCGAATGTCGCAGACGATGCCGCGCCAAGAAGGCCAAGGATGCCGATCTGCATGGCATTGTAGCTCAGGATCGCGACGAGCGCTGCGGCGCCACCCAAGCGCCCGCCAAGACCCCGTGCAATCATCGCGTAAAATCCGCCGGCGTTCGACACATGCCGCGCCATCGCGCAATAGCCGACCGCGAACAGCAGCAAGATTGCGGTTGCGATCAGGAAAGACCCGGCGATCCCCGCGCCATTGCCAATGAGCATGCTGATCGGCACGCCGCCTGCCACAGCGGTCAGCGGCGCGGCGGCCGAGATCACCAGAAATGTCACAGCCCCAACGCCAAGTGCGTTCCTTCGCAATTGGTTCGGTCCAGCCCCCTTCATTTCGTCCGTCATTTCGCCCTCCCTAGCTGATGATATTGGTTTATTATTTGAACCAATGGTCCTCATTTTAACAAGACAGTCTCCGACATTGCTTAACCTGTCAAGTTTTTTCCACTGACGGGCTATTTTCGGAAAGGAGTTGACATCGTTGCATTTGCAACGATATGAGAAGCCACCGCACGTTCCTGGCGAAAGGAATCGACCGATGACCAATCACGCTTTGCCGAAGGGAATGGTCCGCGCCGCGACCCCGGTCGGCACCCATGCCCACTATATGCCCGGTTTCGGGAATGACTTTGAAACCGAGGCCCTGCCCGGCGCCCTGCCACAAGGCATGAACTAGCCGCAGAAGTGCA
>DAORUY010000031.1:0-19463 GCA_035433445.1 Paracoccaceae bacterium
CGACCGGGGCGTGATCTCGGTCTACGCCCAGGGGCGCGATTATCACGATCTGGTCAAGCGGCGGCTGAAACGTTTGGGGCGCTGGTTGATTGATCAGGAAGCCTGCGAAATCAAGGTGTTCGTCGACACCGCCCCGGTGATGGAGAAACCCCTCGCCCAGGCAGCAGGCCTTGGCTGGCAGGGCAAACATACGAACCTTCTGTCCCGCGATCTGGGCAACTGGTTCTTTCTGGGCGCGCTTTTTACAACACTTGTAGTCGAACCTGACCCGCCAGAGGTCAGCCATTGCGGGACATGCACGGCCTGCCTCGACATTTGCCCGACCGGCGCCTTTCCTGCGCCCTACCAGCTCGATGCGCGGCGCTGCATTTCCTACCTGACCATCGAACACAAAGGCCCGATTGATCAGGACCTGCGCCCTCTCCTCGGCAACCGCATCTATGGCTGCGATGATTGCCTGGCGGCGTGCCCGTGGAACAAGTTCGCCGCCGCCGCGCATGAGACGGGCTATGCCAGCCGTTTTGCCGAACCCCCGCGGCTTGCCGATCTGGCCACGCTTGATGACGCCGCCTTTCGGGCGCTCTTTTCCGGCAGCCCGATCAAACGTATCGGTCGCGACCGGTTCGTGCGCAACGTGCTGTATGCCATAGGTAACTCCGGCGACCCGTCGCTGCGGACCGCAGCCATGGCACTCCAGAATGACGCCGACCCGACGGTAGCCGAAGCTGCCCAATGGGCTGTCCTGCGCCTGGCCTAGCCAAGAACTTTCCGCCTCCGGCGGGGATATTTGTAGACAAAAATGGTGGGTCTGATCATTTTCTGTCCATAAATATCCCGGGGGTGCGGGGGCAGGGCCCCCGCGACAGGTTGGGGGGAGCCGAATGGCCGACAGACTCAAAGGCAAGACCGCGATCATCTCGGGCGGGGCGACCGGCATGGGGGCCGCCGCCGCGCGGCTTTTCGCAGCCGAGGGGGCGGCGGTCGGGATCATTGACCGCAATCAGGACGCGGGCGCAGCCTTGGCGGCTGAGCTGACCGCGTCCGGGCATCGCGCGGCCTTTGCCCGCGCCGATGTCTCGCAAAAGGCCGAGGTCGAGGCGGCGGTGGCCACGATCAGCACAGCCCTTGGCCCGGTGAACGTGCTTTTCAATCACGCCGGGACCATCGTGATCAAACCCTTCCTTGAAACCGAAGAGGCGGATTGGGACTTCCTTTTCGATGTGAATGTGAAGTCCATGTATCTGATGACGCGCGCCGTCCTGCCGCAGATGCTGGCCGCAGGCGGTGGATCAATCGTCTGCACCTCCTCGATTTCGGCGGTCTATGCGACGGCGAATGAGGTACTCTATGACGCCACCAAAGGCGCCTGCCACATGTTCGCCCGCGCCATCGCGGTTGAATTCCGTGACCGCGGCATCCGCTGCAACGCCGTCTGCCCCGGCTTCATTGAAACCCCGCATGGTCAGCGCGAAGTCGCGGAGTTGAGCGCGCTTGGCGTCGATGTGTCGGATGCCGCGATCAGGGCCGCACAAGGCCGCATGGGCAAGCCGGAAGATGTGGCCCGCGCTGCGCTTTACCTTGCCTCCGACGAGGCGGAGTTCGTGAACGGCGCGCAGCTTTTTGTTGATAACGGCTTTTCCGCCGTCTGATCTGGGCCGTTTTACGCCGCTGTCGCATTGGTGGTGAAAAGAAGTTGGCGGGATCGGCGATTCGGGCGCAAGCTGTCGCCCAGCGATCCATTCAACCTGGGAGGGCAGAATGAGCCGTCATCTTGCAGACCACCGCGCCCAAACCGACGGGGGCCGCCAGAAACATTTCTACCGGATCGAGAAGACCGGGAGCGACGACAGCAGCGATGAGATCAGCCGCAACCTGCACAAACGCCCGCTGGCGCGCAGCGGGGCCGGACGGATGGAACATTATCTCAGGATTGAACGCGGCATCAGCGCCTGACCAACCGCAAGGGCGCGCGACTTTTGGGTCGCGCGCCCTGAGATTTGTCAGCTGCGCACCAGCTTTTCATATTCGCTGGCCACGCGCTTGGTCAGGTCGCCCACCACGAAATTATACTCACCGATCTGGCCCACCGGGGTCACTTCCGCTGCGGTGCCGGTCAACCAGCACTGTTCGAAGCTTTCAAGTTCTTCGGGCATGATGTGGCGTTCGTGGACCTTGACCTGCATGTCCTTCAGCATCTGGATCACGGTTTGCCGCGTCAGACCGTTCAGGAAGCAGTCGGCCTTCGGCGTATGCACTTCACCGTCCTTGACGAAGAAGATGTTCGCGCCGGTCGCTTCGGCCACATAGCCGCGATAATCATACATCATCGCATCCGAACAGCCTTTCGCCTCGGCAGCGTGCTTGGACATGGTGCAGATCATGTAAAGGCCGGCAGCCTTGGCCTCGGACGGGATGGTCGCCGGGTCGGGGCGGCGCCATTTGGCGATGTCGAGCTTTGCGCCCTTCATCTTGGCGTCGCCATAATAGTTGCCCCATTCCCAGGCAGCCACGGCCAGGCGCACCGGGTTGTTCTTGGATGCCACGCCCATGTCGGGGCCAGCGCCGCGCCAGGCGATGGCCCGCACATAGGCATCTGTCCAGCCGTTTGCCGTCAGCACAGCCTCTTTCGCGGCCTCGATCTGGTCGACCGTATAGGGGATCTTCATGTCCAGAAGTTCGCCCGACTTCAGCAGGCGCGCCGAATGTTCGCGGCTCTTGAAGATCTTGCCGTTGTAGCAGCGCTCGCCTTCGAAAACCGAGGAGGCGTAGTGCAGCGCATGGGTCAGGATATGGACCTTCGCGTCGCGCCAGTCGACCAGCGCGCCGTCCATCCAGATTTTTCCGTCACGATCTTCATAGGAACCGGCCATCATGCCCTCCGTCTGATTTTCCGAATATTGCGCAGATAAGGTCCGTTTCGGACATAATATTGCGCAGTTTGTGGCTCTCGCTAGCGATTCATTCTTGGAAAGTCAACATGGCTGACATAATATCGTGAAAATGAGGTATCGATAAACAGGGTTGGGGGCAGGTATGTCTGACAGCGGCGGGGAGAACCTGCTTTTTCTGACCGACGAACAGCTTCGCAAAGGGATCGAGGCGATGTTCTTCGCCTATCGCGCCTTCACTGCCGATCCCGACCGGATTTTGGAGAACTACGAATATGGCCGCGCCCATCATCGCGCGATCCATTTCATCAACCGCCAGCCCGGCCTGACGGTCAATACGCTCCTGTCCGTGCTGGGTGTCACCAAACAATCGCTGAACCGGGTTTTGCGCACGCTGATCGAGGATGGTCTGGTCGAGGCGCGGGTGGGCCGGGCCGACAAGCGTGAGCGTCATCTTTTCTTGACGGAAAAGGGCGCGGGGCTGGAGCGGGAACTGAGCGAGGCGCAAAGAACCCGGATGCGCGCCGCCTATCGCTCGGCGGGGCCGGTTGCGGTCGCGGGTTTCCGACAGGTGCTGGAAGCGATGATGGACCCCGACTTGCGGCGGTTCTACAGCTCAATAAGGGATGGGTCGGCATGACTGTGGGAACCGAGGTCCATCTTCTGATCGTCGATGATGACGAACGCATTCGCGGGCTTTTGCAGAAATTCCTGATCAAGAACGGTTTTCTGGTGACCACGGCCCGTGATGCCATCCATGCGCGGCGGCTTTTGTCGGGATTGGAATTCGATCTGATCGTTCTGGATGTGATGATGCCGGGCGAGGATGGTATCAGCCTGACCCGTGATCTCAGGGGCAAGCTTTCGACGCCGGTCCTGCTGCTGACCGCCAAGGGCGAAACCTCGGACCGGATTGCTGGGCTGGAGGCAGGGGCGGATGACTATCTGGCCAAGCCCTTTGAGCCCAAAGAATTGCTTTTGCGGATCAACGCGATCTTGCGCCGCACGCCCACGCCCGTGACGGTCAAGGTGCCCAAGGTGTTGCAGCTTGGCGCGGTGCGTTATGACGTCGACCGGGGCGAGATGTGGCGGGGCGACGAACAGGTGCGCCTGACGGCGACCGAGGCGGCGCTGATGCGGATTCTGGCCGCAGCGCCGGGCGACGCCGTCAGCCGCAGCCAACTGGTGGACGAACTCGCGCGCGGTGGTGAGCAGACGCAGGAACGGGCGGTTGATGTGCAGATCACCCGCCTGCGCCGAAAGTTCGAGCTTGACCCGAAGATGCCGCGCTATCTTCAGACGGTGCGGGGATCGGGTTACATGCTTGCGCCGGAGTAGAAGCGCCGCGCGGGAGGTAGGCTGAGGGAGCCTCCGGCGGGGATATTTGGACCAGAATGAAATGAGCACGATCTTTCTGACCCATCCGGCGGGCCTTGCCCATGAGACGCCCGATGGCCACCCCGAGCGGGTCGCCCGGCTGGAGGCGATCTATGGCGCTCTGAGGGCAGAAGAGTTCGCGGCACTCGACCGACGTCTTGCGCCCCTTGCGCTGGAGGAGGAGGTGCTGCGCTGCCACAGCGCCGCGCATCTTGCGCGCTTGCGCGCGGCCCGGCCTGAAGCAGGTTGGGTGGCACTTGATGGCGATACATTCCTGATGCCAGCCTCGTGGGAGGCCGCACTCAGGGCCGTCGGCGGGGCGGCGGCGGCGGCGGATGCCGTTCTGGGCGGGCAAGCGCAGAATGGCTTTCTAGCCATGCGTCCGCCCGGTCATCATGCCGAACGGGATCGCGCCATGGGCTTTTGCCTGTTTTCCACCGTCGCCATCGCCGCAAGATATGCGCTTGATCACCATGGGCTGTCGCGGGTCGCGGTTCTGGATTTCGATGTTCACCATGGCAATGGCACGCAGGATTGCCTGTGGGACGAGCCGCGGGCGATGTTCGTCTCGTCTCACCAGATGCCGCTTTATCCGGGCTCGGGATATGCCAGCGAAACGGGGGCGTTTGGGCAGATCGTGAACCTGCCCCTGCCGCCCGGATCTGACGGCCGGGTGATGCGACCCCTGTGGGAGGGGGCGCTTGACCGGGTGCGCGGCTTTCGCCCTGAACTTGTGCTGGTCAGCGCCGGTTTTGATGCCCATCGCGCCGATCCGCTGGGCGGCCTGAACTGGACTGAGGCCGATTTTGCCTGGGTGACCCATGCGATCTGCGATCTGGCGGACGATTGCTGCGCCGGGCGGGTGGTATCGGCGCTTGAGGGGGGCTATGATCTGGGGGCACTGGCGGCCTCGGTCGCTGCCCATGTGCGGGTCTTGATGGAGCGCGGCCAATGAGTGACATTTCAGCCCTGACGTTCGAAGCGGCGATGGCCGAGCTGGAAAAGGTCGTCCGCGATCTGGAATCCGGCAATGTCGAGCTGGAAAAGTCGATCGCCCTTTATGAACGCGGCGCGGCGCTGAAGGCCCATTGCGAAGCCAAGCTGAAAGCCGCCGAGGAGCGGGTGGAAAAAATCACGCTGAACGCGGCGGGCGCGCCCACTGGAATCGTGCCTGCGGAAGGGATGTGAGTGTTTGAGGATCGTCTGAAACGGGTTCAGGCGAAAGTTCAGACCGCGCTTGATGATGCGCTGGGCTGGTATCCCGACGTGCCCGTGGTTCAGGCGATGCGGTATGCGGTGCAGGGCGGCAAGCGGCTCAGGGCCTTTCTCGTTCTGGAAAGCGCCCGGCTGCACGGTATCTATGAACCCGACGCGATGCCCGCAGCGGCAGCGGTCGAGGCGCTTCATGCCTATTCGCTGGTCCATGATGACCTGCCCTGCATGGATGACGATGACCTGCGGCGCGGCCAGCCCACGGTTCATGTGAAATGGGATCAGGCCACCGCCGTTCTGGCGGGCGATGCGCTTCAGACGCTGGCCTTTGAACTCTGTGCCGATCCTGCCTTGGGCGCGCGGCGCATTGATCTGGTGGCGGCACTGGCCCGGGCCTCTGGCGCACAGGGGATGGTGCTGGGCCAGGCGCTCGACATTGCCGCGGAAACGGCGCCCGCGCCGCTGACGCTGGACGCGATCACCCGGCTTCAGGCTGGCAAGACCGGCGCGCTCATTTCGTTCGCGGCAGAGGCCGGCGCAATCCTCGCCGGTGCGGACCGCGCACCGCTCGCGGCTTATGCGCGGGCCTTGGGGCTTGCCTTCCAGATTGCCGATGACATCCTCGATGTAGCGGGCGATCCGGCCAAGGCGGGCAAGAAACTCAGGAAGGATGCGGGCGCGGGCAAGGCCACCTTCGTCTCGCTTCTCGGGCTTGAAGGCGCGCGGGCACGGGCTGAAGAGCTTGCCGACGAAGCGCAGGCCGCTTTGTCGCACTACGGCCCGTCTGCTGATGGCTTGAGAGAAGCGGCCCGCTTCGTTATTCAGCGGGAAAGCTGAAAGGTCCAGATGAGCGAGCGCCCCCATACCCCGACCCTGGATCGTGTCCGGGTGCCCTCTGACCTGAAGGGGCTGAGCGATCATGAACTGGCGACGCTGGCCGACGAACTCAGGGCCGAGACCATTAGCGCCGTCTCTGTGACCGGCGGGCATCTTGGCGCGGGCTTGGGTGTGGTCGAACTGACCGTAGCACTCCATGCGGTCTTCGATACGCCGCGCGACAAGCTGATCTGGGATGTGGGCCATCAGTGTTATCCCCACAAGATCCTGACCGGGCGGCGTGACCGGATCCGGACATTGCGCATGAAGGGCGGGCTTTCGGGTTTCACCAAACGCACGGAAAGCCCCTATGACCCGTTTGGCGCGGCGCACAGTTCCACCTCCATCTCGGCCGCGCTTGGCTTTGCCGCCGCCCGCGATCTGGGCGGTGATCCGGGCGATGCGATTGCCGTGATCGGCGACGGGTCAATGTCGGCGGGCATGGCCTATGAGGCGATGAACAATGCGGGCCATCTGAAAAAGCGGCTTTTCGTCATCCTCAACGACAATGAAATGTCGATTGCCCCGCCGGTGGGCGCGATGTCGGCCTACCTTACCCGCCTTTATACCGAAGGCCCGTTTCAGGAACTGAAGGCGGCGGCGAAGGGGGCGGTCAGCCTTCTGCCCGAACCTTTCCAGGAAGGGGCGCGGCGGGCCAAGGAAATGCTGAAAGGCATGGCCATCGGCGGGACTTTGTTCGAGGAGCTGGGCTTTTCCTATGTCGGCCCCATCGACGGGCACGACATGGACCAGCTTCTTGGCGTCTTGCGCACCGTGAAGGCGCGGGCGACGGGGCCGATGCTGATCCACGTGCTGACCAAGAAGGGCAAGGGCTACGCCCCGGCGGAACGCGCCGCTGACAAGGGCCATGCGACAGCCAAGTTCGATGTGCTGACCGGCGAGCAGAAGAAGGCCCCGTCAAACGCGCCGTCCTACACCAAGGTCTTCGCCCAAAGCCTGATCCGCGAGGCAGAGCGCGATGACAAGATAGTGGCAATCACGGCGGCCATGCCGGATGGCACCGGGCTGAACCTGTTCGCCGAACGGTTCCCGCGCCGCTGTTTTGATGTGGGCATCGCCGAACAACATGCCGTGACATTCGCGGCCGGGCTGGCGGCGGGCGGCATGAAACCCTTCTGCGCGCTTTATTCGACTTTCCTGCAACGCGGATATGATCAGGTCGTGCATGACGTGGCGATCCAGCGCTTGCCCGTTCGGTTCCCGATCGACAGGGCAGGGCTTGTGGGGGCCGATGGCGCGACCCATGCGGGGGCCTTCGACATTGCCTATCTGGCCAACCTGCCGGATTTTGTGGTCATGGCTGCGGCGGATGAGGCGGAGCTGGTCCACATGGTCGCCACGGCGGCGGCCATCGATGACCGTCCTTCGGCCTTCCGCTTTCCGCGGGGCGATGGCAACGGGGTCGATATGCCCGAACGCGGCACGCCGCTCGAAATCGGCAAGGGGCGGATCGTCGCCGAAGGGGGGCGGGTTGCGATCCTGTCCTTTGGCACACGGTTGGCCGAAGTGATGAAGGCGCGCGAAAGCCTGGCCGCGCGCGGCCTTGCGCCGACGGTTGCTGACGCCCGTTTCGCCAAGCCGCTCGATCGCGATCTGATCTTGCGCCTGGCGCGCGAGCACGAGGCGCTGATCACCGTCGAAGAAGGTGCCATCGGCGGTTTCGGCAGCCATGTCGCCCAGCTTCTTGCCGAGGAAGGGATCTTTGACCGGGGCTTGAAATATCGGTCCATGGTTCTGCCCGATACCTTCATCGACCAGATGAGCCCCGAAGACATGTATGCCGTCGCAGGCATGAATGCCCCCCAGATCGAAGCGAAGGTGCTTGAGGTGCTGGGTGTCGCGAGCGTTGGCCTGAGAGCCTGAATTCCGCACTGACATGATTCTGCCCTGTTCTGCACAGGGCGGCGCCGGCTCGTGAAACAGATCTCTCAACTATCGAGCATTGTTGACGGCTTTTCGGGTCAGCATGGCGAAACCATGTCAACATTGCGCAACTCCTTGCTCGCGTTTGTCCGTCTCTCTATCCGGAACTATGGCCCCGGCCTTGCGAGGCGAGCCACTGAGAAGTGAGAAGGATTGATAGTATGAAGTTTTTCAACCTAACCGGCCTCGCCCTTGCGGCAGTTTTGGGAGTGGCCGGAGTGCAGTCTGCACAGGCCGCGACCATCGTTCAGAATGGCAGCTTTGAAACGGGGATTCCGGGCAATACACCGGGGCTCAATTTCGGCTCGCAATTCTCGGACCTCAACAGCGGATCCGGATCATCCTGGGACGTCTGGAATGGGATCAACGGTTGGACCAAGACGACCGGCTCCGGCATCGAGATCCAGTCGAACCGGACGCTTTCGACCATCGACGCACATTCGGGTCAGCATTATGTCGAACTCGACAGCAACAGCAATTCGGGCATGGCGCAGAACATCATCCTCGGTGTTGGCCGTTATGTTCTGTCGTTCTGGTATTCGCCGCGTGACGCGTCCGCGACCAACGGCATCGAATATGCTGTGGGCTCGCTGACCGGCGGTTACGTCAACTATCATACCCCGCTTGCGGCGGTCCCCGGAACCTGGACGAAGATCACCCAGAGTTTCATCGTCAAGACCGCAGGTTCCTACGCGCTCAAGTTCACTGCGACTGGCCGCAATGACAGCTACGGCGGTCTGATCGATGACGTTTCGGTCGCGCCGGTTCCGCTTCCGGCGGCGGGCCTTGGCCTGATGGCCGGGCTTGGGATGCTGGGCGCACTGCGTCGTCGCCGCGCGCGGCAGACGGCTTGATAGATTGCCGCAAAGTAATGCCGCGACAGTCTAAGTTCTGAAAGGTCAGGCCTCCGCGCGGGGCCTGATTTCATTTGGGCGGCAAGCCAGCCGGAGTTCCCTCAGAACGCATTGAGGATCACGAAGATCGCCGATTTCATCAGGGCGTAGGCGAGCCCCCCCACCCACACAAACGCCACGACCGATATGACGAGCCCCGCGAGAATCCAGTAGCCGTCGCGCTCCAGTATTCCCAGCGCAATGATGCAGATGGCCAGGGCCGGCATCAGATTGCCAAACGGGATCGGCAACATCAGAACCAGTGACAGAATCAGGCAAAGCGCGCCCAAAAACCGTTCCGCGACGGGCGAGGTCAGCGCACTCAGCCGTTGCGCCAGAAGTTTCTCAACCCGTGCAAGGATCGGATTGCCACGGTCGATCAGCGCGCGGAAATTCTCGCGAGACAGGGACCTTTTGTCGATGAAGGGCGGCAGCCAGGGCATCCGTCCCAGCGTCATCTGCGCAGATAGGTAAAGCAGCGGCAGCCCCAGAAAGGCCGCAAGACCGGGCGGGGCCGGAAGGACATTGGGAAAGGCGAAGATCAGCAAAAGTGCGCCAAAGGCCCGTCCGTCCATCGAACGCAACAGATCGCCCACGGCTATATGGCTGCTTTCGCCCTGATCAACAATCTCTCGCAAGATATCCGACAGGCGTTTGCGCGGCTTCTTCCGCCGCTTGCGGCGCCCCAGACGGCCAGGCTCGGGCTCTGCCTCGCCTTCGTCGCCGGCATCGCGGGTGTGATCGTCCTCTCCCTCCTCGGCAAAGTCGTCATCCGGGTCGTCAGGTACGGGCAAAGTCATTGCAGGGCTCTCCTGCGCGAAGCATGATGGCGCGCGCACCGGGGTTCAAGCACAATAGGCGGTGCCACACTCATATCCGCTTTGGCGCAGGCTTTTGCTCCGGGATCAGGCCGCCGATTTCGGCAAGCGCCATCCCGGCCTTGGAAAGTGGCAGGTGTAACCATTGGGTAGGCGTTCCAGATAATCCTGATGTTCGGGCTCCGCTTCCCAGAAAGGTCCCGCTGCCTGCACCTCTGTCACCACCTTGCCGGGCCAAAGGCCCGAGGCATTGACATCGGCAATGGTGCGCAGCGCGTCCTGACGTTGCGCGTCCGAGGTGAAATAGATCGCCGAACGGTAGGACAGACCCAGATCATTGCCCTGCCGGTTCAATGTCGTGGGGTCATGGATCTGGAAAAAGAATTCCAGAATCTCCCGGTAGCTGAGCTTTGCCGGGTCGAACACCACTTCGATCCCTTCGGCATGGGTGCCGTGATTGCGGTAGGTGGCGTTGGCCACATCGCCGCCGGTATAGCCTACCCGCGTCGCGATCACCCCCGGCATGCGCCGGATCACATCCTGCATGCCCCAAAAGCAGCCGCCCGCCAGGATTGCCGTTTCGACCGTCATGATTTGGCTCCTTTGATCTTTCCCACGAACTCGCCGTAGCCCTCGGCCTCCAGCCGGTCGATCGGGATAAAGCGCAGGGACGCGGAATTGATGCAGTAGCGCAAGCCGCCCTGATCGCGCGGGCCATCGTTGAACACATGGCCCAGATGGCTGTCGCCGTGCCGCGAGCGAACCTCGATGCGGATCATCCCATAGGTCATGTCGCGGAATTCATCGACGTGATCGCTGACGACCGGCTTGGTGAAGCTGGGCCAGCCGCAGCCACTGTCGAACTTGTCGTCGGACGAAAAAAGCGGCTCGCCCGAAACGATATCGACATAAAGCCCCGGCTCCTTCTGATCCCAGAACTTGCCGGTAAAGGCGCGTTCGGTCCCGCTTTGCTGGGTCACATGATATTCTTCGGGGGTCAGGCTTGCCACGGCTTCTGCCGTCTTTGCCCAAGGTTTGGTTGCGGTCGTCATCACTTACCCTCCACGCCGGTTGTCGGCCGGATATGGGGGGTGATGATAACGCCGCAACCAAATGCTTCAATGGCTCACGCGGCTTTGACCGCACGGGTCTTCCACAGCGACCACAGAACCCCCGCTGCAAGGATCGCGAATGTGATGCCAAGCGACCAGCTTGCCGGGAACTTGGACCAGCCGAACGCATCGGCGATGAATATCTTCGAGCCGATGAAGACCAGAAGCACAGCGAGCGCCTGTTTGAGATAGGCGAACCGATGCAAGATCGCCGACAGCGCGAAGTAAAGCGCGCGCAGGCCCAGGATCGCGAAGATGTTCGACGTATAGACGATGAACGGATCGGTCGAGATCGCGAACACGGCAGGTACCGAGTCTACGGCGAAAATCACATCCGCCACTTCGATCAGCACGAGCGCCAGGAAAAGCGGCGTCAGGAAGGTTGCGATGCGGCCGGTCTTCGGGTCCGTCTGGCGTACGAAGAAGGCGCTACCATGCAGCTTGTCCGTCACCCTGAACAGACGGCGCATCAGCTTCAGCAGGATATTGTCTTCCAGATGGGTTTCTTTTTCGCCCAGAAACAGCATCTTGATCCCGGTCAGGATCAGGAAGGCGGCAAAAAGGTAAAGCAGCCAGCCATATTGCGCCACCAGCGTGGCACCCACCCCGATCATGATCGCGCGCAGCACGATGACGCCGAGAATGCCCCAGAACAGAACCCGGTGCTGCGATGCGCGCGGGATGGCGAAGAACGAGAAAATCAGCGCGATGACGAAGATATTGTCAAGCGCGAGGCTCTTTTCCACCACGAAGGCGGTCAGGTACTCGGCGGCCGAGGTCATGCCCATCTGCCACCAGACAAACCCGCCGAACGCCACGCCAAGCGCAATGTAAAGCGCCGAAAGCCGCAGGCTTTCCCGCACGCCGATTTCCTTTCCACCCCGGTTCAGGATGCCAAGATCAAAGGCCAGAAGCGCCAGTACCAGCGTGATGAAGCCCGCCCACATCCATACGGGCGTGCCTAGAAACAAAGAAAACAGGATATCCATCGGACCCTCATGCAGTGTTAAATTCTGCCCGATGTCCGTGCTGGCATTGGCCGGGCCGGGATCGAGCACACTCGATGCGGTCCGACATCACGATGAGTTTCATCGTCAGAGGGGCCCGGCCCGCAGCAGAAACTTGGGTAACGGTGGCGTGATGCGCAAGGGGGGTGGGAATTTTTCTTTCGCCAGCCTCCCTTGACTTCGCTGCGGCTGCCGGGTCTGCCTTGCGCAGAAAAGGGGCCAGCCTTGACCGCCAGCGTTTTCCTTCTCGTGCTTTTTGCGGCGGCTCTGCATGCCGGATGGAATGCGATCGTCAAGGGCGCGGGCGACAAGTTCGTCTCGGCGGTGACCATCTGCCTTGCGGCGGCCATCGTGGCGGCGCTGGCATTGCCGTTCTTCGCCCAGCCCGCGCGCGCAAGCTGGCCATATCTCGGCGCGTCCATGCTCTTGCAGACGGTCTACTATTCGCTCGTCGCGGCCACCTACAAGCGCGCGGACATGAGCATTGCCTATCCGGTCATGCGGGGCACGGCACCAATGATCGTGGCGCTGGTGTCGGGGTTCGCGTTTCGCGAACATCTGCCACAGGCGGGCTGGGTCGGCATTGTCCTCATCTCGGGCGGCATCCTGTCCATGGGGGTGCTCGGGCGGCATGGGTCCGGTGCCGGGCTTGGGCTGGCGCTTCTGAATGCGCTGGTGATCGCCACCTATACGCTCAACGATGGCTGGGGCGCGCGCGCCTCGGGCGCGCCCGTCGCCTATTCTTTGTGGGTTTCGGTTCTGACTGCACCGCCCGTGCTGATCTGGGCACTCTGGCAGCGTGGCCCCGGCATACTGCGACAGGCCGCGGCGGGCTGGCGCGACGGGCTGATCGGCGGGATCGGCACGATGACCTCTTATGGTGTCGCACTTTGGGCGATGACGCTGGCCCCGGTTGCTATTGTTGCGGCGCTGCGCGAAACCTCGATCCTGTTCGCGACCGGCATTTCGGCCCTGGTCCTGGGCGAAAGGGTGGGCCTGCCGCGTATCGTCGCGGTGCTGATCATCGCCTCAGGCGTCGCGGTCCTGCGTCTGGCCTGACGCCAGGATCGCCACCAGATTTTCCCGATAGGTCGGATAGAGAAGCCGCACCCCCAGCGCGGACTTGATCTTGTCGTTCCTGACCCTCTTCGATTCCGAATAGAAACTGCGCGCCATCGGGTTCATCTCGGCCGTCTCGAACGGCACTTCGGGCGGGTCAGGCAGGTTCAGGAGCCGCGCGGCATGGCGCAGCACCACCTCGGGCGGGGTCGGTTCATCGTCGCAGATATTATAGGCCTCGCCCGGCGCGGGTCGGGTGATGGAGGCATGCAGCACCGCCGCAATATCATCGACATGGGCGCGGCTCATGAACTGATCTTTCTTGATGATCAGCCGCGCGCTGCCGTCGCGCACTTTTTCAAACGGCCCGCGACCGGGGCCATAGATACCGGCAAGGCGGAAAACATGGATGGGCAAACCCGGCACGGCCCGCCACTGCCCTTCCGCCTTCACCCGCCAGCGCCCGCGTTCGGTCGTGGGGGTCAGGGGCGTGGTTTCGTCCACCCAGCCGCCGCGATGGTCGCCATAGACCCCGGTGGTCGACAGATACCCCGCCCAGTCCAGATGCGGCGCAGCCTCGGCGATTTCGGCCCCATGCGCGGCCAGCACCGGATCTCCCCCGGCATTCGCACCGATGGAGGCGAGGATATGGCTGGCCCGCCCCAAGGCCCCACCAAGTGAAGCGCCGGGCCAGATAACCGGCTCGATACCTATCTTCTCAAGGGTCCGCGCCTTGTCCGCGCTGCGTGTGGTGCCGATGATCGTCCAGCCTTCGGGACGAAGGCGGTCGGAAAGGGCCTGCGCTGTATAGCCATGGCCAAAAACAAGAAGCGTGCGGGTCATCTGGCCACTATCCCGCGCCACGCGAGCAGGCACAAGCGCCCGCTTGTCATCTGGGCCCCCAAGGCCTCAGTCGCCTGCCTTGGGAGAGGCGCGGTCGCTGTGGCCCAGATCGCGCTCAGGCGCGATTCGGTCACGCACCAGCTGTTTCAGCACCTTGATGTCGGGAAAGCCGCCATCGCGTTTGCGCTCCCACAAAAGGGCGTCCGCGACCGAAACTTCGAAAATCCCACCGGTGCCGGGCACCAGCGTCACACCGCCGATCTCATCGGCAAAGGTTGAAAGCAGTTCCTGCGCCATCCAGGCCGATCGCAAAAGCCAGTTGCACTGGGTGCAATACCGGATGGTGACGATAGACTTTGTGTTGTCTGGCACGTTTGACCTTTCGGGTGCGTTCGCTACTGCCGCCCCCCGTATTTGGGGTAAGAAAGAAATATCCGAACAGTCCAGCATTGGAAGGGTGATTGTGTACGGGTCGCCGATAGCGGCTCGTCAGTCCGGCGCGGTCACGCGATTCAGGTTCCGCGTGGGGACCCGCCATGTTAATCATTGGTTGGAAAGCCGAAATCGGTTGCCGTTGGCGCATTGTCTGCCGTCGGTGTCTGATTTTAACGAGTTGGGTTGGAGTGCCGAGTTTACGCCAAAAACCCATACTTCTGTACGCACACGAACAGGGCGATGCTGCCCTGACTGCCATGAAAGGTGTTGACTGCAATGGATAAGAAATTCGCCGCTTTCATATTTGCCGCCCTGTCTTTGTCGCTGCTGCCCGTCACAGCGCAGGCCTATATCGGTCCCGGCGTGGGCGCGGGTGCGCTGGGCGCGGTGATCGGGGTGATCGGCGCGATCTTCCTCGCGATTTTCGCGGTGATCTGGTATCCAATCAAACGGATGCTGAAGAGCAAGAACAAGCCCGCGGCGTCTGACAAGACCGCTTCGAAATAATGCTTTTCTGGGTGCTGGTGATTGTCGCGGCCATCCTGGCCAGCGAGGCCTTCGTGCGTCTGCCGGTCTTGCAAAAGATCGGCACGGTCGCCGCTACCTCCCGAAAGGCAATGAAGCTGGTGCGATCCGCCCGCGTTTCCGATCATTGGAAAGAACGGATACTGCCGGTCTATGCGCTGAAGATCGGGATGGGATCGGTCAGCTTCTTCCTGTTGCTGTGCGCCGCACTTCTGCCGGTGCTTCTGGCGGGTCTGCTTTATCCGCCGGGCCTGTCGGCCTGGTCGCATGCGCTCCTTAGCCCGCTGGTGATCGTGATATTGTGCGCCGTGTCGCTTGGCTACATCTGGCTGCGCCAGAAGGCCCGCACTGACAAGGCCGTGTCAGACTATTCCGCCCTTGATCAGATGCTCCACCGGCTCGCGCTTGGTTCCCCCGCCGTGGCCGAGATGTCGCATGATCTCGAACGCGGCATGTTCCTGAAATCCTCCCCCCCCGATACTGGCAACCATGTCTTCGTGACCGGGCTGGCACGGGCTGGCACCACGATCTTGATGCGCGAAATCTACCGCACCGGGCAGTTTGGTTCGCTTACCTATGCCGACATGCCCTTCGTGCTCGCGCCCAATCTCTGGTCGCGGCTCTCCTCCAAGGGGGCGACGGCCGGAACAAGGGCCGAGCGCGCCCATGGCGACGGTATCGAAGTCGACACCCAAAGCCCCGAGGCGCTGGACGAGGTGTACTGGCGCACGTTCGATGGCCAAAGCTACATCGGCGCTGATGGTCTCAGCCCCCATGCGCCCGATGCCGATCTGATTGCCGGCTACCGCGATCTGATCCGCCTGATCCTGCGGCGCACGGGCAAGCCGCGCTATGTCGCCAAGAACAACAACAATATCCTGCGTCTGCCCGCGCTCGCTTCGGCGATGCCCGACGCACAGTTCCTGATACCGCTGCGCGATCCCTTGACCCATGCAGCCAGCCTTTTGAACCAGCATGAACGGTTCCTGAAATCCGATCCGTTCGTGCGCGATTACATGACCTGGCTTGGCCATCATGAATTTGGCGCAACCCACCGGCCTTTCCTGTTCGATGGCAAGCCCGAAGGGGATCCCGCGACGCTGGACTATTGGCTGCGCGCCTGGATTGCCGCCTATGGCGCGCTCGACCGGGCCGAGGCCGGCCATGCGAATGTGACCTTCGTTCCCTATGAAGCCCTGTCGGCCGATCCGGCCGTCTGGCAGGCGGTCGCGCGCCGGATCGGTGTTGAGCCGGGGCCGGCCACAGAACTGCGCACGGTCAAGGACAAGGCCCCCGGCCGCCACGATCCGACCCTGGCCGAAAGTGCCCGCGCCCTTCACGCCCGTCTTGCCGCGCGCGGCTTTGCCAAACTTGGCCTGCCGCACTGATCTGCCATTTTCTGTCGCCAAATATCCCCGCCGGAGGCCCGTGCGCTGCGGGAAAAACCCGCAGCGCAAATGTTTCGAGTGAGGCCGCAGGCCTCGCCTCTGGATCAGGTCGGCTTTACAAAGCGCGCCCGCCCCGCTTGCGCTTCGGGGACGTATCTGGCAGATTTCGGCATGAAAAATCAAAACTCCCCCCTTCTCTCTTGGCCCGATGTCGCGCCCCGTCTTGTCGCGGTCGCGGCAGGCCGCGCGCCCGCCGATCTGGTGATCCGCGGCGGACAGTGGGTGAACGTCCATACCCGCGAAGTGCTGCCCGGTCATGATGTGGCGATCGCGGACGGCCGTTTCGCCGCCATCGCGCCCGATCTTTCCTACGCCATCGGCCCCGACACCGAAGTGATCGAGGCCAAGGGACGCTACATGGTTCCCGGTCTTTGCGACGGGCACATGCATGTCGAAAGCGGCATGCTGACCCCCGCCGAATTCGCTGCCGCCGTCATCCCGCATGGTACGACGACGATGTTCGCCGACCCGCATGAGATTGCCAATGTGTTGGGCATCGAAGGCGTGCGCATGATGCATGACGAAGCCCTGATGCAGCCGGTCAGTATCTTCATGCAGATGCCGTCCTGCGCGCCGTCCGCGCCGGGGCTGGAAACCACGCCCTATGAAATCGGTCCCGACGAAGTGGCAGATGCGATGTCATGGCCCGGTATCATCGGCCTGGGCGAGATGATGAACTTTCCCGGCGTGATCAATGGCAGCCAGCAGATGCTGGCCGAGATTGCCGCGACCCAGCGCGCGGGCAAGGTGGTCGGCGGACACTATGCCTCGCCCGACCTCGGACCGGCCTTCCTGGCCTATGTCGCGGGCGGACCGGCGGACGATCACGAAGGTACGACCGAACTGGACCCGGTGGTGCGCGCACGGCAGGGCATGCGGGCGATGATGCGCCACGGATCGGCCTGGTTCGATGTGGATCGCCAGATTACCGCTGTCACCGAAAAAGGCCTTGATCCGCGCAACTTCATCCTCTGCACCGACGATTGTCACCCCGGCACGCTGGTCGAAGAGGGCCATATGGACCGGGCCTATCGCCGGGCGGTCGTAAAAGGCTGCGATCCGCTGGTCGCCCTCCAGATGGCCACAATCAACACCGCCACCCATTTCGGGCTGGAACGCGAGCTTGGTTCGATCACCCCCGGCCGCCGCGCCGATCTGATCCTGACATCGGACCTGACGACATTGCCCTGCGAATTGGTGATCGCCCGGGGGCAGGTGGTGGCCGAAGATGGTCGCCTGACCGTTACCTGCCCGCATTATGACTGGCCCGCAAAGGCACGGGACACGGTCAGGATGGGGCGCGACAAGCTTGCGGATGATTTCGTGATCCCGGCACCGAAGGGCGCCGCGAGCGTCAGCGCCCGCGTGATCGGCATTGTCGAAAATCAGGCGCCAACCCGCGCCCTGACCCGCACGCTTTCCGTCCGGGGCGGCATTGTCGAGCCCGACGAGGTCCAGGACGTCGCCCAATGCGCGGTCATCGAACGCCACCTCGGTTCAGGGCGGATGGTCAATGGCTTCGTCAACGGCTTTGGCTACAAGGGGCGCATGGCCATGGCCTCGACCGTCGCGCATGACGCACACCAGATCATCGTGGTCGGCACTGACCGTAGCCTGATGGCCAAGGCCGCCAACAGCATCGCCGCCATGGGCGGGGGGTTTTCGCTCTGGAAGGACGACCGCGAAATCGCCGATATCGCCCTGCCGATTGCCGGGCTCATGTCCGACGCGCCCGCCGCCGAAATGGCCGCCAAGGCTTCGCGTCTTGTCGCGGCGATGCGGGACTGCGGCTGCGATCTGAACAATGCATCAATCCAGCATTCCTTCCTCGCCCTCGTCGTCATCCCTGAGCTTCGGATTTCCGATCTCGGTCTTGTCGATGTGCGCAGCTTTCAATTCACGGACCTTTTTGAATGACGCCCGATCACATACATTCCGGCCCCGCCTTCCTGACGCCCCAATCCCCCCCGGCAGAGGATTTCACCGACGCCGAAGCCGCCGTTTCCCGGCTCGAGGCGCTTTATACCCAGGCTGTGCATTTCCTGACCGACCAGTTCAGTCAAACGCTTCATGGCAAGCGGTCGCCCCTGCGGGTGCGCGCCTGTTACCCCGAGGTGCGCATCACCACGACCAGCCATGCCACGGCCGACAGCCGCATGAGCTTTGGCCATCTGGCCGTGCCCGGAACCTATGCGGCCACGATCACGCGACCGGACCTGTTTCGGAACTATCTCGTGCAGCAGATTGACCTTCTGATCCGCAATCATGCCGTCCCGGTGACGGTTGGCCCCAGCACCACGCCGATTCCTGTGCATTTTGCCGTTGGGTCGCGCGCGAACCTGACCGTGCCGCAAGAAGGCGTTCTGGATTTTCCGCTGCGCGATGTCTTTGACGTGCCGGATCTGTCCACGACGAATGACGATATCGTCAATGGCACCGCCAGGCCCAATTCCGATGGTTCCGGTCATCTGGCGCCCTTCACTGCGCAGCGGGTGGACTATTCGCTTGCGCGGCTGTCGCATTACACCGCGACCGACCCCGAGCATTTCCAGAACCATGTCCTGTTCACCAACTACCAGTTTTATGTCGATGAATTCGAAGCCTTCGGGCGTGCCGCGCTGGCTGATCCGGCGTCCGGCTATACAAGTTTCGTGGCCCCCGGCAATGCCGAGATCACGACGGCTGATGGCCATATCCCGGAACTGACGAAGTTTCCGCAGATGCCGACCTATCACCTGAAACGCCGGGGCGGGCAGGGGATCACGCTGGTGAACATCGGCGTCGGTCCGTCGAATGCCAAGACCGCGACAGATCACATCGCCGTTCTGCGCCCCCATGCATGGCTGATGGTTGGCCATTGTGCGGGCCTCAGGAATTCGCAGTCTCTGGGCGATTTCGTCCTCGCCCATGCCTATGTGCGGGAAGATCACGTTCTTGACGCCGATCTGCCGGTCTGGGTGCCGATCCCCGCGCTGGCCGAAATCCAGATCGCCCTGCAAGAAGCCGTCGCCGAAATAACCGAGCTT
>DAORUY010000032.1:0-19402 GCA_035433445.1 Paracoccaceae bacterium
CGCGCAGCGTGCCCGCGACCAGCGCCCTCGCCGTTCCGGCAGGCAGGCCCTGCGCTTCAAACCAGCGGATAATCTGAGCCATCCAGCCCACGGTCGCCCCTGAAAACGCGCCAAATGTTGCCGCTGCGGTGAACAATCGCTCATCTTCAAAGACATGCACCGGCCCGACCGTCGCAAGCGCATCCTGCCAGAACCCATCCTCTGGGCAAAGGATGCAAGGACCAAGCCGGTAGGCATTGGCATATCCGGGCATCATCCCCAAACAGGCGCGCGCCGGGGTCGTCACTTCCGCCAGCCGCCGCAATCCGGTGCCAGCCATCGCCGACAGAACCGGCTGGTCCGGTCGAAACCGCAGCCGTGCCAGTTCCTCGGCTCCGCTGTCAGCGGGCAGGCTGACGAAGATGGCATCCGCGCGGTCGATGACCTCCTGATTGCTCCCGGCCCTGACATGGCCGAACTCCTCTGCCAGCCGCGCTGACACCTCTGCCCCGCGCGGCGACAGGATGAACCGATGGCCCGACCCCGCGAACCCCCGCAGCATCAGTTCGGCCAGCCCGCCAACGCCCAATATGCCGATCACCGCCATCAGGGCATCTCCTCCAGCACTTCGGCCATCGCTTGCGCGGTCGTCAGGATATCGGCCTCCGTATGAGCGACGGACGACAGGGAATGCAACGTCGCGGACGGGTTCATATAGATGCCTTTGTCCATCAGCCGCACCGCAAAATCCCGGAATTTCACCCGGTCCACATGGTGGCAGAAGTCACGATAGTCAGCAATCTCATCAGCCTCGGTGAAAAAGATCTGGAACATCGAATTGACGCCCTGACAGATCATCCGGTGCCGGTTCGAATGTTTGGCGACCTTGCGGATTTCGTCGGTCATCGCCTTGCCCAGGTTCTTGATGCGCCGGTAGCCCGCCTGATTGTCCGCCAGCATTGTCTCAAGCATCACTTTCGTCACATGCAGCGCCAGCCGGGCGGCATTGTGCGTCCCGTAATGCAGCACCTTCCCCCATTCGAGACCGGCCATGATCTCCGCCCGGCCACCGATCATCGCCATGGGCAGACCGCCGCCCAGCGCCTTGCCATAGGTCACGATGTCCGGGGTCAGGCTGTAAAGCTCCGCGCACCCCCCCGCCGCCAGACGAAAGCCCGTCACAGTTTCATCCAGATAGAAAAGCGCCCCATGCTCGCGGCACAGGTCCTGCATCCGGTTGAGGTAGCCCGGTTTTGGCGGGATCACCCCCATGTTCGACATGACGCCTTCGGTCACGACACAGGCGGCATCGCGCCCATGCAGCGCCATAGCCCGTTCCAGCGCGTCAAAATCGTTCCAGCGCACCACGATCGTATCTTTCCACGCCTCTTCGGGAATGCCCGAGGAATCCGGTATGCGGATCGGGTCGTTCGGGTGGCCCAGCAGCGTAGGCGGATAGGGGTTGGTATTGACCAGCACCGCATCCCACCAGCCGTGATAATGGCCTTCGAACTTGATGATCTTGCGCCGCCCCGTATGGCCGCGCGCCAGCCGGATTGCGCCCATCGCGGCCTCGGTCCCGGTATTGGCGAAGCGTACCTTGTCGACGTGCGGCAACAGCTTCACCAGCATCTCGGCCACCTCGACCTCGACCTCAAGGGCGGTGGCGAAATGTGTTCCGCGCGCCACTTCGCGGGCGACCACTTCAACGATCTTCGGATGGGCATGGCCAAGCGGCAGCGCTCCGAACGCCATCATCCAGTCGATGTATTCGCCGCCATCCACGTCATAAAGCCGCGCGCCCGCCCCGTGCGACATATAGCGCGGCGTTGTCCCGAACGCCGCTGGCCCGCGCGAGGCAGAGGAGACCCCTTCCACCAGCACCTGACGCCCACGTTCGAACAGCGCTTCGGAATTTGGACCGGCCATGAGATTCCCCTCTCTTGTCAATTATCGGAACATGATGTTATTATAAGAACAATCAGGAGTCAAACCACCCGATGCCACCCCGCGCCGACCGCTCTCGCCAGACCGACGCCCATGATGCGCTTGCCGACCGGATCCGCCGGTGGCGCGACAGCCGCGGCTGGAACCAGCAGCAGCTTGCCGACCGCGCGGGTTTTGCCCGCTCGACCCTGTCGAAGATTGAAAACGGTCTTCTGTCGCCGACCTTTGAAATCCTGCTGAAGATCGCACAGGGGTTTGGTTGCGACTTGTCCGATCTTGTGCGGGCAGAAGGCCCCGCTCTTGCGGGCCGCATGGTGATCGAACGCGGCCTGCCTGGTGCGCCCGTTGCGGATGCAAACAACCAGCTTTGGCCGCTGGGCGCCCAGATCAAGGGGCGCGCCTTTCAGGCGATGGTGGTTGATTTCACCCAGACCGACCTTGCCAGCTTCGGCCCCTGGAACCGGCATGAAACCGACGACATGCTGCATGTCCTTTCCGGGCGGCTGGAGCTGCACAGCGAAGGGTATGAAACCGTCCTTCTCAATCCCGGCGATACTGTCCATTTCGACGGCATGATGCCCCACGCCTGTCTGAGTGCGGACCCCACCCCGTGCCGCTGCCTTTATCTGTTCGCGCCAAGGCCGGGCGCTCGTCTTGCACTGCAGACATGATGTGGCGCTAACCCGTCGCAGGCGCCGCCATTTGATGCGCTAACAAAACGCTGGTTTTTGAAAATATAAACGATTACATCTAACCCGTCCCGTCGAATCATTCACTCGGCGCGACATTGGGGGGAATGACTTGGCCGGGCTGAGAATCGAAAACCTGCGCAAGAGCTTCGGCGCCGTGGATGTGCTGAAGGGGATCGAGCTCGATATCCTCGATGGTGAATTTGTCAGTTTTCTCGGCCCCTCCGGCTGCGGAAAATCGACCCTGTTACGCTCAATTGCCGGGCTGGAAGATCTGACCGAAGGGGCTGTCTATCTGGCCGACCGCGACATCACCGATCTGCCCTCTGCAAAACGGGACATCGCGATGGTGTTCCAGAATTACGCGCTCTATCCGCATATGAACGTGCGCAAGAACATGTCCTTCGGCCTGTCGCTGAACGGCATGAAAGCTGCCGAAATCGACCGCCGCATCACCGAAACCGCCGAAGTCCTGCGCATCACCGAATTGCTCGACCGCAAGCCCAAACAATTGTCGGGCGGCCAACGCCAAAGGGTCGCCATCGGCCGCGCCATCGTGCGCAAACCGCAACTGTTCTTGCTGGATGAGCCGCTTTCAAATCTTGACGCGGGGCTTCGCGTGACCATGCGGGCTGAACTGGCCGCGCTGCATGAACGGTTGGGCGTGACCATGGTCTATGTCACCCACGATCAGGTCGAGGCGATGACACTTTCCAGCCGCGTCGTGGTGCTCGACAAAGGCCGCGTCAGCCAGTTTGGCAGCCCGCTCGAACTCTTCCACCGGCCCGCGAACCTGTTCGTTGCCGGTTTCATTGGCAGCCCGCGCATGAATTTCTTTCCCGCCCGCGTCGCCAGTGCCGATGGCGCGCGCCTGACGGTGACGGCGCCCGGCTTCACGCGCCCGTTGACCGTAGAACTGGCCGCGCCCGCCCCCTTGCAGGGCGATCTGACGTTGGGGGTCCGGCCGGATCGTCTGCAGATCGGCGCGGCTGACGAGGGGCACCTGTCCGGCACGGTCCGCCTGATGGAGCGGCTCGGGACAGAAAGCCATGCCCATATCACGCTAGATGACGGGACGACCCTTGTCGCCATCACCGACGGCACTCACCCGGCACGCATCCACGACCGTGTGGGCCTGACACTTCCTGCCGAGGCCGCCCATCTCTTTGACCCTTCCGGCATGGCGCTGCCCCGCAAACTCGACCCTGCAACCGAACGACTGCTTCAGATCTAACCGGGCCGCCCTTTGGCCCCTTCTCTGGGAGGAGAACCAATGAAGAGACGTACCGTAATTATCGCCCCTGCCATTCTAGCGGCAACCTTCTGGGGCGGCATGACTTTTGCTCAGGACAAGGTGCTGCGCTTCGCCACCTGGAACACCAGCCCCGAAAGCATCGCAATCAATCAGGCGATCGTCACCAAGTTCGAAGAGGCCAACCCCGGCGTAAAGGTGCAGGTCGAACTCTATGGCGACGGCTTCGATGACAAGCTGACGGCGGCGATGGGTGCGGGCAACCCGCCTGACCTCATGTATATGTGGAACTACCCGGCCTACTACCAGTCGCTGATGCCGCTTGACGACATGATTGCGCGTGACGCGGCCGAATTGAACCTGGCCGACATCCCGTCTGGCCTGATGAACGGCGGGCTGATCGACGGCAAGACCTACGGCATGCCCGTGGGCTTCACCACCCATGTGATCTTCTACAACAAGGATCTTCTGGCCGCGGCAGGTGTTGCGGAGCCGCAGGCGGGCTGGACCTGGGCCGATCTGCGCGCTGCCGCCGCCACACTCAGTAAACCCGATGAGCAGATCTTTGGCTTTGCCGTCGACGCCAAGCCTGACCCGTTCGATTTCGAAGAGTTTTTCTGGTCGAACGGCGCGCAATACATCTCAGACGACGGCAAGGTGCTGGACGGTGTGATGAACAGCCCCGAGGCGGCCGAGGTGCTGGACATGTTCGGCGACATGATCAAGACCGGCGAAGCAGTGGCCCTGAACATCGGTGACCAGACCTCCGGGTCCGACCTCTTCAAGGCCGGCAAGCTCGCGATGATGGAAGGCGCGATGTGGAACAAGGGCGGCATCGACGAATCCGGCGTCAACTACGGTGTCGCGGTCCTGCCCGCCTTCGGCGACAAGCCGGTGAAATCGACGATCAACGCCTCTGGCATTTCGATCGCCAAGGACACGGCCGATCCCGACCTGGCCTGGGCCTTCGTCAAGTTCTTCTCCACCCCCGAAGCCGTGGCACTGCGCACCAACGACCTGCCGATCCGCACGTCGGTCGCCGAAAGTTCGGGCATGATGGCCGATCCGAAACTTGCGCCCTTCTTTGCCATGCTGGCGGTGGCCGACGGCACGGTGCCGTCTTTCCTGAAGAACCCCGAATGGGGCCGCATTCAGGAAAACCTGTCGCTCGCCATCGAAGCGACGATGATCGACCAGGG
This sequence comes from Paracoccaceae bacterium, assembly GCA_035433445.1. Lineage (GTDB taxonomy): Bacteria > Pseudomonadota > Alphaproteobacteria > Rhodobacterales > Rhodobacteraceae > TMP-24. The sequence goes on from DAORUY010000032.1 coordinate 5,067, forward strand.
CAATGCCAAAGCGCATCTGGATGAGGCCGTCTCCGCTTCGGCACGGTTCCTCAAGTAACACCGGAATTCACGGAGAGGTGGAAACCATGGCCGATGCTGTAACCGCTAGACGTCCCTCCCGGCGCCGACGCGGGGCTGGAATCACACCGTGGCTTTTCATCTCTCCGTGGATATTGGGGTTCGTGTGTTTCACGCTTGGCCCCCTGATCTTTTCACTGACGATGAGCTTTTACGACTGGCCGGTCGTGGGCGAACGCACCTTTGTCGGCGCGGACAACTACCGCACGATGCTGACCGAAGATCCGCAGTTCTGGCACAGCCTGGGCGTGACGGTGAAGTTCGCCGCGATCTTCGTGCCGCTCAACATCGCGGTTTCGTTCCTGCTGGCGGTTCTTCTGAACACCAAGGTCCGGGGCACCGCCTTCTTCCGCACCGCCTTCTATCTGCCGTCGGTCATCTCGGGCGTGGCGCTGGTGACAATCTGGTCCTGGATCTATTCACAGCGCTACGGGCTTTTGAACTACCTGCTCGGCCAGTCCGGGACCGAAGGCGTTAACTGGTTGGGCGATCCCGGCTGGGCCGTGGTCGCCATTGTCGTCGCCTCGCTCTGGGGGCTGGGCGGCACCATGCTGATCTTGCTGGCGGGCCTGCAATCCATCCCCAAGGAGCTTTATGAAGCGGCGCGCATGTCGGGCGTTCCGCCCTGGGCGCAGGCCATTCACATCACTCTGCCGATGCTCAGCCCGATGCTGCTTTTCACCTTCATCACCTCGATCATCTCGGCCTTTCAGCAACTGACCATCGCACTTTTGCTGACCGAAGGTGGGCCGCTTGGATCGACCTATTTCTTCGCGATGTATATCTATGAAACCGCCTTCCGCTTCCACGACATGGGATATGCCGCGGCAATGTCTTGGGTCATGTTCGTCATCATCCTGGCCCTGAGCCTGCTGGTGATGCGTTCCTCCTCGGCATGGGTGCACTACGAAGGCGAAATGAAAGGCAAGGGGGGCACAGATGGCTAGGACATTCACCTATTCGGCACTGATCTTCCTGTCGGCGCTTTTCATCGCGCCGTTCCTGTGGACGCTGATCACCGCGGTCAAGTCCGACGCCGAACTGGTGGCCTATCCGCCGGTCTTCTGGCCGGAAACCTGGCACTGGGAAAACTTCGCCATCGCCTGGACCAAACACCCGTTCAACATCTTCCTGCAAAACTCGGTCATCATCGTCATCCTCTCCACCATCGGGCAGCTTTTTTCATCCTCGCTGGTGGCCTACGGGTTTGCGCGGTTCCGCTTTCCCGGCCGGGACGCCATCTTCATCCTGCTTCTGGCCACGATGATGATCCCCTGGGACGTCAAGATGATCCCGCTCTACATGGAGTTCAATTATCTGGGCTGGATCAATACGCTGAAGCCGCTGATCGTGCCCGCCTGGTTCGGCGAGGCATTTTTCGTCTTCCTTCTGCGTCAGTATATCATGACCATCCCGATGGAGATCGACGAAGCCGCGCGCATGGACGGCGCCAATGCCTGGCAAATCTACTGGCGCATCCATCTGCCGCTGATGGTCCCGGCGCTGGTGCTGGTCGGCACCTTCCACTTCATGAACGCCTGGAACGACTATCTTGGGCCGCTGATCTATCTCAACGACCAGTCGAAATACACGCTGACGCTGGGGCTGGCGCTGCTCAAAGGCCTCCATAACGAGGCTGACATCAATTCGATCGCCGCGATCACGATCATTCTCTGCGGGCCGCCGCTGGCGCTTTTCTTCTTCGCCCAGCGCTACATCATGGACAATGCGCTCGGTTCGTCCGTGAAAGGGTAAGATGCTCTTTGATTTTGCCCATGTCCCCTTCAGTCGCCGGGGCCGGTTCCTGACCCTTTCCACGATGGAAGGGCAGGTCTGGCTGCGGTCGGTCAAGGGCGGTGATCTGCGGCCGTCGCTAGGGCGGCTTTGCCGGATGTCCCTACGTTGTCGGGACGGAAGTGGGACGGAAGCCAGACACATGCTGGCACCGGGAAAGCTCACGCTGACGACCGCCGATGGCATGGTCGAGTTTTGCATCGGCGAAGGTGACAGGCTGCACCTTCGGGGCCATGGCGTCGGCCTTGCTTTCGAGTTGCTCGGTTCGCGTTACGACTATGCCTACCAGACCCCGCAGGGCGCGCATTGTCTGGTTGCGGCCTATGAAAACACCCGCCTGTTGCCGAGAGTGACGAAGGGCGACCTCAGGGTCACGGGCGACTGGCGTCGCGACCGGGCCGACAATGTGGCGATGGTCTTTTCCGGGACTGATGGGTTCGAAGGCACGATTGATCTCTTTACCGCGATCCCGCCCGCCGCCGCCGACCAAACATTTGACGACGCTCATGAAAATGCCGCGTCCGACTTCGCGGGCTGGCAGGCCCGGACACCCCGGGCCGGGCAGGATGAGGCACGATCGCTGGCCGCCTATCTTTTGTGGGCCAATACCGTGCCGCCCGCCGGTCTGCTTACCCGGCCCGCGATCTATATGTCGAAGAACCACATGATCAACATCTGGTCATGGGACAATGCCTTTTCGGCCTTGGGCGTCGCTGCGATGGACGGGGCGCTTGCCTTCGACCAATTCGGCGTAATCTTTGACCACCAGCACCCCTCGGGCCTTCTGCCCGATTTCGTCAATGACCGCGACGCCAGTTTCGCCTTCACCAAACCGCCCGCCCATGGCTGGGCGATCCTGCGGCTGATGGAACGTCACCCCGGCTGGCTCACCGAAGACCGGCGCGCGGCGCTGATCCCTTGGCTGGAACGTCAGGTCGGTTACTGGCTGACCCATGCGCGCAAGGATGACCAAAGCCTGCCGGCCTATTTCCACGGCAATGATTCCGGCTGGGACAATGCCATCTTTTTTGCCGAGGGCGGCCCGGTCATCACCCCCGATCTGCCCACCTTCCTGATCCTTGCCTGTGACTGCCTGGCAGCCCTGCACACGGATCAAGAACAGTCTCTATTCTGGCAAAAACAAGGGGATGCCCTTTGGGGCCTTCTGCATGAACAGCTATGGGACGGCGCCAACTTTGGCACCCGGCTGATGTCTGATCCCTCACGCTTGCGGCAGGATCAAAGCCTGATCAGTTTCATGCCGCTTCTGCTTGGCCCCCGGCTACCCCGCGACATGGTGCGCGCCTTGATCAGTCGATTGGAAACGGGTGGCTGGCTGACCGCCTGGGGTCCGGCCAGCGAAAGCCCGAACAGTCCCTTTTACGAAGCCGACGGCTATTGGCGCGGGCCGATCTGGGCGCCGACCACCATGCTTTTGTGGGACGGCCTGCGCCAGCAGGGCGAGGTCGCGCTGGCCGATGACATTGCGCGACGGTTTCTGACCTTGTGCGAAACCTCGGGCATGGCCGAGAATTTCGATGCCCTGACCGGCGCGGGCCTTCGGGACCGGGCTTTTGCATGGACATCTGCCGTTTACCTGTGGTTAGGCGCCTCGTTAGATAGCGGCGGCGCAACAAGGGGGAGCGGGGGATGAGCGGCACGGCAGGCGAGCGCCCGACGATCAAGACGATCTGCGCGATGACGGGGCTATCGACCGCGACCGTCTCCAAGGCCTTGCGCAAATCACCCGAAGTCCGCCCCGAAACCCGCGCCATTGTCGAAGCCGCAGCAGAAAAGGTCGGCTATTCCACCAACCTGCATGGGGTGCAGTTGCGGACCGGCAAAACCTATCAGGTCGCTATCCTGATGACGACGCCGACAAGTGACGAAACCGAATGGGAAGGCGTCGAATATGCCCAGCTTCTGGCCGGCATTTCGCATGCGATGGAAGATACGCGCTACCGTGTCGCCCTTTACCCGGTACGCAATCAGGACGAAGCGGAGGAAACGATCCGCCAGATCATCCGCAACCGGCAGGCGGACGGGGTGATCTTCTCTGGCACACGGCCCGAGGATATCCGCGTACGACTTCTGCAGGAGGCGGACTTTCCCTTCGTTACCTACGGCACGACGTCCTCTTCCCAACCGCATGCCTTTGTGGATGCCGACAATGACGGGATCGTGCGCACGGCAATGGCGCGGCTGATCGCGCGCGGCCACAGGCGGATCGCCTTGATCAACCCACCCGCCCATCTGAGCTATGGCCAGACCCGTCTGGAAACCTACCGACAGATGCTGGAGGAAGCGGGCCTGCCCTTCGATCCGTCGCTGGTGGCGCATGACCGGCTGACACCCAGTTTCGGCAAGGCACAAGTAACGATCATGCATGCGCTGAAGGCACCGCCCAGCGCCTATATCTGCGCCAACGAAGCCTCTGCACTTGGGGCATTGTCGGGCTTCGCCGCGTGCGGCCTTGTCCATGGCCGCGATGCGGTGATCAATGCCACCGACGATCTGAATGTCAGCGCCTATTTCACGCCCCCCCTCACGACCTTCTATCTGCCCATCAGCCGCCCAGCCGAACTTTTGGGGCGCCATATCCTGCGGGCAATGGCTGGCGAGGCGCCGGAAAAGCTGCAATCCCTGCTGATGCCCGATCTGATCGAACGTAACGACGACCGTCTGCGCCCATAGAAAGAACTTGAATGTCTGCCTTCCAGCATAACCCACCCGCCCTGTCGCAAAGCGCGCTCGAAACTCTTGCTGCTGAGCGCTACGGGGTGGTGGCAACCGCACGGCCGCTTCAGTCCGAGCGAGACCAGAATGCCCGCCTGAAGAGCCCGGGGGGCAGCTATGTTCTGAAAATCGCCAATGCGGGCGAAGACGCTGCACAGATTGCGCTGCAAAACGCGACCTTGGCGCATCTGGAAAGGGCAGGCGTCGATGGTCTGCCACGTCTCGTCAGCACGCTTGACGGATCGGACTGCGCCGATGTGCAGGAAAACGGCCAGACGAGCCTTGTTCGGCTTGTCACCTGGATCGACGGTCTGCCAATGTCGCAAGCCCCGCGAACCTTGGAACAGCTGGGCAATCTTGGCGCCTTCATGGGACGGGTGACGCGCGGGCTGCAGGGCTTCGGCCATCCCGCCGCTTTCCGCCCCGATTTCTTTTGGTCGCTCGATCATGTGGCGCAACTCGCCCCTTGGACGGTCGACATTGCCGATCCGGCACGGCGGGCGCAGATCGAAGGGCTTTTTGCCCGCTATGATGCACGGATCGCCCCGCGTCTGACGGGCCTGCGTGCCTCGGTCCTGCACCAGGATGCCAACGACAATAATGTCATCGTCGTAGCGGACGAAACCGACCGCATCGCAGGCCTGATCGACTTCGGTGATATGTGCTTTGGCCGGACCGTGAACGAACTGGCCATCACTTTGGCCTACGGCCTGCTCGATGCACCCGATCTCTACTCCGCGGCACGCGCAATCATTGCGGCCTATGTTGCCGAATTCCCGCTGCTGGAGGCGGAGGCGGAGGTGCTCTTTGACCTGATGCGCATGCGGCTTGCGGCGTCGGTCTGCATTTCCTCTCACCAGTCGCGGTTGCACCCGGAAAATGACTATCTGCTGATCACGCAGGCCCCGGCCTTCGTCCTGCTGGAGCGGCTGGACAGGATCGACCCCGAATTCATGGTCGCGCTCTTCCGCCGCGCCGCAGGCTTCCCTGCCACCCGCGCCGAGAGCCAGGTCAGGGCCTTTTTGGCCCAAGCAGAGCCTATTTCGCAGTTTCGTCCCGACCTGCGCACTTCCTCCCGCATTGCATTGCTCACCAATGGCGAACAGGCTGGCATGCCCGCCTTCTCTGACCGCGCGTTCGACGCCTGGTTGACCGCGCAACGGCCCAAGACTCTGCCGGAAGGGGCGGGATTCTACGGCCTAGGCTCATATGGCGAAAAGCGCTCGGTCTATGCGACCGACCAGTTTGCCGATGCCGCCAGCCCCGAGCGGCGCACCCGCCACCTTGGGATCGATGTTTTCGCCCCGGCGGGCACCGCCGTTCATGCCCCACTTCCGGGCAAGGTTGCCTATGTCACCTACAACGCCGACCCGCTGGATTACGGCCATACGCTGATCCTTGAACATGACGCGGGCGGGCAGCCCTTCTGGACGCTCTATGGCCATCTTGGCGCATCGCTTCCCGACCTGTGCAAGGTCGGCGACCGGATCGAGGCGGGGCAGCTCATCTGCCATCTGGGCGATTGGGCGGAAAACGGCGGCTGGGCGCCGCATCTGCATTTCCAGATCATGACCGATCTGCTGGCGCAGCATTCCGGCAATTTCTTTGGCGTGGGTCACGACAGCCTTTGGGATGTCTGGTCGGGCATCTGCATCGACCCGAACCTGATCTTGCGGCTTGCACCGGAATCTTTCGAAATAGATCCTGAACCACCCGAAAAGCTTATGGCGCGACGGGCCGAACGGCTGGGGCCATCCCTGTCTGTGTCCTACCGCGACAAGCTGAAGATCGTGCGCGGACGCGGCGCTTATCTTTATGACCATACGGGCCGGGCCTATCTGGATGCGGTCAACAACATCACCCATGTCGGCCATTGCCACCCGCATGTCACCGAAGCGATCGCCCGGCAGGCCGCGACGCTTAACACCAATGCGCGCTACCTGAACAATCTGATCCTGGATCTTGGCGACCGGATCACCGCGAAACTGCCGGGTGATCTGAAGGTGGCCTATTTCGTGAACTCGGGGACCGAGGCCAACGAACTGGCTCTCAGGATCGCGCGGACCGCACTTGGCAAGAAATCGACCGTCGTTCTGGACTGGGCCTATCACGGCAACTCAAGCGGCATGGTCGAGATCAGCCCCTACAAATTCAAGCGCAAGGGTGGCTTTCCGCAGCCTGACTTCGTGGAAATCGCCGCATTTCCAGATCCCTATCGCGGCCCGCACCAGGGGATGGGCACCGCCACCGGGCAAGCCTATGCCGCCGATATCGCGCGCCATTTAGACACTATTTCAGCCAAAACCGGCAGCCGCACCGCCACCTTCATCGCCGAGTCGATCTCTGGCGTGGGCGGTCAGGTGATCTATCCGGCCGGATATCTGGCCAGTGTCTATGACCAGATCCGCGCCGCGGGCGGCCTTTGTATCGCCGATGAGGTGCAATGCGGTTTCGGGCGCGTGGGTAGCCATTTCTGGGGCTTCGAGCTGCAAGGGGTCATCCCCGACATCGTGGTGATGGGCAAGCCGATTGGCAACGGGCACCCGCTTGCCTGTGTCGTGACCACCCCTGACCTTGCCCGTCGTTTTGCCAATGGGATGGAATATTTCAACTCCTTCGGCGGCAATCCGGTTTCCATGGCGGTGGGCCATGCCGTTCTTGACGTGATCGAAGGCGAAGACCTTCAAGCCGGAGCCCTTGCAACCGGGCAATATCTGCTCGACGGCTTTAGCCAAATGCAGAGCCGGTTCCCGATCATCGGGGATGTCAGGGGTGCCGGGCTTTTTCTTGGGGTCGAACTGGTGCGCGACCGCACCTCGCGCGATCCGGCCACAACCGAGGCCGATCTTGTCGTCAACCATATGCGCCAGTTAGGTGTCCTCGCCTCGACCGACGGCCCCCTCGACAATGTGCTGAAGTTCAAGCCGCCTATGGTTTTCGCCCGGGCCGAGGCCGATCAGCTTCTGGCAACAACCGAAGCGGCGCTGACCGCACTCGCTCAGGGGAAACTCGCATGACCGACCTGACCCGCGGGCCAGATCTTGGCGTCTGTTACTATCCCGAACAATGGCCCGAGGAAAAATGGGCAGACGATGCCGCGCGCATGGTGCGGCTTGGCCTGACCTGGGTTCGGATTGCTGAATTTGCCTGGGCCAAGATCGAACCGAAACCGGGCCACTTCGATTGGGCCTGGCTTGACCGGGCCGTGGATATTCTGGGCCGCGCCGGGCTGAAGGTGATCCTTTGCACACCGACCGCCGCCCCCCCGAAATGGCTGGTAGACCTTTACCCCGACATCCTGCCTGTCGCCGAAGATGGCACGGTGCGAAAATTCGGCGCGCGCCGGCACTATTGCTTTTCGTCGCTTCGTTACCGCGAAGAAGCCGCCCGCATCACCGGCGAAATCGCGCGGCGTTACGGCCAGAACCCTTATGTCCAGGCCTGGCAGACCGACAACGAATATGGCGACCACGATACGATCCATTCCTACTCGCCCGCGGCAGAGCAGGCCTTCCGCCTGTGGCTTGAACGGCGCTACGGCACGATTGCGGCCCTGAATGCGGCCTGGGGCACCAGTTTCTGGTCGATGACCTATTCGGGATTTGACCAGATAGAATTGCCAAACAATCTGGTCGAAGAGCCGAGCCCGACGCATCGCGTCGATTTCATGCGTTTTTCCTCTGATCAGGTCAAAAGCTTCAACAAGGCGCAGGTCGAGATCATCCGCGCCCTGTCGCCGGGGCGGCCGATCACCCACAATTACATGAACCAGAACACCGACTTCGACCATTATGCCGTGGGCGAGGATCTCGATATCGCCTCATGGGATGTCTATCCGCTGGGCGGGCTGGTGCATGGCCGCCTGACAGAAGATGAAAAGGCACGCTATCTGCGCGTGGGCGACCCGGATCAAACAAGCTTCAACCATGACCTCTATCGCGCCGTCGGTCGGGGTCGCGTCTGGGTGATGGAACAGCAGCCCGGCCCGGTCAACTGGGCCACAAGCAATCAGGCCCCGGCGGACGGAATGGTGCGCCTGTGGACATGGCTCGCCTATGCGCATGGCTGCGAGATGGTCAGCTATTTCCGCTGGCGTCAGGCCCCGTTTGCGCAAGAACAATTCCACAGCGCGCTTCTTCACCCGGATTCCACCCCCGATCAGGCCTTTCATGAAATCGCTCAGGTGGTTGCCGAGGCGGCCAAACTTCCGCCGGTCGGTCCGCGCGCGAAATCCCGGGTTGCTTTCGTGGTCGATTATCCATCGCGTTGGGCGACGCTGACCTTGCCGCAAGGCCAGACCTACCGCGCCGCCCATATTGCGCTGGACTGGTATGCAGCCTTGCGCAGGCAAGGCGTCGATGTGGACATCATCGGGCAGCATGACGATCTGTCGGGCTATGCGCTGGTGGTCGCGCCTGATCTGGTTATTCCGAACCCAGCATTCATCGCCCGCCTGTCGGCATCCGCCGCGAAGGTGCTGTTCGGGCCGCGCTCCGGCTCGAAGACGCCGGACATGCAGACGCCCGCCAATCTGGCCCCGGGCCTGCTGGCCGATCTCCTCGATATGAAGGTGACCCGCGTCGAAAGCCTGCCGGACTATCACACCGAACAGTTTCTGGTCGGCAACACGAACCTGACCGCGACCCGCTGGCGCGAGACGCTCATCACCAGCGAAGAGGTTCTGGCAAGCTTCTGCGGACCCTACCGTGATGGCGCCCCGGCGCTGATCGGTAACCACAAGGCGCGCTATCTGGCGGCGCTGCCAGACAGGGCCGCGCTGGCTAATGTCATGGCCGACACGCTGAACTGGGCGGATGTGCCCTGCCTTCCCGATCTGGGGGACCTGCGTCTGACCCGGCGCGGAGGCCTGACATTCGCGTTCAACTATGGCGCCGCCGGCGCGCAAGCGCCTGCGAAAGACGGGGCCGTTTTCCATCTGGGCGGACGGCTGATTGCGCCTGCTGGTGTCGCGGCCTGGACGGAATAGACCCTTCGTTAGGCAATAAGCCGCGCCACATCCTCGCGCCGGAAGGGCACGACGTCGGGATCGTCCGGGCTGTCGAACGTCCGTGCGTAAAGGTGCCCGCCAAAGTTGGCCGCCGCGATCGTGCCCGGCGCCAGACAATCGCCGATCCGCGTGACCGTCCTGATCCCCGCATCGGCCCAATCGGCCTGCCTCGCCTGAAGCGCCAACCAAAGCCCGTCAGTCGGCAACCGCGAAGTGACCGTCACCAGCGTCCCGCAGGCGACCTGCGTGATCTTGCCCGAATAGGTGCAGGCCAAGTCCAGCCGGTCCGCCCCGCGTGCGGCCAGTCCGTGCGTAGGCACAATCCTGACGCCCATTTCGATTAACCGGGTCTGAATTCGACCCTGTTCCAGCGTATTTTGCGAAAAAGAGCCGACGATTGCATCCGGCGTGACGAAAATCACCTCATGCCCGGCACCGGCGAACCGCTCCGCCATCAGGCTGCCCATGTAATACCGGTCATCGTCGAAGATCACGACCGGCCCCGCCACCGTAACCGCCTGCGTCCCCAAGTCCATTACATCATCCGGCGTCAGCAAGGGACCGCTGGCAAGGAAAGACAAGGGCCGGCGATGGGTTCGCCCCACGCCGTCGGTGCGCCAGCGCGCGCCTGTGGCCAGCGCCACATGCGCGATACCGTAGGACAGTATATCGTCGGCGGTCATTGGGCTTTGCAGATACATCTGGGCGTTTGGCAAGTTCTTCAACTGCCCCAGTCGCCAGTCCCGCACCCGGCCCCAGGCGGCGATGCCGGGCAGGCGCGCCTCGCGGCTGACGCGGCCGCCCCACTCACTTCCCGCCTCGGCCAGGGTTACATCGACGCCGCGTGTTGCCAGCGCCCGCGCGGCCTCCAGCCCCGCCGGGCCGCCGCCGATGACAAGGGCCGCCGTCTGCTCGCGCGCGGGCGCGATCCGTTCGGGGTGCCAGCCGCGCCGCCACTCCTCGCCCACCGTCGGGTTCTGGGTGCAGCGCATCGGCACGCAGGTGTTGTCGCCCGAGGTGCAGATATTGCAGCCGATACATTCGCGGATATCGTCGATCCGGCCTTGCTCGATCTTCTTCGGCAAGAACGGATCGGCGATGGACGGCCGCGCGGCCCCGATGAAGTCGAGAAGCCCCTTGCGGATCACCCGCACCATGCTGTCCGGGCTGGTATAACGTCCGACCCCCACCACCGGCTTCGTCGTCACCGATTTCACGAACGAGGTGTATTTTTCCTGAAACCCCTCGTCCGAGAAGCGCGATGACTGACTGTCATTCGTCCAGTCCGACAGGTTCACATCCCAGATATCCGGCTCCTCGGCCAATGCGGCGATGATGTCGCGGCCTTCGCCATCGCAGGTGATCCCCTCTGGCCCCATCAGCTCATCGACCGCCAATCGCACCGCCAGCGCCGCCTTGTCGCCGATGGCGTCGCGCACATCGCCGATCACCTCGCGGAACAGACGCAGGCGGTTTTCGAAGCTGCCGCCATATTCGTCGGTGCGATGGTTGTGGCGCTGCACGAGGAAATGCTGAAGCACGCTCATGTCGTGCCCGGCATAGACATAGACAATGTCAAACCCAGCCTCCCGCGCCCGCCGCGCCGCCTGCACATACCAGCGCCGCAGGTTGACGATGTCGGCCTTGTCCATCGCACGTGCCTGCACCGGGTCGCTGGCATCATAGGCCGAAGCCGACGGCGCAAGCGGGATCATCCGGCTGTAGCGGTTGGGCGTGTGAAAGCCGTTATGGACAAGCTGGATCGCCGCCAGCGCGCCGTGTTCATGGATCGCGTCCGTCACCAGTCGCAGCGCGGGAATATCCTCGGCACTCCAGATCCGCGCCTCGTTCGCGGGGGTGATTTCCGAGGTCGGATGGATCTCGGCCTCTTGCGTCGAAATCACGCCCCAGCCGCCCTCGGCCTTGATCCCGCGCATCCGCGCCTCGGCATTGGGATAGCGATAGCCCATGCCCGAACAATGCGGCACCTGCCAGAAGCGGTTTCGAACCGTCAATGGACCGACGCGGACAGGTTCAAACAGGATGTCATAGCGGGGATCGCGCATGGGCCAGGCCTTTCGAAGGGGCAGCGGGCTGATATTATACAAATGCATAATATTGGACGCCCCGGTTTGTCAGCCGGATTCTGCGCAAAGCCTCAAAAGAAAAGCGGGCCGCAGCCCGCTTTTTTCGAGTCTGGTCCGACGCCGCTCAGGCGTGACGGCTTCTGTGGCCGATATTGTAGTAGTTCCCGGTCCGGCTTTTCAGATAGGGTTCCAGCGGGATCCCTTCCTGCTTCAGGAAGCCTTTTTGCGGCAACAGACCCGCTTTCACCATCTCGATCACCCCCACGACCGAGGCAGAGGTCGTCCAGGCGATGGCCGTGCGCATCTTACCACCAATCTCGATCGGATAGTAGGAGCGGACGAATTCCTTGCGACGCAGTTGGCCGTTCTGCCAGCCTTCAGCGGCGACATGGACATAGACCACATCTTCGTCCACCGGCGGTTTGGCGTTGGTCAGGATCCGCCCGGCCTCGGCCCGGTTTTCGCGCATCAGAAGTTCGTGGAAGAAGAAATTCATCAGCTTCACATGGCCCGGATAGCGCATGGTCTTGTAATCGAGGTTCTCGATCTTGTCGGCATAGGTTTCGCACATCGTGCCAAGACCACCCGAGGTGGTGAACGCCTCAAGCTGCATACCGTCGATATAGATCGTCTCGTTCCACTCCATCGCGCTGACGGTCTTCAGAACGCCTTCTTCGATCACCTCGCAGTCGTTCAGATATTCGTTCACCACGCCCTCGGGCGACCAGTTGAACGCATAGCCCAGAAGCCCTGTGGGGTTTTGCGGCAGGGCGCCGACACGCAGGCGGATCGAGCGGACCTTGTCGAACTGGTCGGCCAGATGCGCGCCAACGATACCGACGAAACCGGGGGCCAGGCCGCATTGCGGCGCCATCAGGCCCTTGGATGTCTTGGCGAGTTCGCGAATGTGCTTGGTCGTCGGCACGTCTTCTGTCAGGTCGAAATAATGCAGGCCAAGGCCGTGGGCGACGGTCGAAACTCCAATGTTCAAGTGGTAGGGCAGACAGGACAGGACCGCTTCCTGGCCTTTCAGAACCTCGGCCAGACCTGCGGTATCCTGGAGGTCGACAGACTTTGTCGGGAAGGGGGCCTGCACGTCACGGGCGTCGATGCCCGTCACCTCGAACCCCGATTCCATCAGAAGTTCGGCGGCCAGATGCCCAACTTTGCCTAAGCCCAGAACGGCCACTTTCTTGAACGACATAATTTTTCCTTTTCTTCTTTTCCTAGCCCCGCCGGGAGGCCGCGCGCGCGAACGCGTCGGCCGCAATCTGGCGGCTTCGGGTGACGATTCCACCGGGCATTTCCGCCATTTTTGCAGAATTATAAAACAATAAGACGAGAAAGCCCGCCAATATGGCGGGCCTTTTTAGCAAGATGAATTGACGCGGTGGTCAGATGTCGAATTTGACGCCCTGCGCCAGCGGCAGCTTGGCCGAATAGTTCAGCGTATTGGTCTGGCGCCGCATATAGCCTTTCCACGCGTCCGAGCCGCTTTCGCGCCCGCCGCCGGTTTCCTTCTCGCCACCAAAGGCGCCACCGATCTCGGCACCCGAGGGGCCGATATTGACGTTGGCAATCCCGCAATCCGAGCCGGAGGCAGAGAGGAACGTCTCAGCCTCGCGCATGTTCAGGGTGAAGATGCACGAGGACAGACCCTGCGGCACGTCGTTTTGCAGCGCAATGGCTTCGTCGAGCGTCTCATAGCCCAGAACATAAAGGATGGGCGCGAAGGTTTCAGTCTTCACCGTTTCGGTCTGGGCGGGCATTTCGACCAGCGCGGGGGCGATATAGGCACCGCCCTGTGGCACGCCTTCGGCCACCACCTTGCCGCCATGGACCTTGCCGCCTTCAGACGTGGCGGCGGACAGGGCGGCCTGCATCCGGTCACGGGTCGCATGGTCGATCAGCGGCCCGATCAAAGTGGTGGTCTTGCGCGGGTCGCCGATCGGCAGGCTGGCATAGGCCTTGGTCAGCTTCGCGACCAGCTCATCCTTGACCGAATGATGCGCGATCAACCGGCGGAGCGAGGTGCAGCGCTGCCCCGCCGTGCCGACAGCCGAAAAGACAATGGCGCGCACCGCCATGTCCATGTCGGCCGAAGGCGCCACGATCATCGCATTATTGCCGCCGAGTTCCAGGATCGGACGGCCCCAGCGCGCCGCGACCTTCGGGCCGACAATGCTGCCCATGCGGGTCGAGCCGGTGGCCGACACGATCGGCACATCCTTGGAATTCACCAAAGCCTCGCCAATGGCCGGGCCGCCGATGACCAGTTGCACCAGCCCTTCGGGCGCGTCGTCGCCGAACCGTTTCAGGGCGCGTTCCATGATCTTGTGTGTGGCAATCGCGGTCAGCGGCGTCTTTTCCGACGGCTTCCAGATCACCGGATCGCCGCAGACCAGCGCGAGCGCCGCATTCCAGGACCAGACAGCGACGGGGAAGTTAAAGGCCGAGATGATCGCGCAAGGCCCAAGGGGATGCCAGGTTTCCATCATCCGGTGGCCGGGCCGTTCGGATGCGATGGTCAGACCATAGATCTGGCGCGACAGACCCACTGCGAAGTCGCAGATGTCGATCATTTCCTGCACTTCGCCCAGACCTTCGGAGGTGATCTTGCCGACCTCCAGCGT
>DAORUY010000033.1:0-19261 GCA_035433445.1 Paracoccaceae bacterium
CAGCCAATGCATCGGCACGGACGCGGGGCGGGCCGGGGGCATGACCCCGCCCTTCCCGGCGCACAACCTTCTGCACAAGAACAACTGCTTCGGTCTGGCGTCGCTGGCCAACCTCGACAAACTGCCGGCGAAGGGCGCGATCCTGATCGCGGCGCCCCTGAAGATCGTGAACGGGACCGGCTCGCCCATCCGGGCGCTCGCGCTCGTGCCGCGGGGCTGAGGGCGGTGGAGCGGTTCGATCACATCTTCATCGGCGCAGGCATCAACAGCCTTGTCGCCGCCGCGATGCTGGCCGGCAATGGCGACCGCGTGCTGGTGCTGGAGCGTGGCGACCGCCCCGGCGGCGCCATGCGCACCGAGGCCGTGACCCTGCCCGGCTTTTCGCATGATGTGATGGCCGCGACCTTCGTCCTGTTCCTGACCTCGCCGGCCCATGCCGCGCTCGGCGCTGATCTGGCGCGGCATGGGCTGACTTTTTGCCATACCAAACACCCGACCGCCGTTTTGCGCCCGAACGGCGAGGCGCTGGTCCTGACGACCGACCGCGCTGCCAATATCGCCCGTTGGAACGCGCTTGCACCCGGTGATGGCGATGCCCATGCCGCCGATGTCGGCGGGATCGAGGCGGACGCGCCGTTCCTGTTCGCTTTGCTGGGTGGGCCGCTTTGGTCTTGGGCCACGCTGAAGCTACTCTTCGCGCAGGTCCGAAAACGCGGATTGCGCGGCCTGGCTGCCTGGGTCGGGCGGGCATTGACCCTGGCGCGGGGTTGGCTTGAGATGACCTATCAAAGCCCTCTGGTTCAGGCCTTGTGGGCGCCCTGGGTGCTGCATTGTGGGCTGACGCCGGAAAGCACTTATTCGGGGCAGATGGGCAAGGTCATCGCCTTTGCCTTGGAGGCCGCGGGCGCCCCGGTGGTGAAAGGCGGCGCGGGGCAGGCGGTCGACGCCTTCCGCAGGCTGATCGAGGAGTGCGGTGGCGTGATCCGCTGCGGTGCGGACGTGGACAGGATCATCGTTGAAAATGGTCATGCGGTAGGTGTGGAGCTTTTGGGCGGCGAACGGATCGGTGCGCGCCATGTTGCGGCTTCGGTCGCGCCGGGGCAGCTGATGGATCGGCTGCTGCGCGATGTGAACCTGCCGCAGGACAAGGCCGCCGCACGGACTTTCCGCCACGGGCGGGGCGACTTTCAGCTGCACTATGCGCTGGACCGTCCGCCGGAATGGCTGACGCCCGGGCTGGATGATGTGGCGTTGATCCATCTGGCGGACGGGATCGATTCCGTATCGAGATCTGCCAATGAGGCCGAGCGCGGGATGTTGCCCGTCGTGCCGACGATCTGCGTCGGTCAGCCGCACCGGCTGGACCCGTCCCGTTGCCCAGAAGGCAAGGCGATCTTGTGGCTGCAAATCCCCGACGCGCCGCGCGCCATCAAGGGCGATGCCGCAGGCCAGATCATCGGGCAATCATGGGACGAATCTACGCGTGAGGCGTTTGCAGACCGGATCGAAGCCATCCTTTCCCGCCACATCAAGGATTTCGCGTCAATCAAGCTGGCGCGCCGCGCCTATTCCCCGGCCGATCTGGAAGCGCTGAACATCAACCTTGTAGGGGGCGATCCCTATGGTGGGCACTGCGGGATCGACCAGTTTTTCATCTTCCGGCCCTTTGCCAATAGCGTGAACGGCACAACGCCGGTCCGGGGTCTCAGCCATATCGGGGCCTCAACGCATCCGGGGCCGGGGCTGGGGGGCGGATCGGGGTTCAATCTGGCCAAAAGGATGGGCGCATGAAGGACCGGATCGAGGGCGTGCCGAGCCTTGGGGAAATCGGTCTTGCGAACTATCCGCCCTATTTGATGAACCGGATCATGGGGCGCTACAATGCCTCGATCCGGGCAGAAATGGCGAAGCTTGGCCTGACCACACCCAAGATGCGGGCGCTGGCGGTCCTGTCGGTGAAGGACGGGCTGCTGATCAGCCAGCTTGCGGTTCATGCGATTGTCGAACAATCCACCCTGTCGCGGGCGCTGGATGCGCTTCAGGTCGATGGTCTGATCCGCCGCGAAACCGACAGCGACGACAGCCGCGCCACCCGTGTTTTCATCACCGATGCCGGGCGGGGCGCGTTTGAAACGCTTTGGCCGCATATGGCGGAAAGTTATCTGGCGATGTTCAGGGGGGTGAGCGAGGAAGAAGAGCGTGCCTTTGTCGCAACGCTCCAGAAGATCCACGCCAATATCCGCAAGCATGATTTCTGAGGTACCATGGCAGAACGTTCCTTCAAGGCCGAGGTCGAGGATCTGAAGCTGGGGGAGGGTCAGACCTTCACCGGCGAGGGGATTTTGGCGATCACCAAGGCGCTGTTGGAAAACGGCGTGGGTTATGTCGGCGGCTATCAGGGCGCGCCGATTTCGCATCTGATGGATGTGCTGGCCGATGCCGAGGACCTGATGGCCGACCTTGGCATACGGTTCGAGGCGAATGCGTCAGAGGCCGCGGCGGCGGCGATGCTGGCGGCGTCCGTCCATTATCCGATCCGCGGCGCGGTGACGTTCAAAGGGTCGGTCGGGGTGAATGTCGCGTCCGACGCGCTGGCCAATCTGGCTTCGTCGGGCGTGACCGGCGGCGCGCTGGTCATCGTGGGCGAGGACTACGGCGAAGGCTCCTCGATCATGCAAGAGCGCAGCCATGCGTTTGCGATGAAGTCGCAGTTCTGGCTTCTGGATCCGCGCCCGAACCTGCCGTCGATCGTGAAGGCGGTGGGTGACGGGTTTGACCTGAGCGAGGCGACCAACAGCCCGGTGATGCTGATGGTGCGCATCCGGTCCTGCCACGTGACCGGCAGCTTCACTTGCCGCGACAACAAGCGCCCGCAACTGACTGTAAGGGAAGCCCTTTCCGCGCCCCGCCGCGATTTTTCGCGCGTGGTCTTGCCGCCGATGTCCTATGTGCACGAGCAGGACAAGGTGAAGAACCGCTGGCCCGCCGCGCAGAAATTCATCGCCGAGCGCCGCCTGAACGAGGTCTTCGGGCCCCCTGAGGGCAAGGTCGGGATCGTGATGCAGGGCGGCATGTATAACGGCGTGATCCGCGCTTTGCAGCGGTTGGGTCTGGCCAATATCTATGGCGATACCGACCTGCCGCTTTATGTGATGAACGTCACCTATCCGATTGTGGAAGCAGAGTTTCTGGAATTCTGTACCGGCAAGGATGCCCTCTTGGTGGTCGAGGAAGGCCAGCCCGAATTCATCGAACAGGGCCTGTCGACGCTGGTCTTGCGGGCGGGTCTGCCGGTCCGGCTTTATGGCAAGAACATCCTGCCGATGGCGGGGGAATATACCGGCAAGGTGATGCTCGATGGGCTGACGGCATTCCTGAAGGCGGCGGCGCCCGGCCTGCTGCCCGGTCAGGTGCGCGCGCCGAACAGGGACGCGCCCGCGATCCCCGACTTGTCAAAGACGGTGCCGATCCGTCCGCCGGGCTTTTGCACCGGCTGCCCGGAACGGCCGATCTTCGCTGCGCTGAAGCTGGTGGAAAAGGAACTGGGTCAGCACCAGATCAGCGCCGACATCGGCTGCCACCTCTTCGCGACGCTGCCCCCGTTCGAGATCGGCGGCGCGACGATGGGCTATGGTCTTGGTCCCGCTTCGAACGGGGCGTTCGATGGCGGGGGCGAGAGACGCCCCCTGTCGATCATCGGGGATGGCGGCTTCTGGCACAACGGCCTCTCCTCCTCGGTTGGCAATATGGTTTTCAACAAGTCCGACGGTGTGGTGGTCGTGGTGGACAATTACTATTCCGCAGCGACCGGCGGGCAGGATGTGATGTCCTCGCGCGCCGAGAATGCGACCAAGGCCACGAAAAACCCGATTGCCCGCGCCGTGCAGGGGATCGGTGTGAACTGGGTGCGCCAGATTGACCGGACCTATGATGTGGGCAAGATGCGCGACGTTCTGCGCGAGGCGCTGACGACGACGGAGCCGGGACCGAAGGTCATCATCGCGTCATCCGAATGCATGCTGAACCGGCAGCGCCGCGAAAAGCCGCTGGCCCAGCAGGCGATCCGTGATGGCCGCCGGGTCGCGGCGCCGCGCTTTGGCGTGGATGAGGACATCTGCACCGGCGATCACGCCTGCATCCGGCTCTCGGGGTGCCCCTCGCTGGGGTTGAAGCGGCTCGACGATCCGCTACGCGACGATCCGGTGGCCCATATCGACCAAAGCTGCGTCGGCTGCGGCAATTGCGGCGAGGTCGCGGATGCGGCGGTCCTGTGCCCCTCCTTCTACCGGGCCGATGTGATTCACAATCCCGGCCCCTGGGAAAGCTGGCGCGCGCGGGTCGCCGCCCGGTTTGCTGGCTGGCTGATGGCGCGCCGTGCCACGCGGCGGCTGACGTTTGACGGGGTGCAGCCATGACCGTTCACGATCCTCTTGCTCCCCGGCGCACCGATGACCGGCTGGGCGGTATCCTCAAGCTTGCGGTGATGGCGGTGGGCGGGCAGGGCGGTGGTGTCCTTGGCGGCTGGATCGAGGTTCTGGCGCGGGCGAATGGCTATGCGGCGCAGGCCACATCGGTCGCGGGTGTCGCGCAGCGCACCGGGGCCACGATCTATTATATCGAGATGGCCCCCATGGCCGACCGGACGCCGGTCTTTTCGCTGATGCCCGCGGCGGGGGACGTGGACGTGCTGATCGCGGCCGAGATGATGGAGGCGGGCCGCGCCATCCTGCGCGGGTTCGTCACCCCGGACCGCACCACGCTGATTGCGTCCACCCACCGGGCGCTGGCCGTGTCGGAAAAAATGGTGCCGGGCGATGGTATCGCCAGTTCCGACGAAGTGCGCGCGGCCATCGGTGTGGCCGCCCAACGGGCAATCCTTTTCGACATGGACCAGGTCGCCATCGACAAGGGCTCCGTCATCTCTGCCAGCCTCTTCGGGGCGCTGGCCGGGTCGGGCGCGCTGCCCTTCCCGCGCGCCGCGTTCGAAGCGGCAATCCAGGCTGGTGGCAAGGGGGTTGAGGCATCGCTTGCCGCTTTCAACGCTGCCGCGGATCTGGCGCAAGCGGGCGGGGGCGCATCAGCCGCGCCCCCCATGCTCGCCCGGCCTGCCGCCGCCTCCATCGCGGGGCCGGACAAACTCACGCAAGCTTGGGACAATCTGGTCCGACGGGTGGCTGCGCTGCCCGGCCCGGTTTGCGACATGGCGCTTGCGGGCCTGCGCAAGGTGGTCGACTTTCAGGACTGCGCTTATGGTGCGGCTTATCTTGATCACCTCGACCGGGTGCTGACGCGGGACCATGTGGCCCATGATTGGCTCCTGACGCGCGAGGCCGCCAAATACACCGCCAACGCGATGGCTTATGATGATGTGATCCGGGTCGCCGACCTGAAAACCCGCGCTGCGCGGTTCGACCGGATCGGGCGCGAGATGGGGCTGAAGGACGACCGGCTTCTGGCCCTGACCGAGTTCTTCCATCCCCGCGCCGAGGAAATCACCGGCCTGATGCCCACTCGTATGGGCGCGCGCTGGCAGGCCGATCCCGTGCGCATGGCACGCCTTGACCGCTGGTTCGGCCGGGGGCGGCGCATCCGCACCGACAGGCTCGGCCCGTTCTTGATCCTGTGGGTGCTGGGGGGCCTGCGCGGCTGGCGGCTGAAGACCTTGCGCCATGCGCAGGAAATGGTGCATCTGGGCGACTGGCTGTCGCTGGCTCTGGCCGAAGCCCCCGCCGACTATGCTCTGGCGGTGGAGCTGATCCGCTGCCGCCGCCTGATCAAGGGCTATTCCGACACGCATGCGCGTGGCCAGTCGAAATTCGACCGGGTGACGGGCGCGGTGGCATCATTGCGCGGGCGCACGGACGCTGCCGACTGGATCCGCCGCCTGCGCGAAGCCGCCCTTCAGGACGAGGAGGGCAAGACGCTGGACGGGGCGCTGGCGACCGTGCGCAGTTTCATCTGACGGGGCCGTCGGCCCCCGCAGTCAAAGCGGCGACAGCCGGTGAAAGCGGGATTGTTCAAAGATCAGAGCTGCCCCGTCCCCCAGCCGGATATCAACGATCCGGCCAATGAAGATTGTATGGCTGCCGGCTTCGACCGCTTCGGTCAGGGCGCAGGAAAAGCTGACCGGCGCATTGGCCAGAACCGGCGTGCCGGCGGCGTCACCCAGCCAATGCCCTTCGCTGAACTTCTCCTCGCCGCTTGCCCCGCCCGCGCCTGCAAAGCGCAGCGCAAGCGGGCCGGAGGGATCGGGCAGAAGGTTCACGGCAAATCGCCCCTCGGCCCGGATTGCCGCACAGGTGCCGGTCTTGCGGTTGATGCAGGCCAGAAGGCTGGGCGGGTCGGCCGTGACCGAACAGACGGCGGTCGCGGTGATCCCGCGCCGCGCCCCGGCGTGGCGCGCGGTCACGATCGTCACCGCGCCGGGAAAGCGCGCCATGGCGGCGCGAAAGAGCGCAGGATCGACGGGCGTGCCCATCTCAGGCCGCCTTCAGTTCGGTCAGATAACTTGCCGCCGCGTCCGGGTCGGCAAACCAGGGGAAGAAATCGCGGGGATCGTTGAAGCCGTTCGCCATCCGCCGCGCCAGCGCCGGGACTGCGCAGGCGGTGCCCATGATATCAAGGATGAAGGGCGGTGGTGGCAGCAAGAGCATGTTGGTCCAGCGCACGACCCATTGGGCATAGTCCCAGAATTCCTCAAACGTGCCCTGCATCCAGGCTTCGTCAAAGGGTCGGTCACCGTGGGCGAGGATACGGCGCAGATAGACCGCGGCGGCTTTTGAGGCGTTGTTCGATCCCTGCCCGGTGATCGGGTCATTCAGGCAGACCGCATCGCCAAGCCCCAGCACCTTGCGCCCCGAAGGCAGGGTGGCCACCGGATGACGGATCGTCGGCGCGAACCGACCGGCCAGGATGCCGTTGGCGTCCGTCAACTCGCTCCGCCGGTTGCGGTCGGCTTCCCAGGGAACGAATGTTTCAAGGATACGCTTCGACATGGCCAGATGTTCGGCCGGGCCCTTCACCTCGGCCCAGCAATCCATCGGCCCGCCCGGCACCCCTTCGAACACCATGATCTCGCAGGGGCCGGAGGTGGTGAGTGCCGGAAAGACGAAATATTCGCCGACACCGGGGATCAGGTTGAACTGGACGGCCGAATGCACCGGGCGTGGTTCCATCCCATGCACATAAGTCAGCGCCAGCGCCCGCATCGGCTTGTCATAGGTCGACCGCGCTGCATCGCGCGTGAAAAGCTGGCCGATCTCGCCCTTGCCGCTGGCGACGATCACCAGATCATCTTCGCGCGCGTAAAGTTCCAGGTCCGACAGGCCCGCGTCGCGGATCACCATGCGCCCGCCCAGCCGCTCGAACTCCTCCATCCAGCGCGGCACCTTCACCCGCTGGTCGACCGAAAAGGCGGGCCTGTCGAGCCGCCCGGTCCAGTCGATGACCTTGGTGCCGGATCCGTCGGGATTGGGCACCATGAAATTGATCCCCTCGACCGGCGGGCAACTGTCGGCCCAGAAGTCGATCCCCAGGTCGCGCTCGTTCTGCACGGACTGATCGAACATGCACTGGCTGGACAGGACCTTGCCCGCGGCGATGTCCGCGCCCGTGCGGTTTTGCACGATGCGCACCTGATGGCCCGCCTGCAAAAGCCCGATCCCGAGTTGCAGGCCCGATTGCCCGCCCCCGGCAATGGTAATTTTTCTCATCTCTCACTCTCCCCGTTTCTTCTTTGTCCAAATACCCCCGCCGGAGGCGTCCTCCAGCCTGCGACCGCCTCAGCCCATCAAAAGGGGGATAGCCGGATCGGCCCGCTCCGGCCCCATCGCGGTATAACCACCGTCAACGCAAAGATCGGTGCCGGTGATGAAGCGCGCCTCGTCCGAACACAGGAACAAGACCGCGCTCGCCACCTCCTCGGGGTCGCCAGCGCGGCCAAGAAGATGGAAGGGTGCGGCCACCCGGTCGGTCTTTGCCCGGTCGCCGCCCGTGAGCTGATCCATGATGTTCGACCAGGTCCAACCGGGGCTGACCGCGTTCACCCGGATTCCATCGGGCGCAAGGTCCATCGCCTGATTGCGCGTCAGTTGCAGGATCGCCGCCTTCGACACCGGGTAAAGCCATCGGCCTGTCTGCGCCACGCGCGAGGAGATCGAGCCGAAATTGACGATGGCACCCCGGTTTTTTACCAGTTCGGTGCGTGCCGCCTGCATCAGCATCACCGAGCCGACCACATTCACGTCAAAGCTTTCCAGCCATTCGGAACGGGTCGAAGCCGCGCCATTATCGAGGTAGGAGCAGGCCACGTTCACCAAAAAGTCGATGCGGCCAAACCGTTTCACCGTGCCGTCAACCAGCGCGGCGATGGCACTGTCGTCGCGCAGGTCGCAGGCCTGAAAGGCCACGCCTTCCGCCTCCAGCGCGCGACCGGCTTCGGCGTTGATGTCGGCCACCATCACCCGCGTTCCGGCCGCGCGGAATGCCGCCACGACCGCCGCCCCGATCTTGGTTGCGCCCCCTGGCACGATGGCCACCTTGTCTTTCAGCCCACGCATGTCGCGTCTCCTCCCGCTTTGTCTGGTCAGGCTCGGGCAGGGATGGGGCAGGCGCTATCCGCTTTGCCCGCGCGCTATCCGCAAAACGAAAGAATCTGCGCGACAGGGTGCGCGATTGGATTTATATGCAAATGCAAGTGATCCACTTCCGGGGAGGGAGGGGGAATGCAGCCCTTATCCAACGCGCCAAAGCGGCGCCCGCTGGGCGCGCATGTCCTGATGTCCAGCGACGATCTGGACGAGGCGCGCGAAAAAGTAGCGCGGATTTTCTGTCCGCACCGGCTGGACCGGATCGGGCGCGAAGGGCGCTTCGGGGCGCACCATCACCATCTGCGCGGCGAACGCCTGTCGCTCAACTATATCGAATATGGCGCCAAGACGCTGATCGCGCCGGGCCTGCTGGAGCGTTTCTATCTGCTGCAGATGCCGCTCTCCGGGGCGGCGATGATCACCAACGGTGCGGAAAGTTATGCGACGCTGCCCGGGCAGGCGGCGGTTCTTAATCCACACCTGCCCACGACGATGATCTGGGGGGAAGGGTGCGCGCAGATTCTGGTGCAGATCGACCGGCAAGCGATGCAGGATCATTTGGCCACGGTCATCGGCGGGCGGGCCGATAGGGCGCTGACCTTTCGCGGACCGCTCGACATGCGGCGGGGCGAGGGCGCTGCGCTGCGTCAGCTGATCTTGCATCTTGTGGCCGAAACCGATGCTGGCCGCGCGCCGATCGGGCGGGGTGGCCTTCTGGCGCGCTCGATTGAAAGCACCATCCTGACCGGCCTGCTCGAAGCGCACAGCCACAATTATTCGGGCCTGCTCGACCGACCCGGCGCGATGCCTGCGCCCCGTCATGTAGTTCAGGCAGAGGCGTTCATTCTGGCCCACCTGACCGAGCCCTTGACCGTCGAGACGATTGCCACGGCGGCTCAGGTCAGCCCGCGCGCGCTGCAACTGGCCTTCCGCACGTTCCGGGACAGCACGCCCATGGGCTTTTGGCGCGACGCGCGGTTGCTGCGCGCTCATCAGGATCTGATCGCCGCCGGGCCTGAGGCGAGTGTCACCGATATCGCCCTGCGCTGGGGCTTTGGCCATTTTGGGCGGTTCGCCGATCTCTACCGCCGCCGGTTCGGCCATGCGCCAAGCACTACGCTGCGATCTGCCCGAGCAGGCAGTTTTTCCGACTAGTCGGTTTTACGCTTGATGCGACACAAAATGCCCGCATGTCCTCTTATGACGCAAAGATGACGCTCCTGTGCGTTTTTAGCTGATTCTTTCGGCTAAAACCGGCACGGTAATTTTCTTGCTGGAGGGATGCGCATGTCGGACACGGAACGCCTGAAACGTCTACGCCAGAGTTCGATTGATGCGACCGTGGCCGGGCCGCCCGCCCGCACCCGCAATCCGTTTTTCGGCGTCGGCCCGATCACCGACGGGGCCGAGGACGAGGCTGAAAGCCGCCGCCTGCGCTTTGAGTTCGAACATTGGCTTGAGGCGAATTATCGCAAGCTCGATGATCGCGGCAACGATCTGGGGCCGTTCACGGCCGCTGAAATCGGGCGTTCGATGCACCGCGGCTATCCGGCGGACAAGTTCCTACTCGACATGATGCGCGAGATTCACCGCTATTTCGAGTTCCCGAAGGCGAACAAGATGGCCGTGGGGCTGGGCGGCGGGCATTCCGGCTTTACCGCCTGCGCGCTGCATCTGATCACGACGAATGACCCGTCCCAGCAGGTGTTCGTCGACACGCTGCGCCCAGAATCAGCGGCGGCGAAATCCTCGGGCTTCTTCCGCCAGTCGTGGGGCGCGCAGATCCTTGAGATGATGCGCTATGCCAAAAACGGCGACGAATCCCGCATTCACTTTGCTGAACAAGAAGGTGTGGTTCCGGCGGCGACCGATCTGGCCAAGATGGGCATCAAGCTTTTCATCGGCGTGGGCCATGAGACGACGGGCGCCACCACCTATTCGGCGCGCGACGTGAAGGAGCTGCTGGCCTGGATCGCGATGAACCCGGCTGAACATCATGTTGTTCTGGATGCCACCTCCATGCTGGGCGCGATGCCCTGGGGCGAGGAGTTGGTGCGCGAAGTCACCACCAAATGCTGCATGTTCATGCCCTTCCAGAAGGCGATCGGCGGGATTTCGGGATATTATGTGGCGTCCTTTACGCCCGCCGCATTGGATCTGGTCGAGCGCAATCAGAAAAAGCCGTCCTGGGCCATTCCGCGCCAGTTGAAGATCGCGGCGCCGGTCGATCCGAAAATGCCGCTGACCGGTGAACGTACCGTCAATGTCGGCCCGATCTATGACCCGGCCCAGAACAAGATGCTGGGGGGGGTGATCAACACCTTCTCGACGCTTGCCTTTGCCGAGACAACCTTCGGCCTTCTGCGCGCCGAAAAGCGCATCGGTTCGGTCAGTGACCTGAACGCGCGTTCGGTCAAGAACCGCGCGGCGGTCAATGACTGGGTGGCGGCGCATCCGCTTTTTGAACTTGGCGTGACCGACCCCGACTATCGCGGGGCCGCCGTGACACTTTTGAAAGTCACCGACCCCGACATCACCGATGCAGGCCATCATGCCCGTATCGTCGCCTATTCCAAGGCGATCCTGTCCTATGACGGTGTGACCCATCCGAACGGCACGCATGAGCCGGGTCTGGATGTGGCGCGCTATATCAATGCTTTCCCCGGCACGCCCGGCGACTATCGCGCCTGGATCGGCGGCATTCGCCCGGTCGAGGATATTCCGGCGCTTCTGGACAATCTGCACTATGCCTATCACCGCGCCAAGATCGCGGTGCTGGAGGAGGAGCTTGCCAAGGTCGGCGTGACCTTCGAAGCGCAAGCCATGGCGGATGCCAACCAACGCCAGGACGACCCGAACCGCGCCTACAAGGTGCTGGTTTGTGACCGCGTAGGGCTGAAGTTCGACGCCAAGGGACAGCCCGATCATTCCGAGGTGAAAGCCTATGTCGAGGCGCGTGGCGGGGTCTTCCATGAAACCGGGCTGAGTGACGAAGCGAAGCTCGAAAAAGGCAAGATCCACTTCTTCTATGTCCCCGATGTTTCGACCGAGGCAGAGATCATGGCCGCTGCGGGGCAGGGGCAGTATGATGCGGTTATTGCCGCTGCGACCTTCCTGCCGAAGGATGCGGTCTTCGGTCTGGGCGGCGTGCGGATCGGCGCGGGCACCGGCAACATGGGCTGCGCCACCTGGGGCGGTGGCAATGGTGCGGGCGGCGAGGCCGCGCTGATGAACACACCAAGCTTCAACAGCCGCGCGACGGCGCAGATGGCCATGAAGGCGCTTCTGAAAGTCATGCCCGACCTGCCCGTGGACAAGATGCACGAGATGACCGCAGCGGGTCAGTTCGACACGGGCCGCCAGCTGCGCCAGTTCCCGACGGAAAAGCTGGAAGGCAAGACCATCGCGATTTTCGGCTACGGCAATATTGGGCGCGAAGTGGCAAAACTGGCGGCGGCGTTCGGGATGAAGGTGCGCATCTATGCCCGTCCGCGTCACAAGGACTGGATCGAAAGCGAAGGGTTCACCCATGCCGCAACCAAGGAGGAAGCGGCCAACGGCGCTGACGTTCTGTCGCTGCATACCGGGCTTGGCGCGCTGAATGCCGAAACCGGCACGTTCGCCAATGCGGGTTTCGTGGGCGACAGCGTCTTTGCGGTGGTCAGGCCCGGTGCGATCTTGCTGAACTACGACCGGGGCGAAGGCGTGGATGCGGGCGCACTGGACCGCGCCATGGCCTCGGGTCAGATCCGTTATGCGGCAATCGACGCGGACCTGTTTACCAATGCCGAAACCGGCGCGGTATCGGGGCCGATGGTGCCCTATCTGGCGCTTGCGCCGAAATATCCCGGGCGGCTGGAGCTTTTGCCGCATGCCGCTGCCGATACCGAGCACAATTCGCGTGTCGAAGGGGCTAAACAAGCGGTCGATCAGATCTATGACCTGATCCAGTTCAAGCGGGTGGTGAACCTGAAAGGCGATCTGCCTGCGGGCTACAGCGATGGCGGGGCGACGACCGTCAAGGGGATCGGCGGTGCAACTGCGCGCGACATCGCGCAACTGGCCGACAGCCGCGATGATCTGGCCGCCGCCCGCCAGGCCGCCGAGGATCTGGCCGCGATACTTGGCGCGCTTGAGACTTCTGCCGATCCCGCGCGCCGCGCGGCCCTGATCGCGAGGTATGGCCGCGATCTGCTGAAAGCCTCGAACAGCTTCGGCGCGCTGATGAAACGGTTCGGCATCGAAGGGCCGTATTCGGGCTGATCCGTCCGGCCTGAGCGATCCTGCATCCTGCACGACAATAGCGGCCGGGGACCATTTTCCCCGGCCGCGGTCGTTTGGAGGTGCGATTCGTCGGAATCGGCCACTGGGTCAGCGTTTTCTTGAAGCGCAGGTTAAAATATTTTTCTTTGGGAAAAATTTTTTGTTGTGTATGCCGGAGTAGTTCTTCCTGGGAAGGGGATGGCGAGTCTATGCCGGTTGCACGACCAAAATCCGCTACGCAGATCGGTGGCGCAATCCGCCGGCGGCGGATGCATCTGCGGCTGACGCTTCAGCAACTGGGCGAAAAGTCTGGTGTTTCCTATAGTTATCTCAGCCAGCTCGAGCGTGACAATGCCACGCCCACCCTGGGAACCCTGGCGCAGGTTGCGCAAGCTTTGGGCGTGGGAATCGACTATTTCATTGCAACGCCGCGCCCTGCCGATGCGGTGACACGCGCGTCCCAGCGGATGCGGTTTTCGATCAATGGCTCTTCGATCGAATATGAGCGTCTGGGTGCTGAGTTCCCCGGAAACGAACTGTCATCCTTCCTCATGCATGTGCCGCCGGGCTTTCAGTCGGAAACGGTCAGCCACGAAGGTGAAGAGATCATCTATATTCTTGATGGTGCGATCACGCAGGTCGTTGATGGCACGGCCTTTCATCTGACGTCGGGCGACAGCCTGCACTATCGTGGCACCAGCCCGCATTCCTATGCCAACGACACCGACCGGCCAGCCCGGATCCTGTGGTCCGGCAATCTGACGCTCTTCCATACGCCCGGTGCGGCGGCCTTTTCGCCACCGCCCGCAAGACCCCTGAACGAGACCAGAGCCGCGGAGCCGACCTGATATGAACCTGACCGTGGCTGACAAGATCGACCACCTGCGCCAGCGAATGCGGGAAGCCGGGGTGGACCTGACCGTTCTGGGGCCGACCACGCATCTGCGCTGGCTTGCGGGGCTGGACCCACATGGCGACGAACGCCCGGTGCTGCTGTTCGTCAGCCAGTCTTATGCGGGCATGCTTATGCCCTCGCTCAATGCGGAAAGCGTCCGCCAGCATACCGATCTGCCGTTCCATCTGTGGCAGGACCACGTAGGCCCGGATGCCGCACTGCGCGCGTTGATCGACGAGACGGGCATCAACCCCGCCAAGGTCAGCCTGTCGCTGGACGAGGGGATGCGCGCGGATTTTGCGCTGCTGGTGCTTGATGCGCTGCCCGGCGCGCGACGCAGTTTTACCGAAGGCACCGTCAGCGCGCTGCGTGCCAAGAAGGGTGACGCGGAATACCGGGCGCTCAAGGCGAGCGCGTTGGTAAACGACCGCGCAGTCATGGCCGGGTTCGATGCACTGCGCGAGGGGATCAGCGAAACGGAGGTCGCAGAAGTGATCGCCGCCGCCTACGCCGCCGAAGGGGCAGCGACCGAATTCATCTCGGTCTGCTTCGCTGCCAATGGCGCGTTCTGCCACCATCATACCGGCCCATCGCGTCTGACCCGCGACAGCGCGGTCATGATCGACGCGGGCGGACGATTTCAAGGCTATCCTTCCGACATGACACGCGTCGGCTGGTTCGGAAAGCCGACCGAGGAATTCCTGTCTATCGCCGCCGTCGTCGAAGGTGCGGTCGCGGCTGCCATTGATGCTTCCAAACCCGGCCAACCGGCCAAAGCCGTCGATCAGGCCGCGCGGGGCGTGATTGACCGCGCTGGCTATGGTGCGAATTTTCTGCATCGCACCGGGCACGGCCTTGGGATCGAGCTGCATGAAGAACCTTACATCACCGGCGCGTCCGAGCGTGCGCTTGCACCCGGCAACGTGTTTTCGATTGAGCCGGGCATCTATCTGAACGGGCGTTTCGGCGTCCGGCTGGAAGAGATCGTATTCCTGCGACGCGAAGGCGCGGAGGTCCTGTCCGAACTGTCACGCGCCCCGGTCATCCGGGGCTAGCGCAAGAATTCAGGAGCCGGGCGCAACGACCCGGCCCTGGAACACCACCGGCCCTGTGCCGGACCTGATTAGAAACCGAAAGGAAACAGGGAAATGAAACTTTTCACACGACTGGCAACCGGCATGATCATGGCCGGGCTTCTGGGCGGGGCTGCCGCCGCCAAGACGCTGGTTTATTGTTCGGAAGGCTCGCCCGAAGGCTTCGATCCTGCGCCCTATACCTCAGGCACGACGTTCGACGCCTCCTCCAAGCCGATTTACAACCGCCTTGTGGAATTCGAAAAAGGCACGACGAATGTCGTCGCCGGTCTGGCCGAAAGCTGGGAAGTGTCGGCTGACGGGCTGGAATATACCTTCAAGCTGCGTCCCGGCGTGAAGTTCCACACCACCGACTATTTCGCCCCCACCCGCGATTTCAACGCGGATGACGTGGTCTTTTCCTTCAACCGTCAGGCCAAGGAAGACGATCCCTGGCACGGTTACATCGAAGGCATCACCTACGAATATTACGGCGGCATGGAAATGAACGTCGTGGTCAAGGAAGTGGTCAAGGTCGATGACATGACGGTGAAGTTCGTGCTGACCCGTCCCGAGGCGCCGTTCCTGGCCAACCTCGCGATGGATTTTGCATCCGTCGTGTCGAAGGAATATGCCGACAGCCTTGCGGCGGCTGGCACGCAGGCCAACTTCAACCAGGCACCCGTGGGCACCGGACCGTTCCAGTTCGTCGCCTATGAAAAGGATGCGGTCATCCGCTACAAGGCCAACGCCGACTATTGGGGTGGCAAGCAGGCGATCGACGATCTGATCTTCGCGATCACGCCCGATGCTGCGGTGCGGATCCAGAAGCTGAAGGCCGGCGAATGCCACATGGCGCCCTATCCGGCACCGGCTGACATTGCTGCCCTGAAGGAAGATACCAACCTGAGCGTGATGGAACAGGCGGGTCTGAACGTGGCTTACCTTGCCTACAACAACTCGGTCGCACCGTTCGACAATGTCAACGTCCGCAAGGCGCTGAACATGGCGATCAACAAGCAGGCAATCCTTGACGCAGTCTACCAGGGCACCGGCCAGGCCGCCAAGAACCCGATCCCGCCGACCATGTGGTCCTACAACGACGCGGTGACGGACGATGCCTATGACCCGGAAGCTGCCAAGAAGATGCTCGAGGAAGCGGGCGTTTCGGGCCTGTCGATGAAGGTCTGGGCGATGCCGGTCCAGCGCCCCTACATGCCGAACGCGCAGCGTGCGGCGGAACTGATCCAGGCCGATTTCGCGGCTGTGGGTGTGACGGTCGAGATCGTGTCGTACGAATGGGGTGAATATCTCAAGAAATCGACCGAAAAGGCCCGCGATGGCGCCGTCATCCTGGGCTGGACCGGCGACAATGGCGATCCGGACAACTTCATGGGTGTGCTTCTGGGCTGTGCGGGTGCCGTCGATGGCGGTTCCAACCGGGCACAGTGGTGCAACGAAGAGTTCGACGGGCTGATCCAAAAAGCCAAGGTGACGGCCGATGTGGCTGAACGCACCAAGCTTTATGAAGAAGCGCAGGTCGTCTTCAAGCGCGAAGCACCCTGGGCGACCCTGGGCCATTCCACGGTCACGATCCCGATGTCGACCAAAGTCTCTGGCTATGTGATGGATCCGCTTGGATCGCACCGCTTCGACGGCGTTGATATCGCTGAATAATAACAAAATATAACTCACATCTTGGCGCGCCGGCCTGTCCGGCGCGTCCTTTCTCTGGGGGCACTGATGTTCCGATTTTTGCTGGGCAAGTTTGCCTATCTCCTGCCGACATTCATTGGCATCACCATCGTGGCTTTCGGTTTCGTGCGCGTCTTGCCGGGGGATCCGGTCCTGCTGATGGCGGGTGAACGCGGCCTGACGGCGGAGCGTCACGCGGAACTGTCGGCGCAACTGGGGTTCGACCGGCCGATGTGGCAGCAATATCTCGACTTCCTCGGGCGACTTTTCCACGGGGATTTTGGCACATCGCTCGTGACCAAGAAGCCGGTCCTGACCGAGTTTTTCACCCTTTTCCCGGCGACGATCGAACTGAGCCTGTGCGCGATGCTGCTGGCAACGCTCGTGGGGTTGCCGTTGGGTGTTTTTGCCGCAATCAAGCGCGGGTCGTGGTTCGATCAGGTCTCCATGTCCTCGGCCTTGGTCGGATATTCTATGCCGATTTTCTGGTGGGGGCTTTTGCTGATCATCTTCTTTTCCGGTGTCCTGGGCTGGACCCCGGTGTCGGGCCGCATCTCGCTGATGTATTTCTTCCCCTCGGTGACGGGCTTCATGCTGATCGACAGCCTTCTGTCGGGGCAGGACGGAGCCTTTGGCTCGGCTTTGTCGCATCTGATCTTGCCGACGATCGTTCTGGCCACGATTCCGATGGCGGTTATCGCCCGTCAGGCGCGCTCCGCGATGCTTGAGGTTCTGGGCGAGGATTATGTCCGCACCGCTCGCGCCAAGGGCCTGTCGCCCTACCGCGTCGTCGGGCTTCATGCGCTTCGAAACGCGCTCATCCCGGTCATTACCACGATCGGTCTTCAAGTCGGCACGCTTCTTGGCGGCGCAATCCTGACCGAGACGATCTTTTCCTGGCCGGGCATCGGCAAGGCCATGGTCGACAGCATTTCGCGCCGTGATTACCCATCCGTTCAGGGTGGCTTGCTGATCATCGCGGCCGTCGTGATGATCGTGAACCTGATCGTCGATCTTCTGTACGGGTTGATCAACCCCCGCATCCGGCACCGGTGATCCCATGACAATGACAACCGAAATCGAACCGATGGCCACCATGGGACTGCGCGCCCAACTGGCTGAATTCTGGCATTATTTCAGTGTTAACAAGGGCGCCGTCATCGGGCTTTGGGTTTTCTGCGCCCTGGTGATCGTGGCGGTCTTCGCGCCGCTGATCGCGCCGCATGACCCGATCACCCAGGTGCGCGACGCGCTGCTTTTGCCCCCGGCCTGGAGCGAGAAGGGCAATATCAGCTATCTGTTGGGCACGGATGCGGTGGGCCGCGATATCCTGTCGCGCCTGATCTATGGTGCCCGCTTTTCCCTCTTTATCGGGCTTGTCGTGGTGGTGATCGCACTAACCGGCGGGATCGTGATCGGCCTTGTCGCAGGGTTCTTCGGCGGCTGGGTCGATACGGTTATCATGCGGGTAATGGATGTGATCCTGGCGTTTCCATCGCTACTTCTGGCGCTTGTCCTGGTCGCGATCCTCGGGCCGGGCTTGACCAATGCAATGATTGCGATTGCTCTGGTTCTTCAGCCGCATTTCGCGCGCCTGACGCGCGCGGCGGTGATGGGCGAACTGCCTCGGGAATATGTGATGGCCGCACGAGTCGCAGGGGCAGGCAAACTGCGCCTGATGTTCCGCACCATATTGCCGAACTGCCTTGGGCCGCTGATCGTGCAGGCCACCCTGTCCTTTTCGGGCGCGATCCTCGATGCGGCGGCGCTGGGCTTTCTGGGTATGGGTGCGCAACGCCCGACCCCCGAATGGGGCACGATGCTGGCCGAAGCGCGGGAGTTCATCCTGGCCGCCTGGTGGGTCGTGACCTTCCCCGGTCTGGCGATCCTGATCACGGTCCTTGCGATCAACCTGATGGGCGATGGTCTTCGTGACGCGCTCGATCCCAAACTCAAGCGGAGCTGACCCATGGCCAAGCTTCTGGATATCAAGAACCTGACGGTGAGCTTCGACACGGCCAGCGGTCCGTTCCGGGCGGTGGACGGGGTAGACCTGTCGGTGGATGCACGCGAGGTGCTGGCAATCGTTGGTGAAAGCGGTTCGGGTAAGTCGGTCGGCATGCTTGCCGTGATGGGCTTGCTGCCGCCGACTGCGACCGTTACCGCCGACCACATGACCTTCGACGGGCGCGATCTGATGGCACTGTCGGCGCAGGACCGGCGCAGGATTATCGGGCGCGATATCTCGATGATCTTTCAAGAACCGATCGCGAGCCTTAATCCATGCTTCACCGTCGGCTTTCAGATGGCCGAGACGCTGCGCACCCATATGGGCATGACGCGGTCCGAGGCCAGGGCGCGCACGGTCGAGCTGTTCACGCAAGTGGGCATCCCCGATCCCGCGTCGCGCCTGTCGTCCTATCCGCACCAGATGTCGGGCGGGCAGTGCCAGCGGGTGATGATAGCCATGGCCATCGCCTGCAACCCGCGCCTTCTGATCGCGGACGAACCGACGACCGCGCTGGATGTGACGATCCAGAAACAGATTCTCGACCTGATCATGGGCCTGCAGGAAAAACATGGCATGGGCCTGATCATGATCACACACGACATGGGGGTGGTGGCCGAAACCGCCGACCGGGTGATCGTGCAATATCGCGGCAAGAAGATGGAGGAAGCGGACGTGCTGGCCCTGTTCGAACGGCCCGAGCATCCCTACACGAAAGCGCTTTTGTCGGCCCTGCCGG
>DAORUY010000034.1:0-19108 GCA_035433445.1 Paracoccaceae bacterium
GGGCAGGTCCGCCAGTTTTTTCCGGATGAAGTAATCTTCGACAAAGATCTGAACCGCCCGATCCCGAGTCAGCGCCTTTACGTCGGCGATATCGGTCCGGCGGTCATTCGTCAGGTCGATACCCAGTCGCTTCAGTGTACCAAGCGTGACACCATATTTGGTCGCCCCGCCGGGATCGTCGGGATCATTGACGAAGCCGCCCTCGCGCGTGACGATTTCCCGGGCAATGTCAGTGACGCTTTTCATGGCCTTCCCCCTGTGACGGGATCAGGCTCGGGCCAAAAGATTAATTCGTTGCAGGTGCAGCGTTCGGATCGACGTAAGTGCCCTGTTCCTTCAGCGCGTCTATCACTTCCTTCGGCATGTAGTTTTCATCATGCTTGGCCAGAATTTCGGTCGCCACGAACGTCTCGCCCTGCATCCGGCCGGTGCCGATCATGCCCTGACCTTCGCCGAAAAGATCAGGCAACACCCCGGTAAAGCTGACGGGCACGCTTGCAGCGCCATCGGTCACGCGAAAGCTGATCGTCTCGCCTGCGCCGCGTACCAGACTGCCTTCCTCCACCAGTCCGCCCAGGCGGAATGTTTCGCCTTCGGCCGGGTGATCGGCCAGAACCTGAGTGGGCGAACGGAAGAAGTTTATCCCGTCGCGCAGCCCGTATCCGATCAGCGCCGTGGCCACGATCAGCGCCACAGCGGCCAGAAGAATGACCTGGATCCGTCTGGTTTTCTTTAAGTTTCTCATGGGAAAACCGGGGCCAGCATCAAGCCCGCCGTTTCTTCAAGACCCAGCATCAGATTGGCATTCTGGATGGCCTGCCCCGAAGATCCCTTGGTAAGATTGTCAAGGGCGGCAAAGACGATGGTGCGCCCCGCGATCCGGTCGCCGGTCACCCCCAGATGCACGAAGTTCGACCCTGCGATGGACCGGGTAGAGGCAACCTGCCCCATCGGAAGGACGTGGACGAAAGGTTCATCCACGTAACGCGCCGCCAACGCGCCATAGATCGCCGCCGCATCGCCCTGCACATAACAGGTGGCGAGAATGCCCCGGTTGAACGGCATCAGATGCGGGGTGAACTGGATCATCACCGGCCTTCCGGCGAGTTTCGAAAACTCCTGATCGAACTCGCCCAGATGGCGGTGGGTGCCGCCGGCCGAATAGGGGTGCGTGCCCCCAGAGAGTTCGGCATGCAGCAGGTTTTCCTTCAGAGAACGCCCTGCGCCGCTGACCCCGGCCTTGAGGTCGAGGATGATATGGTCGAGATCAATTACCCCTGCCTCGATCAGCGGGCGGATCGCATATTGCCCGGTCGCGGCATTGCAGCCGGTTCCCGCTACCAGTCGCGCGGCGCGAATGTCCTCGCGGTAAAACTCGGTCAGGCCATAGACCGCTTCCTTTTGCAGATCGATGGCGGCATGAGGCTTGCCATACCACTTCTCGTAAGCCGCCGGATCACGCAGCCGGAAATCTGCCGACAGATCGACGATCTTCAGATCCCGCGGCAGCGCGGAAATGACAGCCTGCGACGTGGCATGCGGCAAGGCGCAAAAGGCCAGATCGACGGTGGAGAAATCAATCTCCTCGATCTTCTGAAGGGCCGGCAGCTTCAGATGCGCGAGAAAGGGGAAGACCTCGGCCATGGCCATGCCAGCCTTGCGGTCGCCCGAAAGTGCGGCGATCTGCATTCCCGGATGGGTGGCGATCAGGCGCACCAGCTCGGCCCCGGTGTAGCCCGATGCCCCCAGAATGGCGATTCGCTTTACCATGGCCGTCTCCTTCGCTGTCGGCTGGGTCTTGCCGGTCAGAGCGGGCGGTTTCAACAGGAATTTTCGGGATGGTCAGTTGCGCCGACCGCGCCAGGCCAGCAACAAAAGCGCCCCTGCCAACAGGGGCGCTGCCGGGGGCAGCGGAACGGTCTCTGGTGCAGTCGCCATGTAGTCGATCCCCGAGACGGGCAGAAGACCGCTGCCGGGGCGCTGACGGTCTCGCACCCCGTCCGGCTGGTCGTAGGCCAGATGCAGCGTTCCGGTCGCACTGATCCGAAGCATGAAGCCCATCCGCCCGTCGGCCGTCCGGTAGCTGATGGCCAGCGACCCGCCCCGAGGCACCGCCGCCAGATCGCGGCTGTTGTCCTCGGCCGATACCGAGCCGATAGCGCTGCGGTAGGGTGCCACACCCGGTACCAATGCCGCCGCGACAAGCACCCGCCAGCGTCCCGCCGGGTTGGTGGGCACCAGCAACCGTTCCGGCGTCGTCGCCCCGCTGACCGCAATCACGTTGGACAGGCGCGACCGGACCCGGGCCTGTTCGGGCAGATCAACCGCGATGGACAGACCCGCGGCGCGGTATTCGAAAACCGGGACGGCGCGCGCAGCCGTCATCGAAGCGACCAGAAGGATCACTGCCAAAAAGACGCGAGTCAGTTCGCGCAAAGAGGGGCCGAAGACCATTGGGCCAGTGTCCCGTCAACCAGTTTCATTCCGGTTAACGGACAAACGGGGCATGACAATGACGCTTTGACGTCTCACGCGCGAGAAAATGGCCGCAAATCAGCCAAATTTCAGGCAGAAATGAAGCGGATGGGGTGATGCAGGAACTGCGTCGCCCGATCGGAAACCGCTGCCGGATCCCCCGTCGTCAGGAATTTTGCCGCGCTTCCGGTGCCCAGAAACTCAGGCCGTCGGGTCAGATAGTCGGCCAGACTTTCGGCGACCAGCCCGGCCTGTGACAGCACCTTGACCTCTGGCCCCAGCGCGTTTTGAAAGGTCTTCAGAAGCAGCGGGTAGTGCGTGCAACCCAGGATCGCGGCTTCGGGCTTCGGCATCCGGCGTTTCAAAGCTTCCACATGGCTGCGCACCAGCGCTTCGGCCAGGATCTCATCGCCTTGCTCGATCGCGTCCACCAGCCCGCCACAGGGCTGCGCCTCCACATCCACACCGATCGCACGGAAGGCGAGTTCACGCTGGAAGGCGCGGCTGGCAACGGTCGCAGGCGTGGCGAACAGGGCCACATGCTGGATCGCCACTTCGCGCGGCGCCGAATTGTCACCCCACTGCCGTTCGGTCAGCGCCTCGATCAGCGGCACGAAGACGCCAAGCACGCGCTTATCCTGCGGCACCCAGGTCTCCTGCATCCGCTTCAGCGCGGCAGCCGAGGCGGTATTGCAGGCCAGAACCACCAGATCGCAACCTTCCTCCCACAGCCGCTCGACGCCCTGGCATGTCAGACCAAAGATATCGTCCGCCGTGCGCACCCCGTAGGGCGCATGGGCATTGTCGCCATAATAAACAAAGGGCACATCCGGCAGACGCTTGGCAACGGCCTGATAAACCGTCAAACCGCCCAGCCCCGAATCGAAAATGCCCACCGCCATCGCAGCCCCCGTTCCCGGGACGGTCAAGCCCGGTATTTTTGTTCGAATTCAAACCCATAACCCGCATTCGCAGCAGGTTCCTTGGACAAGTCATACGTGGAACGGCGCAGGAAATCCATCAGTGCTTTGGGGTCCGATTTCAGGGGGGCGATCCGCGCGGGGGAAATCGGCTGGCCGACGGCAATGCGCACCTTCGTATCGACACGGGCTTTGAATTCCTTGATCAAAAGCGCCATTCGCAGTGCATAATTCATATGGCTCGCGATCTGAAAGAGCCGCGAATTGTGGCCGTCGAAATAGAGCGGCAGCACCGTCGCATCGGTCTTGGCAATCATCTTGGCGGTGAAGTTCCGCCACACCGGATCAAGCGGTCGCGCAAAGGGCGTCGCGGCGGTAGAGACGGTGCCCCCCGGGAATATCCCGATTGCCCCGCCCTGCCCCAGATAGTCGATGGCCTGCGCCCGGGTCTGAAGGTTCAGGCGTGTGGCCTCTTTCGTTTCATCGAACGAAATCGGCAAGATGACATTGTTCAGCGCTTCGGCCCGGCGAAACACACCATGGGCGATGATCCGGAAATCCTGGCGCAGACCCGACAGAATATGCCCCATCATCAGCCCGTCCAGAATGCCATAGGGGTGATTGGACACCACCACCAGCGGCCCACTGCGCGGAATATCGTCGAGCGACCCCGAAATCAGATCGAGCGACAGTCCATAGCGTTCAGGCATGACCCGCCAGAAATCATCGCCAGCCTCGACCGCCGCCTCATAGCCTTTGGCCCGCCGGATCAGACTGACCCTGCCGGTCATGTTTTCGACGACCCGGATCATCGCGCGACCGGGGCGCGTCTTGGCGGAACTCGCATAGCTGATGTCGCGCGTGATACTTTTCCGCATCGAACCTCTCCACAAACCGGGTTTGCAGGATTTTCGCGGCGAATCGTGACAGGCCGATGACGAGGTGGTCCAAGGTCAGGCGGCCGATCTTTGCGGCGCAGTCGTTCCCTTGCGCAAGACTTCAAGCAGAGCGGCGCGCCGGACGTCCGCCTGCTGCGCGGCAGCGGCACGGACCGGCCCATACCCCCGCACCGACATCGGCAGTGCCGCCAGTTCCTGCGCCGTGGCAAGGTTTTCAGGGGTCAGGAGTTGGAAGACCTCGGCCATGTCCCCCTCAAAGCGCGCTATGGCTGCGCGTTCCTCTTGCCGTTCCGCGCTGCGGCCAAACGGATCGAACGCGCTGCCCCGCAGGCCCTTCATCCGGGCGAGCAACCGGAACAGTGGCAAGATCCATGCCCCGAATTCGCGCTTCTTCGGCCGCCCGTCCGGCCCCGTGCCGCCCAGAACCGGCGGCGCAAGATGGAACCGCAGCTTGAGACTGCCCTCGAACAACGTCCGCGCCAGGTTGGCCGAGGTCAGATGCAGGCGCGCGACTTCATATTCATCCTTGTAGGCCAACAGCTTATAGAATGATGTTGCCACACTGTCGCGCAACACCGCCGGCGCGGCCTGAACCAATTTCTGATAACGCTTGGCATAGGCGCCGTCCTGATAGGCGGTCAGTCGCGCGACGCGATCACTTATCTTTTCTTGCAATGACAATGCCTTGATATGCGACTCTTCAACCATTTTTGCAACTGACGCCGGATCGAAACTGGCCAAACGGCCGATCTCGAACGCGGACTGGTTGCCCTTGACGGCAGTTCCGTTCAGCTCGATCGCACGCTGGATGGAGGTACGGGTCAACGGCAGAAGCCCGCGTTGCCAGGCCGCACCCAGAACGATCATGTTGGAATAGATTGAGTCGCCCAACAGTCGCTCCGCCAGCTTCGAGGCATCGAAGAAACTGACATGATCGCGCAACCGCGCCTCCAGCGACAATCGCAGCCGGTCTGCCGGCAGGCGGAAGTCGCGGTTCTTGGTGAAATCGCCGGTGACAATCTCATGCGCATTCACGACAGCGCCGGTGCGGCCCGTCGTCATCAGGCCCAGTGTCTTGGCCCCGGCCGTCACCACCAGATCCCCGCCAATCACGCAGTCTGCTTCGCCAACAGCGACACGAATTGCTGATATATCAGATGGTTGATTGGATATCCTCAAGTGAATATGAACCGCACCGCCCTTCTGAGCCAGGCCCGCCATCTCCATCATGCCGGCGCCCTTGCCATCCAGATGCGCAGCCATCGCCAGCACGGCGCCCACCGTCACCACCCCGGTGCCCCCGACACCGGTCAGGACAGTGTTGTGGGTTCGCGCAATCGCGGGCAGCCTCGGTGCGGGCATGTCCGGCAGGCGGAAGTCGGCTGCCGCGGCCTTGCGCGGCTTGCCGCCTTCGACCGTCACGAAGGACGGGCAAAAGCCCTTAAGGCAGGAGAAATCCTTGTTGCACGACGACTGGTCAATCGCCCGTTTGGTGCCCAGTTCCGTTTCCACAGGCACCACCGCGACGCAGTTCGACTGGACCGAGCAATCGCCGCAACCCTCGCAAACGTCTGTGTTGATGAAGACGCGCCGGTCGGGATCGGGGAATGTGCCCTTCTTGCGCCGCCGCCGCTTTTCGGCGGCACAGGTCTGGACGTAAAGAATGGCCGACACGCCTTCGACTTCGCGCAGATCGCGCTGGACCTGGTCCAGCGCGTCGCGGGTGGCGATCCTGAGCCGGGGCGGGAAGGTCGAAAGGTCAAGTTCCTCTTTCGGATCATGGACAAGTGCTACGGTCTTCACGCCCATCGCCAGAAGTTCGCGCGCGATCTGCGGCGCTTTCAGGCCGCCCTCGTTCGGCTGGCCGCCGGTCATAGCCACGGCATCATTGTATAAGATCTTGTAGGTGATGGTCGTGCCCGCCGCCAAGGCCGCGCGGATCGCCAATATGCCGGAATGGTTATAAGTCCCGTCCCCGAGGTTCTGGAACACATGCTTGCGCTTGGAAAACGGCGCCTCGCCAACCCAGTTTGCGCCCTCGCCGCCCATTTGGGTGAACCCGGTGGTGTCGCGATCCATCCACTGCACCATGTAGTGACAGCCGATACCAGCATAGGCGCGGCTGCCCTCGGGTACTCGGGTGGAGGTATTGTGTGGACAGCCCGAGCAGAACCAGGGTTTGCGGGCGATGATTTCAGGCGCATTGTCGGCACGGCGGGATGTTTCGACAGTGGCTAAGCAGCCCCGCATTTCATCGGTGGCGCGGCCTTCCTCGATCAGGATATGCCCGATCTTTTCGGCGATCATAACCGGGTCGAGTGCATAGCGGGACGGAAACAACTCCTCCCGGTGCATGCCGCCCGCGCCGCCCTTGTACCAGCCATAGACCCGGCGCCCGCGGCGGTCGTCGAAGATTGCTTCCTTGATCTGCACTTCGATCAGCTTGCGCTTTTCCTCGATCACGACGATCAGATCCAACCCCTCGGCCCAGTCGTGGAACGAGGTCATGTCGAGCGGGAAAGTCTGGCCCACCTTGTACGTGGTGATCCCGAGCCGTTCGGCATCTGCCTCGGTCAGGCCCAAGAGGTCGAGCGCATGGACAAGATCAAGCCAGTTCTTGCCCGCCGCGACAAAGCCGATCTTGGCCCCGGCCCGTCCCCAGACCCGCCGGTCAATCCGGTTGGCACGGGCAAAGGATTCGGCCGCGAACCGCTTGTGGTCGATCATCCGGGCTTCCTGGGCCACGGGCGTATCGGTTGGGCGGATGTTAAGCCCGCCTTCCGGCAGCGGAATGTCGGGCGTGACGAACGACAGACGGAACGGATCGCCATCGACAACCGCCGTGGCTTCCACCGTGTCCTTCATTGTCTTGAGACCCACCCAGACCCCGGCGA
This sequence comes from Paracoccaceae bacterium, assembly GCA_035433445.1. Taxonomy (GTDB): domain Bacteria; phylum Pseudomonadota; class Alphaproteobacteria; order Rhodobacterales; family Rhodobacteraceae; genus TMP-24. Next base: position 7,189 of record DAORUY010000034.1, read on the forward strand.
ACCGGGATAGCGCCCAAGCATAAAGCCCGTAGTCGAGGATTTCTTGCACGCCAGCGGGTGAAACGACCGGGATATAGGCATCGACCATGGCCCAGTCGGATTGGTGCAGCACGGTCGAACTTTCGCCGGTGTGATCATCGCCCATGGCCATCACGACCCCACCGAACCGCGACGATCCGGCCATATTGCCATGGCGCATCACGTCGCCAGACCGGTCGACCCCCGGCCCCTTGCCATACCAAAGCGCGAAAACGCCATCGTAGCGGCCGTCGCCGCGCATCTCGGCCTGTTGGGTACCCCAGACGGCGGTCGCGGCCAGATCCTCGTTCAGACCCGGCTGGAACCGGATGTCACTTTCCTCCAACCGCTTCTTTTCGCGGCCCATCTGAAGATCAACCCCGCCAAGCGGTGATCCGCGATAGCCCGTCACATAGCCGGCCGTGTTCAACCCCGCGGCCTTGTCGCGCGCTTTTTGCATCAGCATGAGCCGAACCAGCGCCTGCGTGCCGTTCATCAGAACCGGCGACCTGGTCAGATCGAACTTGTCGGAAAGTGAAATATCCTGGCGCGTCATCCTGCCCTCCCCGGCGGTGCTGCACGGGATCATTATAGGTCAAATATATTGACCCATAAAGCGGAATGTCGCACCTATTGCAGAAATGCGTTTTGACCCTACCTGCATATCCGATATGTAAGCCGCGCATGGATGATCCAGCGCACGTTTGAAATTTTTAAATTGTATGGGGCTGCGCGCCCGACAGGTTGGAAAGACATGGACTGGGATAAACTCAGAATATTTCACGCCGTTGCGGACGCGGGGTCGCTGACCCACGCGGGCGACGCGCTGCACCTGAGCCAGTCTGCGGTCAGCCGCCAGATCCGCGCTCTGGAAGAAAGCCTCGACACGACACTTTTCCATCGCCATGCGCGGGGACTGATTCTCACCGAACAGGGCGAGTTGCTGTTCGAGGCGACAAGCGCGATGAACAAGCGCCTCGATACCGCCGCCGCGCGCATCCGCGACAGCGAGGAGGAAGTTTTCGGCGTCCTCAGGGTCACGACGACGACCGGGTTCGGCACGCTTTGGCTGGCGCCGCGCCTGCCGAAGCTTTACGAAAAATTCCCCGATCTGAAGATCGAACTGATGCTGGAAGAACGCGTTCTGGACCTGCCGATGCGCGAGGCTGACGTGGCGATCCGCATGAAGGAGCCGAGCCAGGCCGACCTGATCCGTCGACGGCTGATGAACATCCGCATGCGGCTCTATGCATCGCCCGAATATCTGGCGATGAACGGGACACCGGAAAAGCTGTCGGAAATTTCCGACCACCGCCTGATCAGCCAGAACCCGAACACCCCGCAGGTGGCGGCCGGTGCTGGTCTGGTGCAGATGCTGATGGACTATGACATCCGTTCGACCTTGACGGTGAACAACTACTTCGGCGTCTTGCAAGGCGTGCTGAACCATCTGGGTATCGGTGTTCTGCCCGACTACTTGTCAGAGGATTTCCCGCATCTTGTTCGCGTGCTGCCACAGATCGAAAGCGATGAAGTTCCAGTCTTCCTCGCCTATCCTGAAGAGCTGCGCCAATCCAAGCGCGTCGGTGCCTTCCGCGACTTCGTGATGCAAGAGATCATGGCCTACCGCAAACGTCAGTCCGAAGACCTTCCGGGCTGAAAAGAGCCGCCCCTCGGCCTCCCAAAGTGAGACATGACTGCAACGCATAACGGCCATGATGCACCTGCAGCATGTTTTCCCTTGATGCAGGCAATAGGCGACAGTAAATGACGCTTATGGAAGCGGCAGTGGAGGAAACTCCTGACGCTTTCATACCTCCCTGTTGGACTTGGGCCGAGCTTTGTCTCGGCCTTTTTTTTGCCTCAAGGGGTTTTTCGTGTCTCTGCACATTTCTGCGCCGCAGCGTCGCGCCGTTTGCGTAGAAAAACCTCATCTTCAGAACGGGTTGTTCGATCTATGGCAGCGTCAAATGCAGCGACTGCCTCACAAGCCTGTCCGAATCGCAACAACAGGTCGGCCAGCACCGCATAGAAGGGCTGATAGTCTGCAAGCGGGATCTGGAGGACGCTCAAAGCGTCAAGCGCCAGAGAAACCTCGCCGGTTTCGGCAAGCGCGACTGCCCGGTTCAACTGCACCACCGGCGTTGGTTCCCGTTGAAGAAGGGCGTCATAAAGCTTCAAAATCTTGCCCCAGTCCGGTTGTTCCGGCAGTATATGGCAGGCAGCAATCGCCGCCTTCAGCGCATATGGACCGGGCGGGGTGGGTGCGTTCAAACTCCGGTTAAGGCATTGCATTCCTTCAGCGATCATCGGCGCATCCCACAGGCTGCGGTCTTGCTTGGACGGCGGCAGAGTGGCGCCGTCAGGCCCCGTCCGCGCAAAACGGCGCGCATGGGTCAGAAGTGTCAGCGCCAGGGCACCTTGAATCTCGGGGTCACCCGGGCGCAGATGATCGAGAAGCCGCCCAAGGAATATCGCCTCCCCGCCCAGATCGCGGCTCTGATGGGTGCCTTCGCCATATCCGGCATTGAAGATCAGATAGAGGACGGACAACACCGCCCCCAGCCGTGTGTCCCACTCCTCGGCATCAGGCACGCGAAAGCCGATTCCCGTTGCCGCTATGCGCGCCTTGGCCCGCGACAGGCGCTGGCCCATTGTTGCCTCCTGATCCAGGAATGCCCGCGCGATATCGGCGGTAGTCAACCCGCAAACAGTCCGCAAAGTCAGCGCCACCTGGCTTTTCCATTCCAGCGCGGGATGACAGCAGGTAAAGATCAACCGCAGGCGTTCGTCGGGGATCATTTCAGGCTCCTCCGCCTCGTCCCGCGCCAGAAGCGCCACGGCTTCGGCCTTATCGCGGTCGCGCCCGGCCCGGCGAAGCCGGTCGATTGCCTTGCGGAACGCCACGCGGATCAGCCAGGCATCGGGACGGTCCGGCAGGCCGGAGCGTCCCCAGTGTTCGATAGCCGAGGCGGCGGCATCCTGAAGCGCCTCCTCGGCCAGTTCGAAATCCCTGACCCGCGCGATTAGCGCCGCCCGAATCCGACCACCCTCGGCCCGCAATGTCGCGGCAAGGCAGTCGGACACGTCGCGGAACTGCTGTCGGCTCAACTGTAGTTCATCACGGGCCGCAGCTCGACCGTACCGTAAGACGCCGAAGGGATCATCGCGGCATACTGGATGGCTGTATCCAGATCGGGAACTTCCATCAGATAGTATCCCCCCAGATGTTCCTTCGTTTCGGCGAACGGCCCGTCCATCGTCTCGACCTTGCCGCCCTTCACCCGCACCGAGGTCGCAGCGTTGATCCCCTGTAAGCCATCGCCCGCGATAAAGGCCCCCTTCCCTTTCAGGAACTCGGTGAAGGAAAAGTAACCCTTCATCATCGCCTCGAACGCGGGCGTGCCATATTGCGGCTCGCGGTCGGGGTCGGAATAGATGATCGCCATATATTGCATGTCTCGCTCCATCTGTGGGCACGCCGGGCGCACCGTTTCCGCTACTCCCGGACAGAATAGCCCGATGTCCGGTTTCGCACATCAAGGACGCTGCTTGGCAGGCGATTTCGACATACCGCGCGCGTGCGATGCGAAAAAAATCCATCCCGCCCCTTCCCGGCCCCGCCGCCATGGCCTAAGACGCGCGCAATCCGAGAAAAGCCGAAGGGATGGGCCATGACCGAGCCGAAGATCACCGAAGAGCTTGTCGCCGCGCACGGGCTGAAGCCAGACGAATATCAGCGCATCCTGACGATCATCGGGCGCGAGCCGACCTTCACCGAACTCGGCATCTTCTCGGCCATGTGGAACGAACATTGTTCCTACAAGTCGTCCAAGAAATGGCTGCGCACGCTGCACACCGCCGGCCCGCAGGTCATCTGCGGCCCCGGTGAAAATGCCGGCGTCGTCGATATCGGCGACGGACAGGCCGTCATCTTCAAGATGGAAAGCCACAACCACCCGTCCTACATCGAACCCCATCAGGGCGCGGCGACCGGCGTCGGCGGCATCTTGCGCGATGTATTCACCATGGGCGCCCGCCCGATCGCAGCGATGGATTCGTTGTCATTCGGCCTGCCTTCGCATCCCAAGACTGCACATCTGGTCAAGGGCGTGGTCGAAGGGATCGGCGGTTATGGCAATGCGTTCGGCGTGCCGAACGTTGGGGGCGAAGTGCGCTTCCACCGCAGCTACAACGGCAACTGCCTGGTGAACGCCTTCGCCGCCGGACTGGCCGACGCCGACAAGATCTTCTACTCCGCTGCCTCGGGTGTCGGCATGCCGGTCGTTTATCTGGGCGCCAAGACCGGCCGCGACGGCGTGGGCGGGGCCACGATGGCCAGCGCCGAGTTCGACGACACGATCGAGGAAAAGCGCCCCACCGTTCAGGTCGGCGACCCCTTCACCGAAAAGCGCCTGCTGGAAGCCTGTCTGGAACTGATGGCCTCCGACAGCGTGATTTCCATTCAGGACATGGGGGCTGCGGGCCTGACCTGTTCGGCGGTGGAGATGGGCGACAAGGGCGGGCTGGGCATCAAGCTGCAACTCGACCTCGTGCCCCAGCGCGAAACCAACATGACCGCCTATGAGATGATGCTGTCGGAAAGCCAGGAGCGCATGCTCATGGTTCTGAAGCCGGAACGCGAGGCGGTGGCGCGGGCGATCTTTGTGAAGTGGGATCTGGATTTTGCCATCGTCGGCGAAACCATTGCCGAAGACCGGTTCCTGATCTTGCATGGCAATGAGGTGAAAGCCGACCTGCCGCTGTCCAAACTCTCGTCCAGCGCGCCGGAATATGACCGGCCCTGGGTGGAAACACCCAAACCCGCCCCCTTGGGCGCTGTGCCGGCAATCGACCCGATTGACGGGCTGAGGGCGTTGATCGGGTCGCCCAACCATGCCCACAAGGCCTGGGTCTACGAGCAATATGACACGATGGTCATGGCCGACACGGTGCGTGCGCCCGGCCTTGGCGCGGGTGTGGTGCGCGTGCATGGCACCGGAAAGGCGCTGGCCTTCACCTCGGACGTGACGCCGCGCTATGTGAAGGCAAACCCCTATGAGGGCGGCAAGCAGGCCGTGGCCGAAGCCTGGCGCAACCTGACCGCCGTGGGCGCGACGCCTTTGGCCGCGACCGACAACCTGAATTTCGGCAACCCCGAAAAGCCCGAAATCATGGGCCAGTTCGTCGGCGCGATCAAAGGTATCGGCGAAGCCTGCCGGGCGCTCGACTTCCCGATCGTGTCCGGCAATGTCTCGCTTTACAATGAAACTGACGGGTCGGGCATCCTGCCCACACCCACCATCGGCGCGGTGGGCATCCTTGCCTCGCTCGACGACCTGATCGCGGGCCACCCGGCCGAGGGTGACGTGGCACTGCTGATCGGGGAAAGCTTTGGCCATCTCGGCCAGTCGGCGCTCCTCTATGAGGCATTCGGGATCGAGGCTGGTGATGCACCGAACGTCGATCTGGCCGCCGAAAAGCGCAATGGCGACTTCTTGCGCGCGCACCGCGCCCAAGTCCGCGCCGCGACCGATCTGGCCGACGGCGGCCTCGCGCTCGCGGCCTTCGAGATGGCGGAGGGCGCCGGTCTGGGCGTCACGCTCGACAGCGCCGAGGTTGGCTTTCTCTTCGGTGAAGATCAGGCCCGCTACCTTGTCGCCTGCACCGAACGCGGCGCGGCGGCCATCGAAGCGGCGGCATTGGCCAGCGATGTTCCCGTCACCCGCGTCGGCCGTTTTGGTGGCAAAGAGGTCACGTTCGGCACGGCCCACGCACCCTTGGCCGATCTTTCAGCGCTCTATCGTCAGGCCTTCGAAAAGGCCGTCGCCTGATCCTCGTGGGGGCGCTGCCCCCGCACCGCCGGGACATTTGGGCCAGAATGAAGAGGACCGGGCTTTCAGCCTGGCAAGATATGCCTACCGGAGGTCGCCATATCAACCGCCTGCGCCGCCTTGCGGGCGCGACGCTGGCGACTTACATTACCGGAAAGACAGACAGGAAGGACGCCCCATGCCCATGGAAGCGCAGGATATCGAGACCCTCATCCGGGCGACATTTCCTAAAGCCAGGATCACGATCACTGACCTTGCGGGGGACGGCAACCACTGGGCTGCGGAAGTGATCGATGAAAGTTTCCGCGGACTGAACCGCGTTCAACAGCAGCGCGCCGTCTATGCCGCGCTGAAAGGCAAGATGGATGGCGCGCATGGCGAGTTGCATGCGCTAGCCCTGACCACAAAGGCACCGGAGTAAGAAAATGACCGCCACCGACCAAATCCGCGACACCGTGACGAAAAACGATGTTGTCCTTTTCATGAAGGGCACCAAGGCGATGCCGCAGTGCGGCTTTTCCAGCCGCGTCGCGGGGGTTCTGAATTACATGGGTGTCAACTACGTTGATGTCGACGTTCTGGCCGATGCTGATATCCGCCAGGGGATCAAGGATTTCTCCGACTGGCCGACCATCCCGCAGCTCTACGTGAAGGGCGAATTCGTCGGCGGCTGCGATATCGTGACCGAGATGACCCTGTCGGGTGAGCTTGACCAGCTTTTTGAAGCGAAGGGCGTCGCCTACAACAAGGACGCTGCCGAAAAGATCCGCGAAGCGAACGCCTGAGCCGGAGACAAGAAAAAAGGGCGCCAGATCGGCGCCCTTCTTCTTGATTGCGTCGCCGCCCCTTAACTGGCCAGCCGATCCTCGATCCGGTCAGCCAAAGCCTCGGCCCGCGCCGCGATTTCGGCCATGCTGTCAATCACGGCCACCGGCAGAACCGGCACCTGCACCGCGTTTGGCACCGGCTGCAGCCGCGCCGCAGTCGCAACCCGCTCAGCCAGCGCCGCCCGTTCCTCGGCGGCGCGCAGTTGGTCCTCCAGCCCCGCCGTCTTGTCGGCCAGCATCAGCCCGGCCATCAGCAGCATCCGCGCTTCGGGCAACCGGCCGATCTGGCCGATCAGCACTGTCGCCTCATTGTCCAGAAGCTTCGCAGCCGAACGCAGGAAATGCTCCTCGCCCGGCTGGCAGGACACATCAAATTCGCGCCCGCCGATGGACACACGCACATCTGCCATCATGCCACCTCGCCGATCAGCGGTTTCAGTTCCGACAGGATCTCTGCCACCTCGGCCATCTCGCTGGCCCGCGCCGCCCGCAGGGCCTCCACCTCGGTGCTGAGCGCCTGATTGAGCAACGACGGATCACTCAGCCCGCCCCGCGCCGCGTCGCTCAGGGCCTGATTGACGTGCGTCAGATCCGCATTGAGCCGCCGCTGGCGCTGCAATTCGGCGCCCAACTGATCGAGTTGCTCGCCAAGCCGCGCGGCCTTGCGCTCCAGCGCCGAGACCATGTTTTCCTGCTTGTCCTTGATGGCGCGCACCCGTTCGGTCAGTTGCGCATTGGCGCTGCGCTCCGCCTCGAGTTCGGCCTTCAACACATCCAGCTCAATCGACGTTTCGCCCACGGGCGTTGCGGCAACCGCCGACGATCCGAAACCCGCTTCGGGCCATTGATCGACCGCCGTCCCGATCCGTTCCAGCGCATACATGATGCGCCGTTCCAATTCGGTAACATCGTCCATGAAGCACAACTCCCCGCGTTTCCGGGGCGACAGCGGCGGCGCGCGCCGGTCCGAATCGCCCATTCGATCTTTTCCGATGATATTAGCCAATCCTTCCGCGCTCTGCGCCCCCTTTTGCGCCAATGCCTTAGGGGGCGCGCTTGATCTTGCCGTCCGCCCCCCCTATCAAGCCCCCAAACCCGCCCCAGCCAAAGGAAGACCGCCGTGGATATCGCGACGCTCCGCACCGAACATGCCGATCACTGGATGAAGGCCTGCGCGATCCGCGCACTTGCCATGGATGCCGTGCAGGCGGCGAACTCCGGCCACCCCGGCATGCCAATGGGCATGGCGGATGTGGCCACGGTTCTCTTCGAAAGACATCTGAAGTTCGATGCGAGCCAACCGAAATGGGCCGACCGCGACCGCTTTATCCTTTCGGCGGGTCATGGCTCGATGCTGATCTATGCGCTTTTGCACCTGACAGGGTATGCGGACGTGACGCTCGAGCAGGTGCGCAACTTCCGCCAGTGGGGCGCGATCACAGCGGGCCATCCCGAATATGGCCATGTCGCGGGGGTGGAGACGACGACCGGACCGCTTGGTCAAGGCATCGCCAACGCGGTGGGTTTCGCCATGGCCGAGGAATCCCTGCGGGCACGGTTCGGGGCGAAGGTCGTGGATCACTATACCTGGGTGATTGCCGGGGACGGCTGCCTGATGGAAGGCATCAGCCAGGAGGCGATCGGCCTTGCCGGCATGCAGAAACTTTCCAAGCTCATCGTGCTTTGGGACAATAACAACATCTCCATCGACGGGCCGATCTCCATGTCGGACATCACCGACCAGCGCGCCCGCTTCGCGGCGTCGGGCTGGACGGTCCTGTCCTGCGACGGCCATGATCCGGCCGACATTGACCGCGCCCTGACCGAGGCAAAAAAGTCCGACCGTCCGGTGCTGGTGGACTGCAAGACCCATATCGGCTTTGGCAGCCCGAAAAAGCAGGACACCGCTGGTGCGCATGGCTCGCCTCTCGGCCCAGACGAGATCAAGGTGACGAAGGCGATCTATGGCTGGGACCATGACGCCTTCGTGATCCCCGAAGGTATCGCGAAAGCCTGGCGCGCCATCGGCGCGCGCGGGGCAGCTGCCCGCAAGGAATGGGAAGCGCGCCAGGCCGCCCTGCCTGCCGCCCGCAAGGCCGAATTCGAACGCCAGATGTCGCTCGCCGCACCGAAGAAACTCGCCGCCGCTATCCGCGCCTTCAAACAGGATGCCTCTGCCAAGGCGCCAAAAGTGGCCAGCCGCAAAGCCTCGGAAATGGTGCTTGCGGCGATCAACCCGGTCATGCCCGAAACCATCGGCGGCTCGGCCGACCTGACGGGTTCGAACCTGACCAAGACCGCCGATCTGGGCATCTTCAGCCCGGAAAACCGAAAGGGACGCCATGTCCACTATGGCATCCGCGAACATGGCATGGCGGCAGCGATGAACGGCATGGTGCTGCATGGCGGGGTGCGCCCCTATGGCGGCACCTTCCTGTGCTTCACCGATTATGCCCGCGGCGCGATGCGCCTGTCGGCGCTGATGGGCGTGCCCACCATCTATGTGATGACCCACGATTCCATCGGTCTCGGCGAAGACGGCCCGACCCACCAGCCGGTCGAACATCTGGCAATCTGCCGGGCGACGCCAAACACCTGGACCTTCCGGCCCGCCGATCTGGTGGAAACCGCCGAAGCCTGGGAGCTGGCGCTCACCAGCGACAAGACGCCTTCGGTCCTTGCACTCTCGCGTCAGAACCTTCCGACACTGCGCACCACCCACACGGCAAAGAATCTGACTGCGCAGGGCGGCTATATTCTGGCCGAAGCCACCGGCAAGCGTCAGGCCATCTTGATGGCAACCGGCTCCGAAGTGGAAATCGCCATGCAAGCCCGCGCGATCCTTGAAGCCAGTGGCATCGGCACGCGGGTCGTGTCCATGCCCTGCATGGAACTGTTCGCCGCCCAGCCGGAGACCTATCGCAAGAAAGTTCTGCCGGCGGGCCCCATCCGCGTCGCGATTGAGGCCGCAGTGCGCCAACCCTGGGACCGTTTCCTTTTGGGCGAACGCGGAAGCGAGAAGAAGGCGGCCTTCGTCGGCATGGAAGGGTTCGGAGCCTCGGCCCCTGCCGAACGGCTATATGCCGAATTCGGCATCACCGCCGAAGCAATTGCCGCCAAGGTCCGTGCGCTGCTCTGACGCCGGACAATCAAAGCACAAGAAAAGCCGCGCCTACCTGCGCGGCTTTTTCATTTTCTGTCTCCAAATATCCCCGCCGGAGGCTCCCGAACCCTCCCCCTCTGGGGGCAGGGTGAGACAAAAGGCTTGCGCCCATAGGGCGCTCCTGTGGATCAGGCCTGCCTGGTCTGGCCGCGCAAGCGCACCCAAAGCGGCCCGACCAGCCGGGTTGCCACCGGAATGAGGATGAACCCCAAGACCACCCCGAAAAGCCCGTCCAGCGCCGCCGTGACCAGCCACTCAACCACCGATTCTGCGCCACCCACAGCACGGGCAACCGCCACAGCAACGTCGTGGATATGATGGCCAAGCCAGCCCCAACCCAACACCTCCAGCCCGTGAATGATGATCGAGCCACCGACCCACAACATGGCCGCGGTGCCGACGGTGGACAAAAGCGACATGAGTTTCGGCATGGCCACCACCAGCCCCCGCCCCAAAGCCCGCGTCAGGCCAAGTCGTCCCCGGCGCGCCATGAAAAGGCCGATGTCATCCATCTTCACGATCACGGCCACGGTCCCGTAAACCGCCACCGTGATCCCTGCCCCGACCAGCGCCAGTGACAATGCCTGCAACCAGATATTACCGCCGGGCAAGGCTGCCAGCGCGATGGTCATGATTTCCGCCGACAGGATGAAGTCGGTCTTGATCGCTCCTCTGACCTTCTCCTCCTCCAGATGGGCCGGATCGACCGGATCGAAATCTGCTTCCACCACATGATCCGCATGGGGAAGAAGCAGGTGGAACAGCTTCTCCGCCCCCTCGAAGCACAGATAGGCCCCGCCGATCATCAGAAGCGGCGTAGTCGCCGCCGGCCAGAAGGCCGACAGGATCAGCGCCGCGGGCAAAAGAATCAGCAGCTTGTTCTTCAGCGACCCCAGCGCGATCCGCCAGATGATCGGCAGTTCGCGCTTGGCCTCGAACCCATGTACATATTTCGGGGTCACGGCAGTGTCGTCGATCACCACCCCTGCGGCCTTGCTGCCCGCCTTCACCGCCTGTGCAGCAACATCGTCAAGCGACGAGGCCGCGACCTTCGCAATCGCCGCCACATCATCCAGAAGCGCCAGTAATCCGCTCATGCTATCCCCCTTCAGTCCCGCAAACTTAGTCGGCCCGTCAGGCGAGGCAAGGCCCGTCGGGCATTTCCCATCCAGTTCACAGTTGCTTGTCAAAGCGGATATTGTCGCCCTCTGGTGCCGCTAACATGGCATGTTTTCGCTAACATACTGAAATAGCGTCGTTTTTGGGTTCCGAGACACCAGATTATTGTGTAAGCAGCACCAAAGTCTTGCCCCAAAAGGGCCCCGCGGTTTTCAGGAGAGTTTCGATGACGGTCACTATCGGTATCAACGGTTTCGGCCGGATCGGTCGCTGCACGCTCGCCCATATCGCTGAAGCCGCGCGCAATGATGTGCAGGTGGTCAAGATCAACGCCACCGGCCCGATCGAGACGAACGCGCATTTGTTGAAGTACGACTCCGTTCATGGCCGTTTCGGCGGGCCGGTCAAGGTTGCAGGCTCCACACTCGACCTCGGGCGCGGGCCGATCGAAGTAATGTCGACCTACAACCCCGAAGAGCTGGACTGGGACGGCGTGGATGTCGTTCTGGAATGCACCGGCAACTTCAATGACCGCGACAAGGCTGCCGTCCACCTGACGCGCGGCGCCAAGCGCGTGCTGGTATCTGCCCCGGCCAAGCGCGCCGACAAGACCGTGGTCTATGGCGTGAACCACCGCCAGCTGACGGCGGAACATCTGGTCGTATCGAACGGTTCGTGCACGACGAACTGCCTGGCCCCGCTCGCCAAGGTTCTGAATGACGCGATCGGCATCGAATCGGGCATCATGACCACGATCCATTCCTACACCGGCGATCAGCCGACGCTGGATTGTCGTCATAAGGATTTCTATCGTGTTTGTGCTGTTGTCATGGCGATGATCTCGACCTCCACCGGCGCGGCCAAGGCGTTTGGCGAGGTGCTGTTGGAACTTGCGGGTCGTCTTGATGGTATTGTGATCTGGGTGTTCATGCCCAATGTCTCGGCTGTCGATCTGACAT
>DAORUY010000035.1:0-19085 GCA_035433445.1 Paracoccaceae bacterium
GTCGCCGGCGGCAACAACCGCCAGACGGTGACCGACGAGGACGGCGAGGGGCGGCATCTGTTCAAACGCTGGTGCGAAGCCGCAGGTTGCACGATGGGCGTCGATACGATGGGCAACATGTTCGCCACGCGGGCGGGCACAGACCCCGATGCATTGCCGGTCTACATCGGTTCGCACCTCGACACGCAACCCACGGGTGGCAAGTATGATGGCGTCCTGGGGGTTCTCGCGGGGCTTGAGGTCGTGCGCACGATGAACGACCTTGGGATCAAGACGAAGCACCCGGTCGTCGTGACCAACTGGACGAACGAGGAAGGCGCGCGCTTCGCGCCCGCCATGCTCGCCTCCGGCGTCTTCGCGGGCATCCATACGGAAGACTATGCCAAGAGCCGCACCGACCTTGACGGCAAGGTCTTTGGCGCTGAGCTGGAGCGGATCGGCTGGGTCGGGGACGAAAAGGTCGGCGCCCGCAAGATGCATGCGATGTTCGAATATCACATAGAACAGGGCCCGATCCTTGAGGCCGAGGGGAAAGAGATCGGCGTCGTCACCCATGGTCAGGGCCTGTGGTGGCTGGAGATCACGCTGACCGGCAAGGACGCCCACACAGGTTCCACGCCCATGAACATGCGGGTGAACGCAGGCCTAGGCATGGCGCGGATCACCGAGCGGGTCCACCAGATCGCCATGGCGCATCAGCCGAACGCGGTAGGGGCCGTGGGGCAGGTGAAGGTCTTCCCGAACTCCCGCAACGTGATCCCCGGCCGCGTCATCTTCACCGTCGATATCCGCAGCCCCGAACAGGCAAAACTCGACCTGATGCGCGGCGAGGTCGAACGCGCCGCCCATGCGGTCGCCAAGGAACTGGGCCTTGGCATCGCGATTGAGGCGGTGGGCCATTTCGACCCCGTCACCTTCGACCCAACACTGGTCAAGCGCGTCCGCGCGGCGGCCGAAAAACTGGGCCTGAGCCACATGGACATCATCTCAGGCGCCGGTCACGACGCCTGCTGGATCAACCGCGTGGCCCCCACGGTGATGATCATGTGCCCGTGCGTAGATGGACTTTCCCACAACGAGGCCGAGGAAATTTCCGAGGACTGGGCGGCCAAGGGGGCGGATGTTTTGTTCCGCGCGGTCGTGGAAACGGCGGGGGTGGTGGGGTGACCGGCCAAAGAGTTATGGTCACCAGTTTTCGGGGTCGCCTAACCGCTCCAATGGGAGTGATTGCTCATGAGAACTTCTGGAGACTGGTGAGTATGTCTGGAAATATAGTCGAAGTTGGATCCTCGCGCGAAGGGGACTTCAGCTTCGGCAAATTTCTGGTGCGGTTTGACATTGACGTTTCTGGAATGGGCCTTGAGTGCCACAACTCAGTGCCAAATAGTTTGTGGATATTGAAAAGCGATCTGAGCGATCTCGCGGGAGACTGAGCCATGACCACCATCATCAAGAACGGCAGCATTGTCACCGCCGACCTGACTTACAAGGCGGACGTGCGCATCGAAAACGGCAAGATCAGCGAGATCGGTCCGAACCTCAAAGGCGACCGCGAACTGGATGCGACCGGCTGTTATGTGATGCCGGGGGGGATCGATCCGCATACCCATCTCGAAATGCCGTTCATGGGGACCTACTCCAAGGATGATTTCGAATCTGGCACCCGCGCGGCACTCAGCGGCGGCACCACGATGGTCGTCGATTTCGTCCTGCCCGCGCCGGGGCAGGGGCTGATGGACGGGCTTTCCATGTGGCACAACAAGTCGGGCCGCGCGAACTGCGACTATTCCTTCCACATGGCCGTGACCTGGTGGGGCGAGAAGGTGTTCGAGGATATGAAGGAGGTGGTGCAGGGCCAGGGCATCAACACCTTCAAACATTTCATGGCCTACAAGGGCGCGCTGATGGTGAATGACGACGAGCTCTACGCCTCGTTCCGCCGCTGCGCCGAACTGGGGGCGACCGCGCTCGTCCATGCCGAAAACGGCGATGTGGTGGCGGAACTGACCGCGAAGCTTCTGGCCGAGGGCAACACGGGGCCGGAGGCCCATGCCTATTCGCGGCCCCCTCAGGTCGAGGGCGAGGCGACGAACCGTGCCATCATGATTGCCGATATGGCGGGCGTGCCCCTGTATGTCGTCCATACCTCCTGCGAAGATGCGCATGAGGCGATCCGGCGCGCCAAGCAGGCCGGCAAGCGGGTCTGGGGCGAGCCGCTGATCCAGCACCTGACGCTGGACGAAAGCGAATATTTCCACCCTGACTGGGATCATGCCGCGCGCCGCGTGATGTCGCCGCCTTTCCGCGACAAGCGCCATCAAGACAGTCTGTGGGCCGGGCTCGCCTCAGGCACCTTGTCCTGCGTCGCGACGGATCATTGCAGCTTCACCACCGACCAGAAACGTTTCGGCGTCGGGAATTTCTCGAAAATCCCGAACGGGACGGGCGGGCTAGAGGACCGGATGCCGATGCTCTGGACCCATGGGGTGAACACCGGACGGATCACGATGAACGAATTTGTGGCGGTGACATCGACCAATATCGCCAAGATCCTGAACTGCTATCCCCGGAAGGGTGCGGTCTTGGTCGGCGCGGATGCGGACCTTGTGGTCTGGGACCCGGAGAAGACCAAGAAGATCAGCGCGGCCACCCAGCAATCCGCCATCGATTACAACGTCTTCGAGGGCAAGACCGTGAAGGGCCTGCCGCGCTATACGCTGACGCGGGGCCAGGTGGCGGTGAACGACGGCCGCGTTGAAACCCGCGAGGGCCACGGCCAGTTCGTCTCGCGCGAGCCGAACGGCACGGTCAACCGGGCGCTTTCCGCCTGGAAGGAACTGACCTCGCCGAGGCCGGTGAGCCGGTCGGGCATTCCGGCGACGGGGGTTTGAGGATTTTATGAAAGACACCACGGCAGCCGCCGCCACCGTGATCGAGGCGAAAAGCCTCAATCTGACCTTCGACACGGCCGATGGCGCGGTGCATGCGCTCAAGGACGTGAACCTGACCATCGGCAAGGGCGAGTTCGTGAGCTTCATCGGCCCGTCGGGCTGTGGCAAGACCACCTTCCTGCGCTGCATCGCGGCCCTGGAGACTCCGACCTCCGGCACGCTGACCGTGAACGGGATGAGTGCGGATCAGGCCCGGATGAAGCGCGCCTATGGCTATGTCTTCCAGGCGGCGGGGCTTTACCCCTGGCGCACGATTTCCGGCAATATCCGCCTGCCGCTGGAGATCATGGGCTTTGACAAGTCCGAGCAGTTCGCGCGGGTTGAACGCGTGCTGGACCTCGTGGACCTGAAGGGCTTTGGCAACAAGTTTCCCTGGCAATTGTCGGGGGGGATGCAGCAGCGCGCCTCCATCGCGCGGGCGCTGGCGTTTGACGCCGACATCTTGTTGATGGACGAGCCGTTCGGTGCGCTCGATGAGATCGTGCGCGACCATCTGAACGAGGAATTGCTGAAGCTCTGGGCGCGGACCGGCAAGACCATCGGCTTTGTCACCCATTCGATCCCGGAAGCGGTTTACCTTTCGACCAAGATCGTGGTGATGAGCCCGCGCCCCGGCCGGATCACCGACGTGATCGACAGCCCCCTGCCGAGGGAGAGGCCGCTGGACATTCGCGACAGTGCGGCCTTCATCGAAATCTCGCACCGGGTGCGGGAGGGGTTGAGAGCGGGGCATGGCGATGAGGTCTAGGGGGACGCGATGAACATGTCTGTCCTTCCCTGGCTCGTCGGTTCGACCGCCGTCTTCATGGTGGCGAATTCGGCTCTGAAACTTTATGCAAATCAGGGCGGGTTGTGGATGCTTGTCGGCGCGCTGATACTCTTCTGCTTCGGGAACGTCCTGATGGTGCAGATCATGCGCGGCAGCGGCCTAGGGTTAGCCATTGCCCTGTCGGTGATCTTTCAGATGGTGGCGATATCGCTGCTGGCAGTTGTGGTGTTCGGCGAACGGTTGATGCCGATCCAGTGGGCGGGCCTCGCGCTTGGCGTGGTCGCGGTCATGCTGATAGCCTGGCCGAAGGGGGCAGGGGCATGAGAAACATCCTCCCCATCCTCACCGTCCTCCTCGCCATTCTCGTCCTCTGGTATGGCGCGGCGGTGAAGCTGAATGCGGCCTGGACCTATGATCAGGCCGCCCGCGCCGGGACCGAGGTGACGTTTGGCGCCGTCGTGAAAGATACGATGGCACAGGAACGCCCGGTCCTGCCCGCGCCGCATCAGGTGGCGGCGGGCCTGTGGGACGGGCTTTTTGGCCAGAAGATCACCGCCAAGAAAAGCCTCGTCTATCATGGCTGGTTCACCTTTTCGGCCACGATGGTCGGCTTCCTGATCGGCACCGGCCTTGGCATCTTGCTGGCGGTCGGCATCATCCACAGCCGGGCGATGGACCTTTCGGTCATGCCCTGGGCCATCGCCAGCCAGACGATCCCGATCCTGGCCATCGCGCCGATGATCATCGTGGTTCTGGCCAGCCAGGGGATCACCGGGCTTTTGCCCAAGGCGGTGATCTCGGCCTATCTGTCGTTCTTTCCGGTTGTCGTGGGAATGGTCAAGGGCCTCAGAAGCCCCGACCAGATGCAGCTTGACCAATTGCAGACCTATAATGCGAGCCGGAGCCAGACCTTCTGGAAGCTCAGGCTGCCAGCCTCCATGCCCTATCTCTTCGCCTCGCTGAAAGTCTCGGTCGCGGCCTCTCTGGTGGGGGCGATCGTGGGTGAGTTGCCGTCGGGCGCCACGGTGGGGCTTGGCGCACGGCTTCTCAGCGGCAGCTATTATGGCCAGACAATCCAGATCTGGTCGGCGCTCTTCGCCGCCGCAATCCTGGCCGCGGGGCTGGTGATGATCGTCGGCCGGATCGAACGGCGGGTCTTGCAGCGCATGGGGATGGCGCGATGAACGGGCTGATCTTCGCGCTTCTGTTCTGGATCCTCGCCTGGGCGCTGAACAGTTGGCTCGCGCGGTCCCGCTTCAGCCGACAGCGCGGCGTGCGGCTTTTCATTCCGGCGCTCTTCGGGGTGACGCTCCTGGTGCTGTGGGAAGGGATCGTGCGCGGGCTGAATGTCCCCAGCGTCATTCTGCCCGCACCCTCGGTGATCTGGGGAACGCTCACCGCATCGCTGCCGATCTTGTGGGAGGATTTCGTCCAGACGATCCTGAAGGGCGGTCTGTCGGGCTATGTGATCGGCTGCGGCGCGGCGTTCCTGACCGCCATCGCCATCGACCGTTCGCCTTTCCTGCAAAGGGGGCTTTTGCCCATCGGCAATTTCGTCGCGGCCCTGCCCATCGTCGGCATCGCGCCCATTCTGGTGATGTGGTTCGGGTTCGACTGGCAGTCGAAGGCGGCGGTGGTGGTGGTAATGGTCTTCTTCCCGGTTCTCGTGAATACGGTCGCGGGGCTGGCCGCCAGCGAGCGGATGCAGCGCGACCTGATGGCGACCTGGGGGGCGAGCTACTGGCAGACGCTTTTCAAGCTGCGTCTGCCCGCCGCCATGCCCTTCATCTTCAACGGGCTGAAGATCGCGACAACGCTGGCGTTGATCGGGGCGATCGTGGCGGAGTTCTTCGGCTCGCCCACGCGCGGCATGGGCTTTCGTATTTCGACTGCGGTCGGTCAGCTCGCGCTCGACATGGTCTGGGCGGAAATCGCCATCGCGGCCTTGGCGGGATCGAGCTTCTATGGTTTGGTGGCAGTCATAGAAAAGACGGTCACCTTCTGGCATCCCTCGCAACGCGGGCGGACCTAAGACGGCAAAAGAACAACAAGACCAACAAGGAGAGACGACATGAAAAGACTTCTCGGATCGGCCCTCATCGCCACCTTGCTTGCGGGCGGCGCCCAGGCGGCGGATGATGTCACGCTGCAACTGAAATGGGTCACGCAGGCCCAGTTCGCGGGCTACTACGTCGCCAAGGACAAGGGCTTTTATGAAGAAGAAGGGCTGAACGTCACCATTCTTCCCGGTGGGCCCGACATTGCGCCCACGCAGGTCGTCGCCGGTGGCGGCGCCGATGTGGTGATCGACTGGATGCCCTCGGCGCTGGCCGCGCGCGAAAAGGGGCTGCCGCTCGTCAACATCGCCCAGCCCTTCAAAACCTCGGGCATGATGCTGACCTGCCTGAAGGAAACCGGCATCGCCGCCCCCGAGGATTTCAAGGGCAAGGTGCTGGGCGTCTGGTTCTTCGGCAATGAATATCCGTTCCTCAGCTGGATGAGCCAGCTTGGCATCCCGACGACAGGCGGTGCGGATGGGGTCGAGGTGCTGAAACAAGGCTTCAACGTCGACCCGCTGCTGCAAAAGCAGGCGGCCTGCATTTCGACCATGACCTACAACGAATATTGGCAGGTCATCGACGCGGGCATCGCGGAAGATCAGCTCGTGACCTTCAAATATCAGGACATGGGGGTCGCGACGATGGAAGACGGCCTTTACGTTCTGGAAGAAAAGCTGACCGACCCGGCGTTCGAGGACAAGATGGTCCGCTTCGTGCGCGCTTCCATGAAGGGCTGGAAATATGCTGAAACCAACCCGGACGAAGCAGCGATGATCGTTCTGGAAAATGACGAAACCGGCGCCCAGACCGAGGTCCACCAAAAGCGCATGATGGGTGAAATCGCCAAACTGACCGCCGGTTCGAACGGCGCGCTCGACCCGGCCGATTTCGACCGTACCGTCGCGACGCTGATGGCGGGCGGTTCGGACCCGGTCATCACCAAGGCGCCGGAAGGGGCCTGGACCCACCAGATCACGGACAAGGCGCTGCAATAAGTCTGGTCCGACGCAAAGAACGGGCGCGGGGATATTTCCCCGCGCCCTTTTTCATGGACCCCCTTGGATCGCGCGGGAAAGCCGCTAGAAAGGGGCGAACGGCAAGGAGATCAGACAGTGCAAGCCCGCAGCCCATGGCCAGGACGCCCCTTCATCACCGCCTGCCTGATCTTGTCGGGTCTTGCGGCCTGCAATCGCGATGCGGCGCCGATGACGGCCTGTCTCGGTGACAAGCCTGCGGTCGAGCGGGTCGAGGATGTCGCACCGCCGAACTGCCCGAAGTAGGACCGCGCCAAGCGGACCCGTGCCGCGCGCCCGCTGAGCGCCGGAGCCTCCGGCGGGAGTATTTGGTCCAGGCTGAAATCTGCCCTTATTCATCTTGGCACAAATACTCAAAGAACGCCGGCGCCATTGCCCGGACCTGAAAAGGTTGTAAAGTCCCCTGTGTAAATCTTTACCATGGTCGGACTGAACCAGCATGCCTCTTGCCCTGACCGGAACCCGGGTGCGCGAACGCCGCCTGCTTTTGGGGATGAAACAGGCCGATCTGGCACGCTCCGCCGGGGTTTCGCCGGCCTATCTGAACCTGATCGAACACAACCGCCGCCGCGTCGGGCCCGAGGTGCTGGAGCGTCTGGCCACAGCACTTGGCGTCGATGGCCCGGTTCTGGCCGAAGGGGCGGAAGGCGCGCTCTTCGATATCCTGCGCGAGGCCACAGTCGGCGCGCCGCAGCAGGCCGCGCCCCCCGAACTGGCGCGGATCGAAGAATTTGCAAGTCGTTTTCCGGGCTGGGCAGAGCTTCTGGCCGCGCGTCAGGGGCAGGTCGCGCATCTGACGCGCACGGTCGAATCTCTTTCCGAGCGCATGGCGCAGGACCCTTTCCTTGCGGCCTCCCTGCACGAGGTTTTGTCGGCGATCACCGCGGTACGCTCGACCTCGGCGATCCTGGCGGAAACCGAAGATATCGACCCTGACTGGCGCGCGCGTTTTCACCGCAACATCCATCAAGACAGCCTGCGCCTGACTCAAGCCGCCTCGGGCCTTGTGGCCTGGCTCGACCAGTCGCGGGTGCCGGAAGCCGGACTTGCCACCCCGCAGGAGGAGCTGGAGGCCTGGCTTGCGGCGCGTGACTGGCATCTGGCGGAGATGGAAGCCCCGGCGCCCGGCGAGGCGGCCCGGCTGATCACCGATGCGACCGAACTGGCGAGCGAGGCGGCGCGCAGTCTGGCCATGGCGCATCTCGACCGTTACCGTCAGGACGCACTGGCCCTGCCGCTGCCGCTGCTGCGCCGGGCGCTGGAACGGGTCGGCCACGACCCGGCAGCGCTTGCCCTGACGCTCGGCCAGCCACTCGCGCTCCTGATGCGGCGGCTGGCGACATTGCCGTCCGGCCTTTGGCCCGACGGGGCGGCTTTCGTGACCTGCGACGCCTCCGGCACACTGATCTTCCGCCGGCCGTCGCCCGCCTTTCCCTTGCCGCGCTTCGGGGCGGCCTGTGCGCTTTGGCCGCTCTATGAGGCGCTGGCCCAGCCCTTCGCGCCGATCCGCAGGTTGCTGGAGACCGCTGGGCGCGGCGCAGGTGTGCGCTTCACAGCGACCGCCTGGGCGGAGCGCGACTATCCGCAAGGCTATGAAGGCACTGCCGTCACGCGCGCCTTCATGCTCGTAATCCCTGCGGCAAGCGATGCGTCGGGGCGCGGGGCGGCGGCCCGGATTGTGGGATCCTCCTGCCGCATTTGCGCCGTGCAAGATTGTGCAGCACGGCGCGAACCCTCGATCCTGGCATGATACGAACCCAGACGGCGGAACCTTTTGACAGCACGGGCTGCCAGGGCGATAGTCACCCGACGGCCGGGGAGGGCCGAGCGCGCCCATGACCAGACGCATCCTGCTGATCGAGGACGAAGCCAACATCGCCGAAGCCCTGCGCTTTCTTCTGACCCGCGAGGGCTGGCAGGTGGAGACCCATGCCGATGGGGCAACTGCGACCGCACTCATCCGCAGCCAGCGGCCCGATGCCGTGGTGCTTGATGTCATGCTGCCGGGGCGGTCGGGCTATGAGATCCTTGACGATCTGCGCGCCGATCCGGATTTGCGAACCCTGCCGGTTCTTGTTCTGACCGCGCGCGGTCAGGACCGCGAACGCGCCCAGGCAACGGCGCGCGGGGCGAGCCTCTTCATGACCAAACCGTTCGCCAACGCCGAACTTCTGGCGAATTTGCGCGCCCTTTTCGCGGCAGGTTGAGCGATGCGGCGCCCGCTTTTCTTGGCCCGCCGCGCCTATCGCCTGCGCCGCCTGACCGATGCCGCGCGGCTTTTGCCGGTGGTGGGGACGTTTCTCTTCCTGCTGCCGGTTTTCTGGCGGGGTGCTGATGGCATGTTACCGGGCACGGCGACCGGCGGCGTCTATCTTTTTGCGGTCTGGGGCGGTCTGATCCTTGCCACCGCACTGATCGCCCGGCGGCTGGAACAGACCGAGGCGCAGGATGGCGGGGAGGAGGACGGGCGAGCGCAGATCCCAGAAGGTCTGGACCCTGACAGCAGCGCCGGGGGCGCGTCTGGCTGATGGTGTCCTTCAATGTCCTCGTCGCGGTCTGTCTCGTCTATGTCTCGGTTCTGTTCCTCGTCGCCTTTCTGGCCGAACGCCGGTCCGAGCAGGGACGGGGACGCTGGCTGCATTCGCCCATCGTCTATACCCTGTCGCTTTCGATCTACTGCACTGCCTGGACCTTTTACGGCGCGGTCGGCTACGCGGCGCGCTCCGGGCTGGAGTTCCTGACGATTTATCTTGGCCCGACCATCGTTTTCATCGGCTGGATGTGGGTGATCCGCAAAATGGTCCGCATCGGCCGGCGCGAGCGTGTGACCTCCATCGCCGACCTGATCTCGGCCCGTTACGGTAAGTCGAACCTTTTGGGCGTGATGGTCACGATCATCGCCGTTGCCTCCGCCACCCCCTATATCGCGCTTCAGTTGCAATCGGTCACACTGTCGTTCGCGGTCTTTGCCGCGGACCGACCGACCGGATGGGCGTTGCCGGACAATGTGGCAACCGCCAGCTGGGTCGCGGCGGGGCTGGCGCTTTTCACCATCCTCTTTGGCACCCGCAATCTCGATGCCAACGAACGCCATCACGGCGTCGTCACCGCCATCGCGCTTGAAGCGGTCGTCAAACTCGTGGCGCTGTTGGCGGTCGGAATCTTCACCGTCTGGGGCATTGCCGACGGCTGGCAGGACTTGGGCCGCCGGATTGCCGCGTCGCCCATCGCCGACTGGCCCATCCAGCCGGGCCGCTGGGTCGGGCTGACCTTCGTTTCCGCCGCCGCCATCCTGACCCTGCCGCGCATGTTTCAAGTGATGGTCGTCGAGAATGTCGATGAACGCCACCTGACGACTGCCGCCTGGGCCTTCCCGCTTTATCTGATGCTGATGAGCCTTTTCGTGCTCCCGATCGCGGTCGTGGGGCTTGAGATCTTGCCCGAAGGCGCGAACCCCGACCTGTTCGTCCTGACCCTGCCGCTGGCGATGGAGCGTGACGATCTGGCGATGCTGGCCTTTCTGGGTGGGTTTTCGTCGGCCACCTCCATGGTCATCGTGGCGGCCATCGCACTGGCGACGATGGTATCGAACCATGTGATCGTGCCGCTGTGGCTGTCCTTGCGCCCGTCCGGCGCACGGGATGCAGGCGACGTGCGTCACCTTGTCCTTCTGTCGCGCCGCATCTCCATCGGGGCCATTCTGGCGCTGGGGCTGCTTTATTATCGCCTCTCGGGCGGATCGGCGGCGCTGGCGGCCATCGGCCTCATTGCCTTTGTCGGTGTGGCGCAGGTTCTGCCCGCGCTGCTCGCGGGTCTATTCTGGCGGGGCGCGACCAAGGTGGGGGCAGCACTTGGCCTTGGGACCGGCTTCCTGATCTGGCTCTATTGCCTGTTTCTGCCGTCGTTCGGCGCGAACGGGTTGATACCGGGCTGGCTGATCACCGATGGGCCATGGGGGCTGGAATGGCTGCGCCCACAGGCCCTGTTCGGCACCGGCGGTATGGGGCCGCTTCTGCATGCGATCGTCTGGTCGCTCGCGCTCAATTCCGCGGCCTTCATTCTGGGCTCGCTCCTGTCCTTTCCCGGCCCGGTCGAGCGGATTCAGGGCCTTGCTTTCGTGCGGATATTCGATGGCGACCGCGCGCAGCGCGGCTGGTCGCATGGCCGGGCCGAGGCGGAGGAACTTCTGATCTTCACCCAAGGCATCCTTGGCCCTGAGGAAGCCCAGGGCTTCTTCCAGTCCGAAGCCGCGCGTCAGGGCAAGGCCGGGTTCCTGCCCGATACGACCTCCGATTTCATCGAGGCGCTCGAACGGCGGCTTGCGGGTGCAGTGGGCGCGGCCACGGCCCATGCGATGATTGCGCAATTTGCCGGGGGGGCGGTCGTTTCGGCCGAAGACCTCATGGCGGTCGCCAGCGAAGCCCAGCAGATCATGGAATATTCCGCCGCCCTTCAAGCCAAGACCGACGAATTGGCCCGCACCGCCCGCGCCCTTTCCGAGGCGAATGACAAGCTGACCGACCTTTCGGTGCAAAAGGACGCTTTCCTGAGCCAGATCAGCCATGAATTGCGCACACCCATGACGTCGATCCGGGCCTTTTCGGGCATTCTGGCCGAACCGGACCTGCCTGACGATCTGCGCGCCCGCTATACCGGCGTCATTCAGGCGGAGGCGGAGCGCCTGACCCGGCTGCTTGATGATCTTCTCGACCTGGCGGTTTTGGAAAACCGCAAGGTGCAGTTGTCGATCCGCGCGGGCAACCTGCATGACCTGATCGGCCGCGCGGTTGAAGCCGCATCGAACGTGCGCGCCGAACGCCAGCTCCGTCTTGTGCGCAATCCGGGGGCGGAGTTCCTGCCGGTCATCACCGACACCGACCGTCTGGTGCAGGTCTTCATCAATCTCATCTCCAATGCCCGGAAGTATTGCGATGCGGCCGAACCGGTCCTCAAGATCGCCGCGCGGCGGAAGGCTGGGCGCATCACGATCGACTTCATCGACAATGGCGCGGGCATTCCGAAAAAGGCACAAGGTCTCATCTTCGAGAAATTCGCCCGCCTGACCGACACCTCACGCGCCGGGGGGGCGGGTCTTGGCCTTGCCATCTGCCGCGAGATCATGACCAACCTTGGCGGCAGCATCACGTATCTGCCGGGGCAGGGCGGCGCGGCCTTCCGCGTTGTCTTGCCGGTGCGCGCGCCCGGGCCGGTCGCACCGGAGCCATGAAAAGGCTCAGCAACGATTTCTTTTGAAGAAATCGCTACCCGCCGGCCTTTGAGGAAACGTCAACCCTTTCCTAACCTCGATCTGCAACATCTGAAGCTGCGGGGCGGGCGCGGGAAAGACGGCATGGACAGCGCGGGCAACCTTTCACTTCTGGAACGCAAGATCGCCGCGCACCGTCCGCGCGCCGCCCAAGGTCCGTCTGGCCCCGAGCATCTTCTGTTCACCGCCTTCGCGCGGGAGGCCGAGCGCAAGCTGGGCCTGCATCTTGGCGCGGGGGCACATGTCAGTCACCAGCGCACCAGCGCTGAAATTGCCGACACGATTCCCGATCAGGCGCTGATCAGCCTTTTGGATGGGCCGGGGGGCACGACCGGGGTTCTGGTGATGGAAGGGGGGTGCCTGTCGGCGCTGATCGAGATGATGACCGTGGGCGAGGTGCGCCCGACAGCCGCCGCGCCCCGCCGCCCGACCCGGACCGACGCGGCGATGATCGCGGGCCTGATCGACGGGGTTCTGGGTGGCTTCGATCATCTGGTAGGCGGCGATCCGGCCTCGGTCTGGGCCGGGGGCTTTCGCTATGCGTCGCATCTGGCCGACGCGCGCCCGCTGGCGCTTTTGCTCGAAGATCCGGCCTTTCGGGTGCTGACGCTTGACCTCCGGTTCGGCGACAGCGGCCGCCAAGGCAAAGTCAGCCTGATCCTGCCCGCGCGCGGACGAGGCACCATCACACGCCCGCTTGAAACGGCCGATGAGACGGCAAGCCCTCCTGCTGATGACACATCGGGCGCCGATTTTGCGGAAGTGTTGGGACGCACGGTACGCGGGGTCGAGGCCGAACTTCACGCCGTTCTGGCGCGCATCGCATTGCCCCTGTCTGATCTTCTGGCGCTTGAACGTGGTCAGTCGCTGACCCTGCCCAGCGATGCGCTGCATCAGATCCAGATCGAAGGGGCGGATGGCAGGCTTCTGGGGCTGGCAAGTCTGGGGCAGGGGGGCGGGCAACGAGCCCTGCGCCTTGAACAGCTCGGGACTGGGGTGGAGGCGGCGTTTGCGCCACCGGTCCGGCCTGCACAGGTGGTGGCCGCTTCTGATCAGCCGCTTCACCGCGCGCCTGTACCGGGCGAAAGGATCGCCTCGCCTCCGGCTGACCGGCATGTGGCGCCCACTGCCGCAGACCTTCTGGCCGGGGACGTCGCCATGCCAGATACGGAAGCCGGGCCATCACCCGAACTGCCTCTGGCGCGCAGCGCCTGAACGGGATCAGCCCAGACGCGGGCGGATCGCTTCCAGATTATACCCCCATTTTGCCGCCGTGCCGATCAACTGGTCGGCGGGCACCTGACCGGCTTGTGCCAAGGCCCAGACGACGGATGATCGGTTGCCGGAGGCACAATAGGCAAAGACCGGCCCGCTGGCCTGCATCGCCTGCGCCTGCCGCGCCACGATCTCGGGCGAGAAATCACCCGGAACGATCTGATTTTCCACGAATTCCAACCCGGCGGCCTCCACGGCCTTGCGCATTTCGTCCGCCCGAAGTTCCGCCGGAATTTCCCCGTCAGGCCGGTTGCAGATTACCCGCACGAACCCGGCCGCTTTCAGCGCGCCAATATCTTGCGGCGTGATCTGTGGCGACACGGCATAGGTGTCTGTCAGATGGCGAACATCCATTTTCGTCTCTCCTGAAAGCCGTCCTGCCGCGATCCGGTCGATCCGGCTCCTTACCGTAGGCGCCGCGACCATACCCGCGACCATTGCCAGAAGGAAGAGCCCGAGCCCACTCCCGCCAAAGCTCGCCGCCGCCATGGCCGGACCGGGGCAAAGCCCCGCCAGGCCCCAACCCGCCCCGAACAGAAGCGATCCGATCACCAGATTTGCGCTGATGCGCCGGTCGGGCGCGGCGGGCAGGGCATTGCCGAGGAAGCTCGCGCGCCGTGCCGCCATCAGCCGCCAGGCGACCGCCATCGGCACGATCGCCCCCGCCATCACGAAGGCCAGCGTCGGGTTCCAGTTCCCGAACACATCAAGCCAACCCTGCACCTTGGCTGTATCGGTCATGCCCGAGATCATCAGGCCAATCCCGAAAAGCGCCCCCGCCAGCGCCGCAGACAGAACCCGTACCATCAGATCACCCGCAAGAGATGACGAAAGACCAGGACCGTCAGAGCGCCCGCCAGGATATAAAGCACCGTCGCCACCAGACCCTGGGGCGACAGGCGCGAGATCCCGCAGACGCCATGGCCGGAGGTGCAGCCATTGGCCAACCGCGTGCCAAGCCCGACCAGAAGTCCCGCGCAAACCAGCACGCCGATATTCGCGGTCAGGTGCATCTCGGGCGCCGCACCACGCGCCGCAACTGCCATCAGGGGCGCCAGCACCAGCCCCGCCAGAAAGGCAAGTCGCTCGCCCGCTGTCGCCCGCCCGCTGCCATCAACCAGACCGCCAAGGATGCCCGAGGCCCCCATAACCCGTCCGTTCACCATCAGATACATCGCCCCCGCCAGGCCGATAACCAGCCCGCCGCCCAGCCCCCAGAGCCATTCCACCTGCATCTGCGTCCTCCCATCCAGCCCGCGCCTCTTGCTTAGACAGTGACGGACGGCACGACAAGCGCCTGAAACTATAGCTTTGACTTGCATCAAGGAACGCGCAGGCGCAGCCTTGTAGCCAGAGCGAAAGCAAAGGAGTTGCCAATGAAATCCCCCGCCGTGCGCCGCGAACAACTGTCTCAGCGCCAGCGGTTCCTTCTGGGCCGCATGAACCGCATTGAAGCCGAACTCGACACCCATGAGGCCAAGGATTTCGAGGAGATGGCGACTGAACGCGAAGGTGACGAGGTGCTGGAAGATCTCGGCGCCTCGGCCCAGCAGGAGCTCAGGATGATCGAAGCGGCTCTGAAGCGTCTTGATGCGGACGAATATGGTGATTGCACGCATTGCGGCGAGATGATCAGCGAGGAACGGCTCGATCTGCTGCCCGCGACCCCGTTTTGCGCGCGCTGCGCCGCCAGCCACTGAAAGACACGCGCTAAACCGACCTGACCCCATTGCCAAAAGCATTCGGCTGAAAGAAAGTTACCCAAAGGCAGGCGCGGGGAAGGAACCCCATGAACGGGCAGGTGGGCTTGGAGCTGGCGAACGGCGTCGCAGTGGTGACGCTGGACCATCCGCCGTTGAACACGCTGGGACAGGAACTGCGCGCGGGCATCGCCGCCGCAGTGGAACAGGCACTGGCCGCGCCTGAGGTGGACGTGATCCTCCTCAGGGCCGCGGGGCGCAGCTGGCCCGTGGGGGCCGACATCCGCGAGTTTGGCAAGCCGCCGGTCGCGCCCGCCCTGCCGGATCTTTGCACCGCAATCGCCGCAGCGCCGAAGCCGGTCATCGCCGCCCTGCACGGATCAGCCTTGGGCGGCGGGCTGGAACTGGCGCTGGTCGCGGCCTACCGGGTGGCCGCAGCCGATCTGAGGCTAGGCCTGCCCGAAGTGACGCTTGGCATTCTTCCCGGCGCGGGCGGCACCCAACGGCTGCCACGCCTGATCGGGGCGGCCGCAGCGCTCGACATGATCTTGTCCGGCGCTCCTGTCACCGCAACCGAGGC
Organism: Paracoccaceae bacterium; assembly: GCA_035433445.1. Classification (GTDB taxonomy): domain Bacteria; phylum Pseudomonadota; class Alphaproteobacteria; order Rhodobacterales; family Rhodobacteraceae; genus TMP-24. Next base: position 15,636 of record DAORUY010000035.1, read on the forward strand.
CCATCGTCTTGGCCTTGTCGATCTGCTGGCCCCCGCGGGGGTTGACGACGCAGCGACGGCGCATGCCGCCTTTGCGCTCGCCCTGAAACTTGCCCAGGCGCATGTCAGCGGCCAGCGTCGGCTTCATGCCGCCCATGCCCGCCCGATGGGCGGCAGTGCTGATGTGGGAGCCTATCTCGACGCGGTTCAGGTCGCGCGGGCCCGGCGCTTTGGCCCGCACGAACGCGCCGCACCGCGCATTATCGACTGTGTGGAAAGCGCCCTTCTGCTGCCCGAGGCGCAGGGGCTGGCGCTGGAACGCGCCGCCTTCCTCGATCTCGTGACCACGCCGGAGGCGCGCGCCCTGCGCCATGCCTTCATGTCCGAACGGCGGGGAGCGAAATCCCTACCGAAAGACACTGGCGCGTCGGCACCGAAGCATGTCGCCCTGGCCGGAAGCAGCCGAATGGCGGCAGGGTTGGCCGGGGCACTGCTTGGCGCCGGCGTGAGGGTGACACTCATGGGGGACGACAGCGCCGGTCTGGCCCGGGTTCTGACCCGACTGGCCAAGGCCGAAGAGGCTGCGGTCGCCACCGGCGCCAAGACCGATACCGCCCGAAAAGCGGCCTGGGAGCGCATCGCGGCCCGCCCGGGCGATACTTCGACGGCCTTGCAGGCTGCAGCGCAGGAACATGGCGAGGTCGATCTTCTGATCGAATGCGGGCCACCGGATGAATTGGCCAGCCTTGCGACCCGCCGTTCGGTTTTTTCAACCCTGGCCGGGGGGCTTGCGTATAATGTGCCGGTCCTGTCGGTACTGCCACCACACGGCGCTGCGGTTCTGGCCCGTGATCCGCTGGCTCTGGCCGCGGCCGATGACCTCAGAAACCGGCTTGCAGTGCTGGCGATGACCGCGCCCTACCGCAAGATGGCGCTGACCGAAGTGGCGCTGAACGAGGTCGCCGCCATTGGCCCGGCCGGTGCGGCGCTTCAGCTTTTCCTGCGCACATTGGGCTGGCGGGCGGTGCGTCAGGGGCCGATCGCGGGTTTCCTCGGACCGCGTCTGGCGACCGCACTGGCCGACGCAGCCGACCGCTGCCTTGCCGCAGGCGCGGCACCGCATACGGTTGATGTTGCACTGCGGCAGGCGGGACTGCCCGCCGGACCGTTCGAAAGCGCCGATCTGGCCGGGACGGACGACTGGATTCGTCGCTATCCGGACCGCCGTGCGGATGTGGCCGAGGCCGATGTGGCACGGCAATTGCGCGAGGCACTGGCCGCCGTTGGTCGCACCGGTCGGCGGTCGGGGCGGGGCTGGCACGACCATCCGGCCAGCGGTCCCTGGAAACCTTCCGCCGAAGTTATGGCACTGGCCGATGGGCTGCGGCCACATGCTCGCTTGGGGACCGCGGCGCTCTGGCGCCGGGTGCTGGCCGGGATGGCGAACGATGCGGCCTGGGCCTTGGCCGAAGGCAGGGCGCGCCAGCCCTCTGACATCGACCTTGTGGCCCTGGCGCAGGGATTTCCGCGCTGGCTGGGCGGGCCGATGCAGGCGGCGGACGAAGCCGGTCTTCTGGGCTTGCGCAACGATCTGCGCACATGGGCCAAGGCGACGGGCGATACGTTCTGGGCGCCCGCGCCGCTCTGGGATGAGCTGATCCGCGAGGGGCGGCGCTTTGCCGACCTGAACGCGGGCTGATCCGCCCGTAACGGGGGCCTGCCTTACTTACCCGTCCAATCGGCGCGGAAATGCACGATTTCGCGACCGGGGAAAGCCTCGGCCAGCGCCGTTTCGTTCAGCGTGCCCGCGTCATGCAGATAGACGGTGCCCCTGAGCCATGGATCGTTCAGCATCAGTGCCGACCCTTCGTCGCCATTGGGCGCCACCAGGACCAGCTTGCCCTCGAACCGTCCGTCTGCGGCAGCCTCCCGCACCGTCGGATGGAAGGCATTGTATTCGTAGTATTTCGTCACGGCCCGCCAAGGCAGGAAGACGCAAAACCCGAAAATGCAGGCATACCAGAAGATCGAATCGATACCGACGAAGGCGGCCTGATCACGGTCGGGGAAATGTTCTCGGATCGCCTGATAGCCGCGCGCCGACAGGTAGAGAACGGGGAAAGCGGCCAGGAACCAGTAGCGCGGCCCGATGTAATAGCTGTCGGCGAACCAGTAAAAGAACATGGCCAGCGGAAAGGCGACAGCGACCGCCAGCATCGCCCAATCCGCCCGCTCGGGCCGTTGCCAGAGAAGAAAGGCAATCAACAGGGCCAAGGACCCGATCGACCAACCCATCATCTCGAACTGAAGATTGGCGGCGAGGTTGAGGAGGTTCGCCACCCCCTCCGTGAAAGTATGCCCCGGCCTGAGGTCGAGCGTGCCCCAACCGCCCGGCGGGCCGATCTCAGGCCCAAACCCATAGGCGTTGGCACCCGGCCCCCAGCTTCGGTCGATATAGGCGGTCAGCGGCTGCAAGAATGCATTGCCGGTAATTGCGGCGTTGTAGGCCAGAAACAACCCTCCGGTCACAAAGCAACCCAACGCATAGACCAGCGTCCGCCCCGGCCCGCCTTGCGGCGCGATCACCAAAAGCCACAGACCCGTCAGCCCGCCCGCGACCAGCCCGTCCAGCGGCCGGGTGGCAAAGATCCAGCCCATCGCCAAACCGGCCAGGAACAGCCGCCTGAGCGCACCACGGCTGCCGTCGCCCGCCCGCATGATCAGCCACCACGCCAGCAGCATCAGAAACAGCGTCAGCGTATGGGTCATGAGCGAAGCCGCCATCGCCAGCAGCCAGGGCGAGGCGCCCATCATCATCGCCACCAGATCGGCCTGATCACGCCCTGCCATCCGCCCTGCCACTGCATGGGCCAGAAGAACCGACAAAGCCGCCAGCACCGGATTGACCAGCCACGGCACCCCCGCCACAACCCCCAGCGCCAACGCCGCGGGCCAGCCCGGCAGGGTCGCTGCATACCAGCGCCCGCCCTGTACCTCGAACAGATAATAGTCGAGACCGGGCAAAGCGGCCTCGGGCGGGGCAGGGACGGTCAGCGCGCCGCCGGCAAAGGTCTTGGCCTGAAAGAGATAGGCCACTTCGTCCTCGACATGGGGCATGCGTTCGAAGGCATAAAAGCTCAAGATCAGCGACACGACGAGCGTGACCGCCGCGGGCACCAAAGGCGACAGCCGGTAAAGCCCGCTGATCGGGCTCTTGACTTGCGACATCGCCGCGAAAACCGCGAAATGGACCAGCGTCAGCGCGATCCCCACCACCACATGCGCGCCGTAGGCCGCCCCTGCGCCCCGTGCCAGATAGCCCAGGATCGGCACGGATAAAAACCCGCTGATCAGAATGAAAATCGCGATCCGTCCCAACCCCAACCGGGCTTGCGTCTCAATCAGAACCCGACCGGGGTCTGCCCGAAAGAGCACCACAAGCGCCACCAGCCCCTCGGCCGCAATCACCGC
>DAORUY010000036.1:0-18149 GCA_035433445.1 Paracoccaceae bacterium
TGGAGCCGAAGGTAGCCGGGCCAAAGCTCGGGGCGATTGTGCAAGAGAAGGTTGACCTCCACCCCGATCATCAGTCAGTCCGGCCGCATGGCGCGCGCAGCGTTGATGCAAAATGCGGCATAGCGGTCAATGATCCGGGGATCGTCGAAGGGAAGTCCGGCCATCCAGTCCGGCACAGGCTGATTGTCGGTTGTCGCGTAAAGCGGCGCAAACCCATCCCGCATCGTGCTGAGCGGCCCGAGCGAAAGGCAGACGGGATACCCCGATGGCGCTTTCCAGTTCAGTTCGTTCCGCAACGCCCATGAATAGTCGGACCCGTCCAGCGACGCCTCCCACGGCACGCCACCCAGAACCATAGGCGCCGCCATGTCGCAATGTGCCCGCAAGAATGCCTCGACACGCGCCAGACCGCTCAGCGACAGTTCGGGTGGCCAGCGGGTCACCCCCAGCCGGAAGGGGCGCGTCTCTTGCCCGCGGGCCGGACCTGCCGCCAGGATCGCCAGACCGCCAAGAAACCGGCGGCGGTCCATCGTCAGCCTTGGCGGAGCATACGCGCGGCGTCGGGCGCGAAGTAGGTCAAGATGCCGTCACAACCCGCGCGCCGGAAGGCCAGAAGGCTTTCCATGATCACATCCTCTTTCACCCAACCTTGAAGGATCGCGCCCTTCAGCATCGCATATTCGCCACTGACCTGATAGGCGAAGGTCGGCGCACCGAACGCATCCTTCACCTCGCGGCAGATATCGAGATAGGGCATGCCCGGCTTGACCATCACCATATCGGCGCCTTCATCCAGATCGCGCCCGACCAGCCGCAGCGCCTCGGCACGGTTGGCGGGGTTCATCTGATAGGTTTTTTTGTCGCCCTTGAGCGCACCCGAGGCGCCGACCGCGTCGCGGAAGGGGCCATAGAAGGCGCTGGCATACTTGGCCGCATAGGACAGGATCGCCACATCCTTGTGGCCCGCCTGTTCGAGCGCGGCCCGGATCGCGCCGATCCGCCCATCCATCATGTCGGATGGCCCGAGGATATCGGCCCCGCAATCCGCCTGCGCCAAAGCCATGCGCACCAAGGCTTCGACGGTTTCGTCGTTCAAGATGATGCCATCCCTGACCAGACCGTCATGCCCGTTGCTGTTATAGGGATCGAGCGCCACATCGGTCATCACCATGACCTCCGGCACCGCCGCCTTGATCGCCCGGATCGCCCGGTTCGACAGATTGTCCGGGTCCCAGGCAATCTCGCAGCCTTCGGTCTTCAGCGCGGGGTCGGTGTAGGGAAAGAGGCAGACCGCCGGGATGCCAAGACGCGCAGCCTCTTCCGCTGCCCGCACGGCCCCCTCGACCGTCAACCGCCGCACGCCGGGCATCGACGCTATCTCGACATCTGCGCCCGCGACGTCGGTCACAAAGAGCGGCCAGATGAAATCCGCGGGGGAAAGCCGCGTCTCGGCTACCATATCGCGCAAGGCCGCGGTGCGACGAAGGCGGCGGAAGCGGTGGCTGAGCATCGGGGCGGGCTGATCGGGCATGGCGGGCTTCCTTCGTGCGATTGCCAACCGCTGCCATGCTTTTGGCCGCATCTCAAGGGTGGAAACCGTCGCAGGGGCAGGCTAGCATGTCTGACGCCCCGGTGATCGCCTTGCCGAACGCCATGTCGAACCGGGGCACGGAGCATGATGTGAGCCTGACCCAACTTTTTCTCGACCTGATTGATCTGCGTTCCTTTTCGAATCTCTGGTACTGGATCGCGCTGGCCGTCACTTGGTCCACGGCATCGCACTGGATCATCGGTGTGCCGTTCGACATGGTCTTGCGCGCGCGCCGCCACGGGGAAGCCGCCATGACGGATCTTGAGGCGGTCGTCCGCGTCAATGTCACCCGCATGCTCTATATCGCCGACGAGGCCGGGGTCTTCCTGATGGGCATTGGCACGTGCGCGCTGACGATGCTGGCGCTGCTGGGGTTCTTCTACCATGTCGAGTTCTGCCAGGCGCTCTTGCTGATCGCTTTGCCGATGGCCGTGGTCTGGCTTCTGACATTCCGGCTGTCGCGCCGGCTTCGTGCCGAAGCGCTGGGTGGCGAAGAGCTGTGCCGCGCGATGAACCGGCACCGGATTGTGGTGCAGGCGATCGGGGTCTTGTCGATCACCGTGACCGCGATGTGGGGTATGCTGCAAAACTTCAATATCTCGCCGCTTGGCTGACCCGCTGCCAGACCCGGTTTGCGGAAAGGGCGGGTTGACAGGGCCGAGGCAAGCGTTACCTCAGGCGCATGAATTCTTCCGCCCATATCACCCTGTCCGGCGCCCCTGAGGGGTTTGATGCCCGTGCCCTGGCGCGCGAGTTGGAAAAAGGCGCGCCGGTCATCCATGTGGCGCGCGACGACAAGCGGCTGGAAGCGATGCGCGCCGCCTTGGCCTTCTTCGCGCCTGGCGCGACCGTCCTGACCTTTCCGGCCTGGGACTGCCTGCCCTATGACCGCGTGTCGCCCAACCCGGATATCTCGGCCATGCGCATGGCGACGCTTGCGGCGCTGGCGCGCGGGGTGCCGGGGCCGTTCATCCTTCTGACCACGCTCAACGCGGCGACCCAGCGTCTTCCGGCGCGCGATACGGTTGCGGGCGCGGCCTTCACGGCCAAGGTCGGCGGGCGAGTGGATGAGGGGGCGCTCAAATCCTACCTCGTCCGCATGGGGTTTTCGCAAACGCCCACCGTATCGGAACCCGGAGATTATGCCGTGCGGGGCGGCATCATCGACATCTATCCGCCGGGGCAGGGCGGGCCGGTCAGGCTGGACCTCTTCGGCGACGTGCTGGACGGGGCGCGGCGATTCGATCCGGCCAGCCAGCGCACCGTTGAAAAGCTGGCCGCAGTTGAACTTGCGCCCGTATCGGAGATCATACTCGACGACGCGGCCATCACCCGGTTTCGCCAGAATTACCGCATTGAGTTCGGCGCGGCGGGCACCGATGATCCGCTCTACGAGGCGGTCAGCGCCGGGCGCAAGCACGCTGGCATGGAACATTGGCTGCCCTATTTCCATGATCGGTTGGAAACCCTGTTCGACTATCTGCCCGGCGCGTCGGTGATGCTTGATGATCAGACGACGCCCGCGCGCCTGTCGCGATGGGAGGGGATCGAAGATCAGTATGACACGCGCGCTGAGGCATTGAAGCGAAAGGACCGGCTGGATTCGGTCTACAAACCCTGTCCGCCGGGGCTGCTCTATCTGGATGACGCGGCTTGGATGGCGGGCCTTGCGGGGCATCGCACGGTGCAGCTTGTGGCGCTTCCGCAGCCGACCGGACCGGGGGTTCTGGATGCGGGCGGGCGGATCGGGCGCAATTTTGCGCCGGAACGTCAATTGGAAAATATAAGCCTTTTCGGCGCACTGTCAGACCATCTTAAGGTGATGCTGAAAGAAGGTCAGGTCGTTGTCGCATCCTATTCCGAAGGCGCGCGTGAACGGCTGAAGGGCCTCTTGGAGGACGAGGGCGTCAAAGGGGCGGCGCTCGCCCGCACGATCCGGGACCTGCCCGACGGCAAGGGCGGACTGTACTTGACCGTCTGGGCCCTGGAACACGGGTTCGAATGCGCGGGCCTGACAGTGATTTCCGAACAGGACGTGCTGGGCGACCGGCTGATCCGCGGCGCGAAAAAACGCAAGCGGGCCGATAACTTCCTGACTGAAGCTCAGTCGCTTTCGCCAGGCGATCTGGTGGTCCATGTCGAACATGGTGTCGGCCGCTACAAGGGGCTTGAGACGATCACGGCGCTGGGTGCCCCCCATGAATGCGTGCATCTGGAATATGCCGAAGGCGCGCGGCTTTACCTGCCGGTCGAGAATATCGAGCTTCTCAGCCGTTTCGGCCATGAGGAAGGCTTGCTCGACAAGCTCGGCGGTGGCGCGTGGCAGGCCAAGAAGGCCAAGCTGAAGGAACGGATCCGCCAGATCGCCGAACGGCTGATGCGGGTGGCCGCCGAACGCGCGCTGCGACATGCGCCGATCCTTGAAGCGCCGCACCATGATTGGGACGCCTTCTCTGCCCGTTTTCCCTATCAGGAAACCGACGATCAGCTGGCGGCCATCGGCGATGTGGTGGCCGATCTGGAGGCGGGTAGCCCGATGGACCGTTTGGTGGTGGGCGATGTCGGTTTTGGCAAGACCGAGGTTGCGATGCGCGCGGCCTTCGTCGCGGCCATGTCGGGCGTGCAGGTTGCCGTCATCGCGCCCACCACGCTGCTGGCGCGGCAGCATTTCAGGACATTCTCGGAACGGTTCCGCGGCACTGCGATCACCGTGCGGCCCCTGTCACGGTTTGTGAGCGCCAAGGATGCTGCGATCACCCGCGACGGGCTGGCGGATGGCACGGTCGATATCGTCATCGGCACCCATGCGGTACTGGCCAAGGCGGTCAAGTTCCGCAACCTCGGTCTGTTAGTCATTGACGAAGAACAACATTTTGGCGTTCAGCATAAGGAACGGCTGAAGGAGATGCGATCAGAGGTCCACGTCCTGACCCTGACCGCCACCCCGATCCCGCGCACCCTGCAACTGAGCCTGACCGGGGTGCGCGACCTTTCCATCATCGGCACGCCCCCGGTCGACCGGCTGGCGATCCGCACCTATGTGAGCGAGTTCGATACGGTCACAATCCGCGAGGCGCTGTTGCGCGAACGCTATCGGGGCGGGCAGAGCTTCTATGTGGTGCCGCGGATTTCTGATCTTCCTGAAATCGAGGACTTTCTGAAAACCCATGTGCCCGAGGTGAGCTATATCATTGCACATGGCCAGCTTGCGGCGGGCGAGCTGGATGAGCGGATGAATGCTTTCTACGACGGCAAGTATGATGTGCTGCTGGCCACGACGATTGTTGAAAGCGGGCTGGATATTCCCACCGCCAACACGATGATTGTCCACCGGGCGGACATGTTTGGCCTGAGCCAGCTTTACCAGATCCGGGGCCGCGTCGGCCGTTCGAAATCGCGCGCCTATGCGTACATGACCACAAAGCCACGCAGTCCGCTGACGCCAGCGGCGCAAAAACGGCTCAGGCTTCTTGGGTCGCTCGACAGTCTCGGGGCCGGTTTTTCGCTTGCATCACAAGACCTTGACCTGCGCGGCGCAGGTAATCTTCTGGGCGAGGAACAGTCGGGCCATATCCGCGAGGTCGGCCACGAGCTTTATCAGGCGATGCTGGAAGAGACGATTGCAAAGCTGAAATCCGGCGAATTGCAGGGCGGGCTGGAGGATGACGGCCAGTGGGCGCCGCAGATCAATCTGGGTGTGCCGGTGCTGATCCCCGAAGAATATGTGCCCGACCTCGATGTGCGGCTCGGCCTTTATCGCCGCCTGTCGCATCTGACCACCAAGACCGAACTGGAGGGGTTCGCCGCCGAACTGATCGACCGTTTCGGGCCGCTGCCGCGGGAAGTGAACACGCTTCTGGTCGTCGTCAGGATCAAGGGCACCTGTAAGCAGGCCGGAATTTCCAAGCTGGATGCCGGGCCAAAAGGCATCACAGTCCAGTTCCACAATGACAAGTTCACGAGCCCCGCCGGGCTGGTGGAATTCATCCAGGCCGAAGCGGGCTCCGCAAGGGTCAAGGACAATAAAATCATTCTGACGCGGACGTTTACGGGTGAAAGCGAACGTGTGAAGGGCGCCTTTGCAGTGGCGAAGGCCCTGGCCGATAAGGTCGCGGCGGCCAAGCCCGCTAAGGTGAAAGCCTAACTCGCGGGTGCGGTGACGGAATGGGGGCGGACGACCTCCATCTCCGGCGGGGCCATGTCCAGCCGGTCGGCGCGGCGCAGGTCGGGGAACCATTTCGCCCAAAGCCCGGTCACGATGATCGTACCGATGCCGCCGAAGATCGCGGCACCCACCGGGCCAAGCAGGCGCGCCGCGACCCCGCTTTCAAATTCGCCCAGTTCGTTGGAGCCGGAGATGAACAGCCCCGATACCGACGACACCCGCCCACGCATATGGTCGGGCGTCACGATCTGCACCAGCGTCTGGCGGACATAGACGGAAATCATGTCCGCCGCGCCAAGCGCCGCCAGCGCCGCAATCGACAGAACCATGTTGCGAGAAACCGCAAAGACCAGCGTCGCGAGGCCAAAGGCGGCGACGGCCCAGAACATGCGCGCGCCCGCCCGGCGCTTCATCGGCCAAAGCGTCAGCGCGATGGCCATGCTGGCGGCGCCGAGCGCAGGGCCGGACCGCAAAAGCCCGAAGCCCGAAGGGCCGACTTGCAGCACGTCGGCGGCGAAAGCCGGCAGAAGGGCGGTCACGCCGCCCAGAAGCACCGCGAAAAGATCCAGCGACATGGCCCCGAAGATGATCTTGTTGTTCCAGACATAGACCAGCCCATCGCGAATTTGGGCCAATGCGCTGCCGGGCTGGCGTTCTGGCGTCGTATTGGCACGCATCATCAGGGCAATGGCGATCCCGAGGCCATAAAGCGCGGTTGTGACCCCGTAAGACAGCGCGGTCGAGAGTGCGCAGAGCATCCCGCCGATCCAGGGGCCGATGATCACCGCGCCCTGCCAGCTGAGCGACTTGAGCGAAATCGCCTGTGGCATGTCGCGGCGCGGCACCAGCATCGGCACCAATGCCGTCGAGGCGGGCGACAGAAACGCCCGCGCCGCGCCAAAAAGGGCGGCAATCGCGAAGATATGGGTGAACTGCGGCACCTCCTCCAGCGAGACAAAAACAAGAGCTGCGGCGCAGGCGGTCTCGACCACCAGGCTCGCCAGAACGATGGCGCGGCGGCTGATCCGGTCGGCCAGCGACCCGGCAAACAGCGTCAGCGCAAAGAGCGGTAAGAATTGCACCAGCCCGACCATGCCCACCAGAAAGGCGCTTTCCTTGATCGAACGGGTTTCGCGCGCCAGGTCATAAATTTGCCAGCCGATGGTCACTGCCTGAATCTGGACGGCGATATTGACCAGAAACATCGCGCCGAAATAGAGGCCGAAATCACGGTTCCGAAACAGGAAGGTCAGGGGCGATGTCATCAAAAGGTCCGCGTCGTCTGCCGCGGACCTTGATCGCGCCTTAGAGGAACTTCAAGCGTGAAACCGTCTATTCCAGCTCGATCGTGCCCGGCGGTTTGGAGGTGCAATCGTAGAAGACCCGGTTGATCCCCCGCACTTCGTTGATGATCCGGGTGGAGGTTTCGCCAAGGAAATCGTGGGTGAAGGGATAATAGTCCGCCGTCATCCCGTCGACCGAGGTCACGGCACGGAGGGCCAGCGCATAGTCATAGGTGCGGTAGTCGCCCATCACGCCAACGGTGCGCATCGGCAAGATCGCGGCGAAAGCCTGCCAGATCTCGTCGTAAAGCCCGTGCTTGCGAATCTGGTCGATATAGACCGCATCGGCTTGACGCAGGATGTCGAGCTTTTCGCGCGTGATCTCGCCGGGGCAGCGAATGGCAAGGCCGGGGCCCGGGAAAGGATGACGGCGGATAAAGGGTTCGGGCAGGCCCAGTTCGCGGCCCAGTGCGCGGACTTCGTCCTTGAAAAGCTCGCGCAAGGGTTCGACCAGTTTCATGCCCATCTTTTCGGGCAGGCCGCCGACATTATGGTGCGACTTGATCGTGACAGAAGGCCCGCCGCTGAACGAGACGCTTTCGATCACGTCGGGATAAAGCGTACCCTGGGCCAGGAACTTTGCGCCCCCGACCTCGTTGGCATGTTTTTGGAACACGTCGATGAAAAGCTTGCCGATGGTCTTGCGCTTGACCTCAGGGTCGCTGACCCCTTCGAGCGCGCCAAGAAACAGGTCCGACTCGTCGGCATGGATCAGCGGGATGTTGTAGGTGTCGCGGAACATGGTCACGACCTGTTCGGCTTCGCCCAGCCGCAAAAGGCCGTGATCGACGAACACACAGGTCAGCTGATCGCCGATCGCTTCGTGGATCAAAACGGCGGCGACCGAGGAATCAACCCCGCCCGACAGGCCGCAGATCACCTTTTGATCGCCCACCTGTTCGCGGATCTTGCGGATCGCCTCCTCGCGGTAGGCGCCCATGGTCCAGTCGCCCTTGAAGCCCGCAAGCTTCACGAAATTCTCGTAAAGTTTCGCGCCTTTCGGGGTGTGGTGCACCTCGGGGTGGAACTGCACGGCATAAAAGCGGCGCGCCGGATCGGCGGTGATGGCGAAGGGCGCGTTCGGTGACGTGCCATAGACCTGAAAGCCCGGCGCGATCTTTGACACATGGTCGCCGTGCGACATCCAGACTTGTTCGTCGCCGCCCGCGAACCAGCCTTCAAGCAACGGCAGCCGGTCAGCGGTGGGGGTGACAAAGGCGCGGCCGAACTCGGCCGTGCCGTGGCCGCCTTCGACGTGACCGCCCAAGCAATGCATCATCACCTGCTGGCCGTAGCAGATGCCAAGGATCGGCACGCCCATGTCGAAAACGCCTGCGGGCGGCATCGGCGCGCCCTCGGCATAGACCGAAGCCGGGCCACCGGAAAAGATGACGGCTTTCGGGGCAAAACTCTTGAGGAAACTCTCGTCCACGCGGTTGAACGGGTGAATTTCACAATAGACGTTCAGCTCTCGCAGGCGGCGTGCGATCAGTTGCGTCACCTGGCTGCCGAAGTCGATGATCAGAAGGCGGTCATGCTGTGTCATGGGCAGTGGGAATAGTGGGCGCCGCGCCCTGAGGCAAGGGGGCGCTGCCCCCTTTGGCCCGACTTATTGCGCCAGCGCCCGCTATCATCACGCCAAAATGCTGGCTCGCAAGGTATGGACGGAACGCGACATGGGGGAATGTCGTTTTTGCGCGCCAAGTGACGTTTAACGCGGGAGGTAGACGTGGTGAGTGGCTAATAAGGGCCAAACGGATTGTCAGGAGCTAGGACATGAACGAAGAGGTCGGCGGCCGCAGGGCCAGGGGCGGTGGCGCGGCGCGCCGGGCAGAGCGTTCCGCAGTACATTTCGAGACTGCAAAATACATCGAACGGAATATTCCCAACCTGGAAATCCTGAACGAAGAGGCGCTTTCGATCATCGAGGCCAACGCCGAAGTGATCCTTGAGGAAATCGGCGTCAATTTCGTCGAAAACCCTGCGGCGCTGGAGTTGTGGAAGTCCGCTGGCGCCGATGTGCAGGGCGAGCGCGTGCGCTTGCCAAAGGGGCTGGCCCGCGCCCTTTGCGCAACCGCGCCATCGTCTTATGTGCAGCATGCCCGCAACCCGGAACGCAATGTCACCGTCGGCGGCCGGGGTCTTGTACTGGCCCCGGTTTACGGTCCGCCCTTCGTGCGCGACGAAAATGGCCGCCGTTATGCGACGATGGAGGATTTCCAGAAGTTCGTGAAGCTCGGCTATATGTCGAAATGGCTGCACCATTCGGGCGGCACGGTGTGCGAGCCGACCGACATTCCGGTGAACAAGCGCCATCTGGACATGCTTTATGCCCATATGACGCTTTCCGACAAACCTTACATGGGGTCGGTTACCGCACCCGAGCGCGCGCAGGATTCGGTCGAGATGTCGGACATTCTGTTCGGCGGGCTGAACGGGCGCACGGTGATGACCTCGCTCATCAACATCAACTCGCCGATGACCTTCGACGGGATCATGATGGGCGCGCTTGAAGTCTATGCGAAGGCCAATCAGGCGGCGATCATTTCGCCCTTCATCGTGGGCGGTGCCATGTCGCCGGTGACGGTCGCGGGCACGCTGACGCAAGTGCTGGTCGAAGTTCTGGCAGGCGTCGCCTACAGCCAGTTGATCCGCAAAGGCGCGCCGATCATCGCGGGCGCTTTCGTGACCTCAACCGACATGGCATCGGGGGCGCCGACGTTCGGAACGCCCGAGGCAAGCCTTGTGACCTATGGCGCGGGTCAGCTTGTCCGCCGTCTGGGGGTTCCTTATCGCTCGGCCGGGTCGTTCTGCGGTTCCAAACTGCCGGACGCACAGGCGGCTTACGAGACGGCGAACAGCCTGAATATGGGGCTGCTTGCGGGCGTGAACTTCATGCTGCACGCCTGCGGCTGGCTGGAAGGCGGGCTTGTTTCGTCCTTCGAGAAATTCGTAATGGACGCCGACCAGCTTGGCATCTTGCATCACATCGCCCAGGGCATCGACATGTCTGACAACGGTCAGGCGATGGAGGCGCTGCGCTATGTCGGCTCCGGTCAGGCCAGCCACTTCCTTGGCACCGATCACACGCAGGCGAACTTCAAGACAGCCTTCTGGCGCACCGATCTTCTGGACTACAAGCCCTTCGAGACCTGGCAGGAAGAGGGCGAACGCGACACAGTGCAGCTGGCGCGGGAACGGGTAGCCAAGCTTCTGAACGACTATCAGAAGCCCGCGATCGACCCGGCCATCGAAGAGGCGCTCACCGATTATGTGGCCCGCAAGAAAGCCTCGATGCCGGATGCGTTCATGTGATGTGACAGGGCCGCCCCACAGGGCGGCCCTTTCCTTTTTGGGGCCACGACCGGCCCCTCAGCCACGAGCGACCGAGCGGCCCGGCAGAAGCCGCGCTTCGGCCATCATGGCGATCAGCACCTCGATATGGCGCGCGAAGGAATAGGTCGCGTCGCCTTTGCGGCGGATGTCCTCCAGCCGCTCCTCCTCGGCCAGAAGGGCCGTTACCGCGCGGTCGGGGGAGGGGGCTTCGGACAGACGCATGAGCCGCTTTAGGTCGCGCTTGCGGTTGTAGTCGATCAAGCCCGCGCGGGCCGCCCTGACCAGAAGCTGGGGGCGTCTGAGATCGCTGACAAGCTGGAAGAGATCAGTCATGTGGGCTCCTTCGGCATCTACAACCTGCGGATGTATTTGATTTTGATGCTGTTGCAGAACGCGGCGGAGCAGCGACCGTTTCATTCAAGGAAATTTATAATTTATCAACAAATCTCGGGAACGAGCCGGCAGTTAACCAATGCGTAAGAAATGCAACCCACGGTTTTAACGTCTGCTTAAGAAAGGTCCTCTGCCGGACCGAACCACAACGAGGAATTGAATGAAGGCATTTGCCCAAAGCCCGGCGGCTTGGCCCGTCTGGTTGCCGGACAGCGCACGTCTGTATCTGGCCCATGTCCAGGGCGCACAGACGATCCGCGAAATTGCGCGGGCCGAAGGCTGCCATGCCTCGACGGTTTTGCGCCGGGTGCGCGCGTTCGAATTGCGCCGCGACGACCTGTTGGTCGACGAAGTGCTGCGCCAGTTCGAAGAAGCGCCCCTCGCGACTGACACCATTCATCCACTGCCAGAGGGAACCATCATGTCCGCACCCATCCGTTCCGGTTTTTCCGCCCGCCCGGACGAGGCAACCATCAATCGCGAGGCCCGGCGCATCTTGCGCCGCCTGTGCGAAAACGGTGCCCTTCTGGCGATTGCCCCTGACATGGAGAAAGCGGCTGTGCTGCGCGGTACGGTGCGTATTGCGGTTCTCGACCGTGCCGTGGCGCAGGCTTTCGCGCTGAAGGACTGGATCGCGGTGCGCAGCAGCGGGCGGGTGACGACCTATGAGGTCACTGCCGCCGGGCGTGCCGCGCTGAAGCGCATTCTGGACGAAGATATGGCCGCCCAGCAGCCCGGCCTGGCCGAGGCGCGCACCCCGTTCGCCGACCAGCACCGGATCTGGGACGAGCGCAATGTGATGGAGCAGGGCGAGGAAGGTCCGCGCAGGATGCGCTACAATCTGGCCGAAAGCCCCTTCGCGGCCCTGGCCAGACGGCGCGACAAGGACGGCAAACTGTTCCTGGAACCCGATCTGGTGGTGGCAGGCGAACGGCTGCGCGAGGATTTTGAACTGTCGCAGATGGGGCCGCGCGTGGCTCAGAACTGGGACCGTTTCCTGACAGCAGGCGACCGGGGCGGATTTCAGCCCGATGGCGGCGCGTCCGAAGGGGCGGCGCGGGCCCGTGCACGGGTTGCGGCGGCACTGCGCGACCTTGGACCGGGGCTTGGCGATGTCGTCTTGCGGTGTTGCTGCTACCTCGAAGGGCTTGAGGTCGCCGAAAAGCGCATGGGCTGGTCGGCGCGATCAGGCAAGATTGTGCTGAGAATCGCGCTCGCCCGCCTGAAGCGCCATTACGAGGAGGTCTATGGCAGCAAGCTGCCCCTGATCGGCTGACCCCCACAAGGGGCGGTCAGGCCATCGCGGCGATCAGTCCCTTCAGGACCTTCGCCGGGGCGTCGCTGCGCCAGATTTCCTCACCAATGCCGAAGAAGTCGGTGACAGGCCAAAGGTCGCGGATCAGCGCGGCATCGAGCGCGCCTTCGGCCACCACCGGCACTTCGACCATCTCTGACCACCAGGCATAAAGATCGCGGTCGGCCACTTGGCCGCCGCCAAGAGCGGTTGCGCCCGCCGGGCCAAAGGCCACGTAATCCGCGCCCGCTTCACCCGCCGTCATGCCCGCATCGCGCGACGTGCCGCACCAGGCCCCCACAATTGCGTCAGCGCCCAGTTCCTTGCGCGCCGCACGTACCGAGCGGGCACTGTCCAGAAGATGAACGCCATCCAGCCCATGGCGTTGTGCCAGCGCCACATGCGTGTCGATGACCACCGCGACGTCACGTTCATGCGCAACCGCGCGCAGCGCATCGGCCACCCGGCCGAGGTCATATTCGTCCTTGCCCGCCAACGCGAGCCTGAGGCAGGCCACCGCATTCTGGTCCAGTACCTGCGCCAAGAGATCGGGGAAAGTTGCAAGCTCCACTACGGGCGGGGTGATCAGGTAAATCTGCGGGCGGTCTTCGGCCATGACGGCTCCTTTGCGGTCTTTCGCCCGCCTTAGCGCAGAAATCTGCGCTTGGCTACTTTGGGGGCAACGTTTCGACGAAAGCCCGCGCGGCGGCCAGAAAACGCGCCCGCAATCTGTCGTCCGCAGCGCCTTCGGGCGAGAGGCGCACCCAGCCTTCCATCGGGCGTTCACCCATGATCATCGGTGCAGCCGCGGGAATGTCGCGGGTCCAGCCATCGTTGCCCTTGCCCAGCCGGCACAGAACCCCGTCATGGCGCACCCCACAAAGAAGATTGCCCCGCCACATCCAGGCCAGACCGCCGAACATTTTCACCGTTTTCAAGTCGGCAAGATCGGCAAGATCATCGGAGACGACTGTTTCAAGTCCCTCATCACGCGCCATGGGACTTCTCCTTGTCAGCATCTGGCCCCTAAAGTATCAGGCGCGGGTCCAGGGGAACAGAATGACAACCGACCTTCAGCCAACTTTCATCCTCGTCCGCCCGCAGATGGGCGAGAATATCGGCGCTGCCGCGCGGGCGATGCTGAATTTCGGGCTGGACCGGATGCGGCTCGTTGATCCCCGCGACGGCTGGCCCAATCCGCGTGCCGTGGCCATGGCTTCGGGCGCGGCAGGGCGGGTACTGGATCACGCCGGGGTCTTCTCATCGGTGCCCGACGCGGTGGCCGATTGCGCCTATGTCTTTGCCACGACGGCGCGCGGGCGCGATCTGACAAAGCCGGTGATGACCCCCGAACGCGCGATGGACCATGCCCGCGCGCTTTGCGCGGCGGGCCAGAAGGTCGCCGTCCTCTTCGGCCCCGAACGCGCAGGGTTGGAGAATGAGGATGTGGCCCGCGCCAATGCCATCATCTCCATCCCGGTCAACCCGGATTTCTTCTCGCTTAACCTCGGGCAGGCCGTGTTGCTCTGCGCTTACGAATGGATGCGCCAGATCACCGACCGGCCGCCCGAAGTGGTCGAAATGGGCCGACGGGACTTCGCGAGCCACCTTGAGGTCGAAAAGCTCGGCGATCATTTCGAGGAGCGACTGGAAGAGGCAGGTTTCTTCTTTCCCCCGACCAAGGCCGACGGGATGAAGCAAAACCTGCGCAATCTCTGGTCGCGCATGCCGCTGACCCGCGCCGATGTACAGACCTTCCACGGAGTGCTGCGCCAGATCGTTCGACGTAGGGACCAGGCGCAGTCTGACGAGGATTGAGCCACCTTGAAGGGGCAAGCCGCCGCGCTTACTGTCCGGCGCAACCGCAAGGAGCGACCATGACCGCCAAGCGCAGCATATTCGAAGAAGTCGGAACAACCGCGAAGGCACCGCCTGAACCGCAGGGCGGCATGATCGACGCCGCCCGCCGCGGCCGCACGCCGGTCCGGCGTTGGCTCTCGGTCATCTATCTTCTGGTCGTCGTGATGATTCTGGTGGGCGGTCTGACACGGCTGACCGATTCCGGCCTGTCGATCACAGATTGGCGACCCGTGACGGGGGCCTTGCCGCCCCTGAATGATGCCGCATGGCAGGCTGAATTTGCCCGCTATCAGGCCAGCCCCGAATATCAGCTGCAAAACAGCCAGATGACGCTAGAGGGGTTCAAGTCGATCTACTGGTGGGAATGGGGCCACCGTCAGCTTGGCCGGACCATCGGGCTGGTCTGGGCCTTGGGTTTCCTGTTCTTCTGGGTCACCAAACGAATCCCGGTGGGCTGGACCGGGCGGCTTCTGGGCTTAGGTGCCCTTGGCGGGCTGCAAGGCGCAATTGGCTGGTGGATGGTGTCATCGGGCCTCACGGGGCGGATGGTGGATGTCGCCTCCTACCGGCTGGCGGTACATCTGGGGCTGGCATTCGTGATTCTCGGCCTGACCGCCTGGTATATCCTGTCGCTGGCCCGGCCCGAGGGATGGCTCTTGCAGGCGCGGCGGGCACGTGAAGACCGGCTGGTGTCGCTTGCGACCGGGCTGATGCATGCGGCCTTCCTGCAAATCCTTCTAGGCGCGCTGGTGGCGGGCATCGACGCGGGCCGCGCCTTTCCGACCTGGCCCCTGATGGGCGAAGGGTTCTTTCCGGCGGACGCCTTCTATGTGCCGGACGGTGGCGCCACCTGGCGCGCCTTCTTCGAAAATCCCGGCCTCGTGCAGTTCTTGCACCGGATGCTGGGCTATCTGGTTTTTGCCTTCGGGCTTGTCGTCTGGCTGAAGGGACGCAAATCTGCCCATCCGCGCACGAAGCTGGCGTTCGACTGGCTGGCGGCGGGGCTGTTCGTGCAAGTCGTCCTTGGGATCGTTACCGTATTGCAAAGCGCGCCCCTGCATCTGGGTCTTGCCCATCAGTTCGGCGCGATCCTGCTTTTCACCCTCATTGTCCGCGCCCGTCACCGGGCCCTTTATCCGATTTCCACCTCGCTCCGGGATCAAAAAGCATGACCGCATTTGGCGAACTGATGGCCTTCCAACGTGAAACCGAGGCGCTTGCGCAGATTTCCGGGCGTTTGAGCTGGGATCAGGAAACCGTGATGCCACGCGGCGCCGCCGATCAGCGCGGCGAGGAAATGGCCGCAATCGAGAGCGTGCTGCATGCGCGACGCACGGATGCGCGGCTGGCCGACTGGCTGGCCAAAGCCAGGGCGAAGGACGAGGCAGGCAACCGCGCGCTGGACCTGATCAGCCGGGCCTATCTGAAACAGTCCCGGGTTCCCGCGCGCCTGGCAAGCGAGATTGCCCGCGTGACCAGTGTAGCGCAGGGCATTTGGGCCGATGCCCGTGCGAATGAAGACGTCGCGGCTTTCCTGCCGACACTGGAAAAGGTCGTCGGCCTGATCCGCGAGAAAGGGCAGGCGCTGGCGGACGGAGGCGATGTATATGACGCGCTTCTAGATGATTATGAACCCGAAGCGTCCGGCGCTGAAATCGCGGCGATGTTTGCCGCGATGCGCCCGCGACTGGTGGCGCTGCGTCAGGCGGTACTGGGGGCGGCGCACCCTCCCGCCCCGCTCAAGGGCCGTTTCGCGCAAGAGGGGCAACTGGCCCTGGCCCGCGATCTGGCCTATGCGTTCGGGTATGACTGGACGCGCGGCAGGCTCGATCTGGCGGTTCATCCGTTCTCGTCGGGATCCGGCAATGATGTGCGCATCACCACCCGCGTGTCCGAGAAGGACCCGTTCAACTGCTTCTATTCGACCATCCATGAAGTCGGCCATGCCGGTTATGAGTTGGCCATTGATCAGGCCTACCTCCTGACACCGCTCGGTCAGGGCGTGTCGATGGGGGTTCATGAAAGCCAGAGCCGGATCTACGAGAATCAGCTTGGCCGTTCGCGCGCCTTCACCGGCTGGCTTTTCACCAAGATGAAGGACCATTTCGGCGACTTGGGCATAACCGATGCCGATGCGTTTTATGGCGCAGTCAATCGGGTCAACAAGGGCTATGTCCGCACCGAGGCTGACGAGGTGCAATACAACCTGCATATCATGCTGCGTTTTGATCTGGAGCGCGACCTGATGGCGGGCGGCCTTGCCGTCCGCGATCTTGAGGAGGCCTGGAACGAACGGTTCCGCGCCGACTTCGGCTATCCGGTCGACAAGCCGTCGCATGGCATGTTGCAAGATGTGCATTGGTCTTGCGGATTGATCGGTTATTTCCCCACCTATTCTTTGGGAAATCTCTATGCGGGGTGCCTGCACAAGGCGATGCGGGCCGCACTTCCCGATCTGGACGAAAGCCTCGCACGCGGCGACGCGCGCCCGGCGACAGGCTGGCTCAGGGACAATCTTCAGCAGTTCGGCGGTCTGCGCCCGCCGGTGGCCACCATCGAACGGGCCTGCGGCTTTGCCCCAACCGCCGAACCGCTTCTGGATTATCTGGAGGCGAAGTTCGGCGCCATCTACCGGATCTGACAGGCCCGGTCCCGGCAGGGTCGGGCAGGGGGCAATCAGCCCCTAGTCCGCCGCCCAGTCGGGCGGCCGCTTGTCGAGAAAGGCGGCAATTCCTTCGTCCGTATCGCGCCACAGCATGTTTTCAACCATTACCCGCCCCGTATGCCGATAGGCCGCGTCAAGCGGCAGGCCGATCTGATCGTAAAAAGCGCGTTTGCCGATTCTGACCGCCGCATTCAGCTTGGCGGCGACCTGCTTCGCCAGCGCTGCCACCTCGTCCGACAGGTGCGCCGCGGGGACCACCCGGTTCACCAGCCCGACCTCCGCGGCGCGCTCCGCGTCGATGAACTGGCCGGTTGTCAGCATCTCGAACGCCACCTTGCGCGGCACGTTGCGGCTGAGCGCCACCATCGGGGTCGAACAGAACAATCCGATATTGACCCCGTTCACCCCGAACCGCGTGCCCTCTGCCGCGATTGCCATGTCGCACGAGGCAACAAGCTGGCAGCCCGCCGCTGTCGCAATGCCATGCACCTCGGCAATCACCGGCTGGGGCAGGGTGGGGATCAGTTGCATCACCTCGGCGCACTGATCAAAAAGCGCGCTAAAGAAGGCGCGGCCGCCATCCGTCACGCCGTTGCCCGTCCGTGCCGCCTGCATCTCCTTCAGGTCATGACCCGCGCAAAAGGCCTTGCCCGCCCCTTTCAGGACGATGACGCGGGTCTTCGCGTCCGCCGCTGCTTGCGTCAGCGCGTCCTTGATCGCACCCAGCATCGCGCAGGAGAGCGCATTGAAGCTTGCGGGGCGGTTCAGCGTCAGCGTCAGCACGCCGCCCACGGTTCCGGTCAGGATCAGCGGCTCGGTCACTTGTCATTCCCCTCCATTTGCCCTCAGCTTACGGCGTGAAACAACGGGGCGAAAGATGCGAGCGATACTGACCGAGGCCGACCTGACCGAATTCCTCGCTGTGACCTTCCCACAGGTACAGGATGATTTCGTGGTGGAACGGCTGACACCGGACGGGATCATCCTCAGGCTCAAGGTCGCGGAGCGGCACCTGCGACCGGGTGGCACCGTCTCTGGTCCCTCGATGTTCGGGCTGGCCGATGTGGCCTTCTATTTCGCGCTCATGTCTCGGATCGGGCTGAAGGCCCTTGCCGTCACCACCAATGTCTCCATCGACTTTCTGCGCAAACCCATGCCCGACGCCGACCTTCTGGGCGAGGCGCGCATCCTCAAGATCGGGCGGCAGCTTGCCGCTGGGGATGTGCTGATCCGGTCCGACGGTCAGGACGAGGTCGTGGCGCGTGCCGGGCTGACATTCTCGATTCCGCCCGCAAAAGCGGAGAGATAGTGGGGTAAATTGATACCACACTTTTAAGCCATTGATATTGAATGATTAAATATTGAACACCCCCCTTGACGCTTCTTGGGAAATACAGGAAAAGCCCCCATCCCATCTGGGCACCTGCAAACGGCGCCCGCAATGACCCAAGAACCCGAAGGGTATCCGATGAAAACCTACACCGCAAAACCGGCGGAGATCG